>JAGWPB010000098.1 GCA_028870665.1 Lysobacteraceae bacterium
GCGTAGCTGCGGCCGAGCTGGAACACGTGGCCGACCTCGATGCCGCGGGCGATCGCCAGCGTGCCGCGACCGTCGGGCGACGGGTCGCCGGCGACGACCTTGCGCAGATCGGCGATGCGGGTGATGCGCGCGTCGCGGTCCCAGTTGGCGCCGGTGCAATGAGCGCCTTCGGCATTGCCGCCGCAGACGAAGTCGGCCAGCGCCGCCGCGCTGCGGTCGACGATCACCGGGATGTTCCCGGCCAGTCCGACCGGTCCCAGAAAGCCGGGCCGTGTGCCGGTGGCGGCGACGATCTCGGCCTCGCTGGCCAGCACCGATTCGCCCGGCAGCTCGTCCAGCTTGGCCGCCTTGATCTCGTTGATCTCGTGATCGCCGCGCACGCACAGCGCGACCAGGCCGTCGCGGCCGCGCACCAGCAGGGTCTTGACGCACTGCGCAGGCGCGACGCCGAGCAGACCGGCCACCTCGGCGATGGTTTTCTGAGTCGGCGTGGCGACCCGCGTCAGCGCGGCGGCGGGCGCGGGCCGCGGCGCCGCCGGCGCGAGTGCTTCGGCCAGTTCGACATTGGCGGCGAAGTCCGAGCTGTCGGAAAACGCGATCGCGTCCTCGCCGGAGTCAGCCAGCACGTGAAACTCGTGGCTGGCATTGCCGCCGATGGCGCCGGTATCGGCCTGCACCGCGCGAAAGCGCAGGCCCAGCCGGGTGAAGATGCGCGTGTAGGCGTCGAACATGTTCCGGTATTCGCGCGCCAGGCATTCGGCGGTCAGATGAAACGAATAGGCATCTTTCATCAGGAATTCGCGCGCGCGCATCACCCCGAAGCGCGGGCGGATCTCGTCGCGGAACTTGGTCTGGATCTGGAAGAAAGTCACCGGCAGCTGGCGGTAGCTCTTGAGCTCGTGACGGGCGAAATCGGTGATCACTTCCTCGTGGGTCGGACCGTAGCAGTATTCCTGCTCCTTGCTGTCTTTCAGCTTGAGCAGCAGGCCACCGAATTTCTGCCAGCGCCCGGTTTCGTCCCACAGTTCACGCGGTTGCACCGAGGGCATCAGCAGCTCGATCGCGCCGGCGCGCTGCATTTCCTCGCGCACCACCGTCTCGACCTTGCGCAGCACGCGCAGGCCCAGCGGCGTCCAGGTGAAGATGCCGGAAGCCAGCTTGCGGATCATGCCTGCGCGCAGCATCAGCCGATGGCTGACGATTTCGGCGTCAGAGGGGGTTTCCTTGACGGTGGCAAGGTGAAAGCGGCTGAGTCGCATGGGGTCATTCCGCGGTGTGAGGCGGAATTGTAATGGCGACTCGCGCGCCGGTGTGCGGCGCAGGGCGTCTGCGCGAAGAGATCGCCCGCGAGGTCAGCCGCCGCAATACTGCTGCAGCTGCTTCTGGGTATTGACCATGTCCTGGGTGCGCTGCTGTTCGGAAACCAGCTGCTTCTGCCCCTTGGCATTGTCCCGGGTCAGCGGCTGGCTGCCCTTGAGCAGCGTGTAATTCTGTCGCAACTGGGCGCAGAGTTTGGCGCGGTTTTCGGGGTTGTCCGCGACGGTCCGGGCACTGGCGGGTGCCGCGCCCGCATCGACGGGTGATGCCGCCGCCGCCGGCGATGCGGACGTCGCGGCCGCAGGTGCGGATCCGCCGGTCAGTGACATGTGCATGTTTTTGTATTTCACCCCTTGCGCAGGCGGCACGTCGGAGTAATGCACCACGCCCTTGGCATCGGTCCATTTGTAGACCTGGGCCGAGGCCAGCGGTGTAACCAGCAGCAGCGCGAGCAGGATGGCGGTACGGCGCATGGGAGCACTCCCGGGCTGGGCGGATGGCGCCGACTTTACCAGCGCCGCCGGCCGCGTGGTTGCGCGCCGAATCACGTCCTGCGGACGGACGGATCGCGCGGTCCGCCGGGCCCGGCCACGGCACGGCCTTGGTTTACACTCGCCGCAACGCCAGTCCGGGACGATCATGAACGCTGCCTCCCCCCCGCCGGTGCGCCCGCGGCGCGGCATTTACCTGCTGCCGAACCTGTTCACCACCGGCGCGCTGTTCGCGGGCTTTTACGCGATCATCGCCGCGATCGGCGGGCACTACAGCGACGCCGTGGTGGCTGTGTTCGTCGCCGGCGTGCTCGATGGGCTGGATGGCCGCGTGGCGCGCCTGACCGGCACGCAGAGCGAGTTCGGCGTGCAGTACGACTCGCTGTCGGATCTGATCAGCTTCGGTCTGGCGCCGTCGCTGGTGCTCTACACGTGGTCGCTGGCGCACCTCCAGGCCTACGGGCCGGTGTGGGGCAAGGTCGGCTGGACCGCTGCGTTCCTGTACGCCGCCTGCGCCGCGTTGCGGCTGGCGCGCTTCAACACCCAGGTCGGCATGGCCGACAAGCGCTACTTCCAGGGGCTGGCCAGCCCGGCGGCGGCCGGGTTGGCGATGAGCTACGTCTGGGGTGCCGAGACACTGGGCCTCGACGGCCGCGAACTGGTGTTCGTCACGCCTTTCATCGCCGTCTCGGCCGGTCTGCTGATGGTCAGCCGCATCCGCTACTTCAGCTTCAAGAGCTGGCCGGTCAGCGATCGCGTATCGTTCGTGACGATCCTGACCGTGCTGCTGGTGCTGATCGGACTGGCGCTGGACCCGCCGCGGGTGTTGTTCGGCATTGCCGTGCTGTATGTGCTGTCCGGGCCGGTGCTGACGCTGTGGGGACGCGCCGCCGCACGCCGCCGCCAGCGGCGCCCCGCCATGCCGCCGGTCGACTCGCCGTGACCGCCGCCGGGGTGCGCCGGCTCGATGCGGCGGCACGCGACCGCACACTGCGCGCGCTCGGTGTGATGCCGCTGGCGCTGCGCGGGTCGCGGCGTACACCGGCAGCGACCCCTGCGCGGCCGCCGATTGCCGCGGTGGAGTCGGCGCCGGCCGCTGGCGATGAACGCATCGTCCTGCTGCTGTTGCTGCCGGCAGGCAGCGCCGCCGATGCACGCCAGCAGGCACTGCTGCGCGCGGCCGTTGCCTGCCTGCCGGCCGCACTGCAGCGGGCGCCGTGGCTGGAGGTGGATGCGGCCGTGCCACCGCCGCGCGCGCGGGCCTATCTCGCGTTCGGCCAGGAGGCGCTGCAAACTCTGGGCCGCGCGCTCAGCGCGGCCGAGCAGCAGGCCGCCTGCGTGATCGGCGTCGAGGCGCCCGCACTGCTGCTGGCCGAGCCGGCGCGCAAGCGCAGTCTGTGGCGCGCGTTGAAAACCCTGCGCCGCTCGCTCGAGGAGGCTGACTGAGATGGTAGCCGTGGTCGCCCCGCAGGCACCGCAGTTGCGGCCGATGCGTCGTGACGATCTCAACGCGGTCGCGCAGATCGAGGCGCGCGCCTACGAATTTCCGTGGACGCTGGGCATCTTCCGCGACTGCCTCAACGCCGGCTACGCCTGCTGGGTGCTCGAGCAGCAAGGGCGCATGATCGGCTACGGCGTGCTGTCGGTCGCCGCCGAGGAAGCGCATGTGCTCAATGTCTGCGTCGCGCCGGCCGAGCAGGGCTGCGGTCACGGGCGCCGCCTGCTGCGGCGGCTGGTGGATCTGGCACGCTGGCACGGCGCCAAGCGCGTGTTTCTCGAAGTGCGCCCCAGCAACGTGCGCGCGGTCGCGATCTATCGCCGCGCCGGTTTCGTCGAGATCGGCCGCCGTCCCAACTACTACCCGGCACGGCGCGCCCGCGAGGACGCCATCGTGATGGCGTTCGATCTGCTGCCCGCGGACGACGGCGACGGCCCGCCCGCGGATTGACCGCAGGCGGGCACGGACGCGCGGGTGATCGATGCGGGCGCCTAGCCGCCCAGCCGCGCCGCCTGCTCGCGCAGCGCCGCGAGCTGAGCACTCCAGTCGGTCAGGCGCTGGCGTTCCAGCGCGACCACCGCCGCCGGCGCGTTGGCGACAAAGGTGGCGCCGCCCAGCTTGGCCTGGCACTTGGCGATCTCGCCTTCGATCCGCTTGAGCTCCTTGGCGACGCGAGCGCGTTCGGCGTCGAGGTCGATCAGGCCGGCGAGGGGGATGTGGACCACGGCGCCGAACAGCGGCGCGGCGGCCGAGGGCGGCGGCGTGGCATCCGCAGGCAGCACATCGATACGCTCGATGCGGCACAGCGCCTGCAGCATCGTTGCGACGCCCCCGAACATGCCGGGATCGTCCATGGATCCCTCGATCAGCAGCGGCACCGCGCGCGCCGGCGACACGCCCAGCTGGCTGCGCAGGCTGCGCACCTCGCTGACGGCGATGATCAGCGTGTTGATCTGCGTCGATTCAGGCGGGTAACGGCGCGTATGCGCCTGGAAATCTTCCAGCGCCGTGCCAGACAGCTGCTCGGGATGCGGTTCGATGCATGGATACGGCCGCTCGAGGATGCTGGCCCGGGTCAAGCCCAGCCGCGGCGCGACTTCCTGCCAGATCTCCTCGGTGACGAAAGGCGTGATCGGATGCAGCGCGCGCAGGATGCCTTCGAGGATGTAGAGCAGGGTGTGGCGCGTGGAACGAGCGGCGGCCGCATCGTTGCCGTTGAGCGCCAGCTTGGCCAACTCGACGAACCAGTCGCAGTAGTCGTTCCAGACGAACCGGTAGAGATCCTGGGCGAGGAGATCGAAGCGGTAGGCGGCGAAGTTCTCCTCGACGCTGCGCATGTCGTCCCAGAAGCGCACGTAGATCCACTTCTCCGCAGCCGTCGCCAGCGGCGGCTCGCCGCTGGCCTGGAAACCCTCGGTGTTCATCAGCACGAAGCGCGCGGCGTTCCACAGCTTGTTGCAGAAGTTCCTGTAGCCCTCGGCGCGTTTCAGATCGAAGTTGATGGTGCGCCCGTGCGTGGCCAGCGCGGCGAAGGTGAAGCGCAGCGCGTCGGTGCCGACCGCCTTGATGCCGTCCGGATAGTCCTTGCGGATGCGCTTTTCGACCTTGGCGCGCACCTGCGGGATCAGCAGGCTGGCGGTGGACTTCTGCACCAGGTCCTCGAGGCCGATGCCGTCGATCAGGTCCAGCGGATCGATGGTATTGCCCTTGGACTTGGACATCTTCTGGCCTTCGGCGTCGCGCACGATGGCGTTGATGTAGACCTCGCGGAACGGCACGCGGTCCTTCAATGCCAGTCGTTCCGGTGTGTACGTGCCATCCGGATTGCGGCCGACGAAGTAGGTGGTCGCCATCACCATGCGCGCGACCCAGAAGAAGATGAT
>JAGWPB010000099.1 GCA_028870665.1 Lysobacteraceae bacterium
GCCCACGCCATTGCCCGCGGCGGCACCACCCTGCGCGATTTCCTTGCACCCGACGGCGCACCGGGCTACTTCGAGCAGGAGCTGTTCGTCTACGGCCGCGCCGGCGAACCGTGCAAGGTCTGCGGCACGCCGATCCGGGTGACCCGTGTCGGCCAGCGCTCGACGTTCGACTGTCCGCGCTGCCAGCACTGACGGGGTCCGGTTCGCTTGTCGGCCCGCGGCCGGGCAGGAATCCGACCCGCTCCATCGGCATTCGGAGGTTCCGCCGCGCCGTGCCAGCGACAAAACTGGCCGCATGGCACGCCAACCGCGCTTCGACCTTGCCGGTATTCCGCAGCATGTCGTCCAGCGCGGCAACAACCGCCTGCCCTGCTTCCTCGACGACCACGATCGACACTGCTATTTGCACCTGCTGCACGAGGCCCTGCCCGACACGCGCTGCGCGCTCCACGCCTACGTTCTGATGGACAACCATGTCCATCTGCTCGTCACCCCGCCCATGGCCGGCGCAATCCCGCGCCTCATGCAGAAGCTGGGGCGTCAATACGTGGGTCAGTTCAACGCCCGACACCGGCGAACCGGCACGTTATGGGAAGGCCGCTACAAAGCCTGCCTGGTCGACAGCGAAAGTTACATGCTGCGCTGCTACCGCTATATCGACCTCAATCCGGTCCGCGCGCGCATGACCGACGACCCCGCAGGCTACCCATGGTCCAGCTGCGCAACCCACTGCGGTGATCGCGACGACTCGTTGCTGACGCCCCACCCCGCCTATACGGCCCTGGGCCGCACCGTCCACGAACGAGGCGCCGCCTATCAAGCCCTGCTGCGCGAAACGCTGGCCGACGGCGAGCTGGATGGCATCCGCGACTATCTGCAGCAACAACGCGCCCTGGGCCACGATGACTTTCGCGCCTGGGTTGAGGCCAAGACCCGGCGCTTCGCCGGCATCCGCCCCGCGCACCGCCCGCCCCGCAATCACTGAGCCTGGCCTCGTTGCGGTCAACGGGTGCGGACAGCACAGCGAGATGGATACCCGCGATGCGGCCATGGAAGTGAACCTGACCCCGTTCCTGCCTCGCTCGAACAACCCTTCCACCACGCGTTGCGCGTGATGCGGTGAATCGCGACTGATGAACTGGGCAATCGCGTCAATGTCGTCGAGCGATTCGCTCGACCAGATCAGCGCGGCAACCACCGCGCCAATCGCTCACGCGCCTGCTCGTGGGTATGGCCGCGCCCCGCGGCAATGTCTGCCCGCCCGCGCCGGATTTTTTCCAGCACGTACACGTGGTACTGGATGTCTTCCAGCGTGGCGTCATCCGGCAACTGCGCCAGCAACTGCGCGACTTCCTGTTTCGAGGTCACAGGCAGACTCATGGCGGACTCCAGGGCGGTCGCCATCATGTTACGCGATCCTCGTCTCAGGCATCCTCTTCGGCGCTCTCGGCATCGAGCACATCGTCATGTCGTCGGCCGTGGGTGCGGCCACCACTGCCGTTGGTTTCGTCATGCGCCCTGTCGCCGGATGCGTGGCGTCCAGGCATCCGCCCCGCACACCGCGCGCGCCGCAGTAAGTGAACCTGACCCCGTTCCTGGGTCTGCTGCACCGCGACCCGCTGGCCCATGGCGTCGTAGATCGAGGTGTCGGTCGCCGGGGCGTAGCCGGAGGGCGGGTTGGGCACAAACGTCAGGGGTAGCGCTTTGACTCCCGCGCGGCCCGAATTCGTGAGGCAGTGCAGCATGCGCCTGCGTACGGATTGGATTACCGTGCCGCGGCGATGCGCCTCTGTGACACTGGCGCGGCTCTGCCCGGTCCATCACGACTAACAAGCATCAACTCCAAGGAGATTCCCATGTTGCGTACCCGAACTCTCGCCGTGGCCATTGCCGGTGCGCTTGCCCTGGGCACGGTCGTCACCGCCGAGGCGGCGCCGTTTGACAACATCTTCGTGTTTGGCGACAGCCTGAGCGACAACGGTGATCTGTCGCTGGCGCTGGGCGGCCCGCGCTCGCGCTTCACCACCAATCCGGGCACGGTGGCGGTTGAAAACATCGCCAGCTACTACGGACTGGCGCTGAATCCGTCCGTTCTCGGCGGCGGCGACTTCGCCTTCGGCGGTGCCGGCATCATCAACAATTCGCCGGGCACGCCGTCCAGCGTACCGCTGCTGCCGATGCAGCTGGCGCAGTATCTGTCGGCCACCGGCGGCAAGGCCGACCCCAACGCGCTGTATTCGGTATGGGGCGGCGCCAACGACATTTTCTACAACGCCTATGTCGCCGGCATCGGCGGCCAAACGCCCGCGCAGGCGCAGGCCGCCATCATCGCCGCCGCGCAGGGCGAGATCGGCATGCTGGCGCAGCTGCAGGGCGCGGGCGCGCGCTATGTGCTGGTGTTCAACCTGCCCAACATCGGCCTGACCCCGTCGGGCACGGCCCAGGGCGCGGCCGGTTCCGCCGCGCTGACCGGACTATCGGTCACTTTCAACAGTGCGCTCAACACCGGGCTGGCGCAGTATTCCGGCCCGCTCAACATCATTCCGGTCAACGCCTTCGCCGTGCTCAACGAGATCATGGCCAATCCGCAGGCCTACGGCTTCACCAACGTCACCACGCCGGCCTGCGGCGCCAACTCGAGCTCGCTGCAGTGCGGCCCGGCCGGGTCGGGCGCGCCCTATACCTATGCCGCCGGCACCCAGAACACCTACCTGTTCGCCGACGGCGTGCATCCGACCACGGCCGCGCATGCGGCGCTGGCGCAGTACGTCGAATCGATCATCAACGCGCCGGGGCAGCAGTCGCTGCTGGCCGAGGCGCCGCTGGCGCTGTATGACGCGCACCAGCGCGCCATCGACGGCCAGCTGATGGCCGACGGCCGCGGCTCGGCGCCTTCGGGCGTGCGCTTCTTCGCCAATTACGACTATGCCCATCAGCGCTTCAATGCCGGCTCCAACAATCCGCGCGCCAGTGCCAACGACAGCGTGCTGACGCTGGGCGCCGATGCGCGTGCCAGCGACGCGCTGTCGGTCGGCTTCGCCATGGGCGTTGCCAACCAGAATGTCGGTGACAACGGCGCCGGCGGCTTCAAGACCCAGGACCTGCTGCTGAGCGGCTACGGTGCCTATCGCATGGACAACTTCTGGATCAGCGGCAGCGCCAGCTTCGGCACGCTCAACCTCAACCAGATCACGCGCAGCTTCCAGATCGGCGCCGCGCTGCGCAGCGAGTCGGGCAAGACCGCCGGTTCGCAGACGGCGTTCAACGTGTCCACCGGTTACTGGTTCGATCTCGGCGGCTTCCGCACCGGCCCGCTGCTCAGCCTGACCCGGCAGCAGGTCAAGATCAACGGCTACAACGAGAACGGCAGCGACTCCAGCGCGATGTATTTCGGTCGCATCGAGCGCACCTCCACGGTCGGCCAGCTCGGCTGGCAGCTCGAGGGCCGCTACGACATGGGCGACATGAGCCTGCGTCCGTTTGCCTCGGTGGCGTATGCGCATGACGCCGACGCCAACCCGATCAACGTCTCGGCCGGTCTGCTGACCATGGCCGGCAGCTTCACCCTGCCGGGCTTCACCCCGGACCGCAACTGGTACACCGCCAGCCTCGGCGTGATGGCCCGCTTCAGCCCGACGCTGACCGGTTACGTCGCCTACAACGGTCGCTTCAACGATTCCAGCCAGAAGATCAACGCGCTGAACCTGGGCGTGCAGTTCGCGTTCTGAGCGGATGCCGCGTGCACCTCGCCGGGGCCGGCACCGGCACCGGCGGCCAGCAAAAAGCCCCGCATCGCGGGGCTTTTTGCTGCGTCGCGCGAACCGGCCGGCCGGACTATTTCCTGCCCGCCCCGGCCTGCTTGAGCATCGCCTCGGCGTCGCTGTAGAGCGCCTGGGCCTGATCGGTGCCGAGCGTCGAGTTCGCCCCCGCGACGAGCCGGCGGTGCAGGATCAGATGGCCCTGATCGTCCCAGCCGGCGCGCGTGACGCTTTCGGGCTTGCGCGCGGCGCTGCTGGCGAGCCGCTCCTGCACCACCACCCACGGTTTGCCGTCGAGGTAGGCGAAATCGGTGCGCGTGTAGCCCTTGTCGCCGGCATCCTCGCGCTCGCGGATGAAACGGATGTCGCCCTTGGCGTCACGGAAGGTCTGCCATCCGCGCGAGACCGTCTCGGTCGCCGCCGAGCCTTCGGTGTACTTCATGCCGCCGATGCTGCCCTTCAGCGCCTCGAAGCCGGCCAGCGCCTTGTCACCCGCCGTCGGCTCGGCGTGCAGCTGGATGGCGATGGAGCGCGGCTGGCCCTTGGTCAGCACCGGATAGGCGATGGCGGTATCGAAGTGGCGATCGCCGTCCTCCATCGTGGCGTGCACCACGTAAAGGTCCTGCGGATTGATCTGCTGCGGATTGAACTCGAGGCTGAACTGCAGCGGCAGGGTGCCCACCGGCATGATGGTCTTGCTGGCGATCGCCACCTGCGGCTGCACGCTCATGTCGACCAGCGACAGGTCGAGCCGCGCCTGCCCGCTCAGGATGCGCGGCGGATCCAGACTGACCGTGCCGGTGATGGCACTGGCCTTTGCCGGCGTGGCGTCCGTGGCGCCGGGTGCCGATGACGACGGACCGCCGCATCCTGCCAGCAGCAGCGCCGCGGCAGCGGCGACAGGAAGGACAAACGTGCGCATGAAATCACCTCGTGGGACTGCGGCTCGGGGGCGGAATAGCGCACGCATGGGCAGCGTCGCGTGAACGCATTTCCCGATGGGGAACAATCAGGATAACGCCGGCCCCGTTAAGTTCCAAGAAAGCGCACGCGGTGGTGAAGCCCCATGCCGCGGCGAAGCGCCGCGGCCGGATGACCGGGGCGCTGCCGGACGGTCCGCGGCCAACGTGGCGGACGCCCGCAAGACCAATCGCGGCCGCCGCGTTTGCGGCGAGCATTCGTGCACCCGATTGCACTAGGCTTGGCCATCGTTCCGCGCGAGATCCGCCATGCCCCGCCTGTCCCTGATTTCATTCATTGCTGTACTGGCCTCGATCGTGCTGCCGGCGACGGCCGCACGACCCCTGGGCGCGCCGGCGGCAACGGCCGCCCAGCGCGAAGCGGCCTGGCAGGCGCATCGGACGCTGGCTGCGGACTCGCCGTTTCGCGCCATGCACTGGCGCTCGATCG
>JAGWPB010000035.1 GCA_028870665.1 Lysobacteraceae bacterium
CTCGATCAGCCGGCGCGTGCCCTTGGTGCGGCTGGCGCCGGCAAGATGGAAGAAGCTGCGCTCGCGACGCACGGCCGGATCAAATCGGTCCTCGCTGTCGAAACCCAGACGCAGGGCGTGGCAACCCAATTGCTCGAAGATGCCCAGCGCGTGACTGGATTTGGCCCAGACAGAATCGATCTGTGGCAGATAGCGCAGATCGCGGTGATCGAACCATTCGGGATTGGGCAGCGCGACGTTGCGCCGGGCGTGCAGCAGGCGATCAGGCCAGACGTGTTCGAACATCACGTTGAGATCGAACTGCCGCGGCGGCTTCACGCGCAGGCCCATGCGGTGGACGAAGCGCTGGGCGCGGACATAGGTACGGATGCGCTTGCTGCGCCGCCAGCGTTCGTGCTCCATGCCGAGTGCCGTGACCGCCACGTCGCAACCTTGGCGACGCAGGGCCCCCGCCAGCAGACGGAAGTCCCGCGACAGGCCGTAGCCGTTATCCCGAAACACCAGATTGACGGAGGCCATGCGCTGGATCCCAGGTTACGCTGCGCACCATACTCGCGATCACGCGGGCATGCTGCTCGTGCAGGCACGAGTATGCATCGGACCCACGTCCCAACACTGTCTCGTTCGTGAATCAACGCGCAACGATCGTTCGCGTTGACGGCGCAGCGGGTGACGCTTCCGCCCGGACACCGCGCACGCATGGCCTGATTCTGTCGGTGGATTCCCGCTGCATGTCAAACTAGGCATGTCGGCGTGCCGCAGCGGAAATGCGGAACCGAGATCACGAAGCATCAGGCGAAACGGCACTCAGCGAAACGAAGTCGATGGCGAATGTCGCGAGCCGAGTCCAGGAAGCTCACGCCGCGGTCATTCCCAGCATGCGTTCCATGGGGTTCACTCGCGCAGCCGGCGTCGTCACCGACACGAAATCTTGCAGAGGGCAATCGATGAAAACCGCCATGATCACCGGCATCACCGGCCAGGACGGGGCTTATCTCGCCGAACTGCTGCTGGCCAGGGACTACCGCGTGGTCGGCACCTACCGCCGCACCAGCTCGGTCAACTTCTGGCGCATCGAGGAACTCGGCGTCGCCGAGCATCCGCAGCTGACGCTGGTCGAATACGACCTCACCGATCCCGGCTGCAGCATGCGTCTGCTGCAGCAATGGCGTCCGCAGGAGGTCTACAACCTGGCCGCGCAGAGCTTCGTCGGCGTGTCCTTCGACCAGCCGGTGACGACCGCGCACATCACCGGCATCGGCGCGCTGAACCTCCTCGAGGCGATCCGCGCGGTCGATCCGGGCATCCGCTACTACCAGGCCTCGACGTCGGAGATGTTCGGCAAGGTGCAGAGCGTGCCGCAGGACGAACGCACGCCGTTCTATCCGCGCAGTCCGTACGGCGTCGCCAAGCTGTTCGCGCACTGGGCCACGGTCAACTACCGGGAGTCGTACGGCATCTTTGGTGCCAGCGGCATCCTGTTCAATCACGAGTCGCCGCTGCGCGGGCGCGAATTCGTCACCCGCAAGATCACCGACGCCGCCGCGCGCATCAAGCTCGGCCGGCTCGACGTGCTCGAGCTGGGCAACCTCGATGCCAAGCGCGACTGGGGCTATGCCCGCGAGTATGTCGAGGGCATGTGGCGCATGCTGCAGGCGGCCGTGCCGGAAACCTACGTGCTGGCCACCGGTCGTACCGAGAGCGTGCGCGATTTCGTGACCATGGCCTTTCACGCCGTCGGTTTCGAGCTGGTCTGGCGCGGCGCCGGCCTCGACGAGACCGGCGTCGATGCGCGCAGCGGCCGCGTGCTGGTGCGTGTCAATCCCCGCTTCCATCGCCCGGCCGAGGTCGATCTGCTGATCGGCAACGGCGCGCGTGCGCGCGCCGAGCTCGAGTGGGCACCGCAGACCACGCTGGAGCAGTTGTGCGCGATGATGATCGAGGCGGATCTGCGGCGGGTCGCGCATGGCTTCTCGCACTGAGCCGGCGCGGCGCCGGGTCCTGCTGACGGGGCATAGCGGCTTCACCGGGCGCTACGTGCGCCGCGAACTGGAGGCCGCCGGCCACGAGGTGATCGGTCTGGCGCAGACGCATTCCGGTGCCGAGCAGCCGGTGGACCTACTCGATCGCGACGCACTGAATGCGGCGGTGCACGCGGCCGTACCCGACGCCGTGATCCATCTCGCCGCGATCGCCTTCGTGGCGCACGACGACGTCGAATCGCTGTATCGAGTCAATGTCGCCGGCACCCGCAACCTGCTGGCTGCGCTGGCAGCGCTGCCGCGCGCGCCGCGCGCGGTGATCCTCGCCAGCAGCGCCAATGTCTACGGCAATGCCGGTGTCGAGCCGATCGACGAGGACACGCCGCCGGCGCCGAGCAACGACTACGCGGTCAGCAAGCTCGCCATGGAGCACATGGCGCGGCTGTGGCTCGACCGTCTGCCGATCACCCTGGTACGGCCGTTCAATTACACCGGCGTCGGCCAGGACGCGCAGTTCCTGATTCCGAAGATCGTCGACCACTTCCGTCGCGGCGCGCGCGCGATCGAGCTCGGCAACATCGACGTCGCCCGCGATTTTCTCGACGTGCGCACGGTGGCGGCGGCGTATGCGCGGCTGCTCGAGGCGGCGCCGGCGGGCGCGGTGCTGAACCTCTGCAGCGGCCGCGCCTGCACGCTGGCCGAGGTGCTGGCGATGATGGCCGAGATCGCCGGCTACGCGATCGAGGTGCGGGTCAACCCCGCCTTCGTGCGCAGCCACGAGGTGCGGCGCCTGGTCGGGTCGGATGCGCGCCTGCGCGCTTGCATCGGCGCGCTGCCGCCGATCGCCTTCGCCGAGACGCTGCGCTGGATGCACGCGCAGCCGGTCTGAGGTCTCAGTCTGCGGCCGCCGCGCGCACGGCGGCATCGAGGCGGGCACGGAACGCCGCGTCGTTGCTCTCGAACCAGGCACGCGCGGCCGTGCCCAGGCGCGTGATCGTCGCGTCATCCAGCGCCAGGGCGCGTGCCACGGCGGCCTCCATCGAGGCTTCGTCGAAGAAATAGGTCGTCGCCAGATTCTGGGTGCCGGTGCGGCCGGCGGTCACCAGCAGGCCGCGCTCGGGCGTCACCAGTTCGTGCATCGGGGGTGCGTCGAGGGTGATCACCAGTGCGCCCAGGCCCATCGCCTCGACGATGTAATGGCCGAAGCCCTCGGTTTCCGACGGACACAGATGGAATGCGTGTGCGTTCTGCAGGCGTTGCAGCTCGGCATCGTCGAGATAGTCCACGCGATGATCGATGTTGGCGGCGACGGCGCCCGGCAATGCCGTACGCGGGTTCTGGACCACGGTCAGCCGCGGCCATTCCGGATGCCGCCGCCACAGCGCCAGCAGGCGCTCGGTACCCTTGTTCTGGCTGCGCCCGGCGAGATGGAAAAAAGCGCGCTCGCGCGGCACCGCGCGATCGAGGCGATCCTCGCTGGTGAAGCCGGTGTAGGTGACGCGGCAACCGAGCTGCTCGAACAGCGTCAGTGCGTGCCGGGTCTGCGCGAATACCTGATCGATGATCGGCAGCGCGCCACGGTCGCTGTCGAGGAACCATTCCGGATGCGGCAGCAGCACGTTGCGACGCGCGATCGGCGCATATTCCGGGCGCACGTGTTCGATCATGATGTTGAGGTCGTAGCGCCGGCACGGGTCGTCGCCGCACAGATGCTGCCAGGCGATGCGCGCGCGCAGCTTCCACGGGCGCAGGATCTTGCGCAGCTTGCCGCGACGCAGGGCGCTGACGTGCACCTGATGGCCGGCGGCGGTCAGCGCGCCGCCGAGCAGGCGCAGGTGACGGGTCAGGCCGAAGCCGTTGTCCCAGACGATCACGTTGACGCGCATCGGCTCGCTCGTGCCTCGTGGATCAGCACACCGGACCGCTGCCGGCACGCTTGGTGAACGCGGCATAGTACATGCCGTCGAGACCGTCCTCGCCGGGCAGGATCTGCCAGCCGGGGCCGTCGGCGCGACCCGCGGGCAGCACGATCGGCACGCCTTCGGCGTCGCCATGGCGGGCGGCGAATGCGGTGGTGACGGCGCTGTTTTCGGCGCGCAGCAGCGAACAGGTCGCATACAGCAGGCGCCCGCCCGGCGCCAGCAGCGGCCACAGCGCATCGAGCAGTCCGCGCTGGGCCTGCGCCAGCGTCGCCATGTCGGTCGCGCGCCGGTGCAGGCGCACGTCCGGCTGCCGGCGCAGCACGCCGGTCGCCGAACACGGCGCATCGAGCAGGATGCGATCGAAGGGACGTCCGTCCCACCACGCCGCCGGCTGCGCGGCGTCGCCCGCACGCAGGATCGCGGTCAGGCCGAGGCGCTCGAGATTGGCGGCGATGCGGGCCAGGCGTTCCGGTTCGCGGTCGAGCGCAAGCAGATCGAGGTCGGTGCGCTCAAGCAGATGACAGGTCTTGCCGCCGGGCGCCGCGCAGGCGTCGAGCACGCGCAGGCCCGGCGTCACATCGAGCAGACCGGCGGCGATCTGCGCGGCGCCGTCCTGGACCGCGATCGCACCCTCGCTCCAGCCGGGCAGGCGGGTGACGTCGGTGCTGGCGTCGAGCAGCACGGCATCAGGCAGCCAGGGATGCGCACGCGCGGCGTGACCGGCGGCGGCGAGCGCGGCGATCGTCGTATCGCGATCGGCGCGGCGGCGATTGACGCGCAGCGTCGGCGGTGCCTCGACATTGATCGTCGCCAGCACGGCGGCGGCCGAATCGGGCCAGTCGCGCTCGATCGCTTCCAGCAGCCAGCCCGGCAGCGCATGGCGGGTGGTCGCATCGGCGTCGAGCGCGGCCGTGAGCGCGGCGCGTTCGCGCAGGAAACGTCGCAGCACCGCGTTGATCAGCCCGGACTGGTGACCGTGGCCGAGCGCGCGCGCGGCCTCCACGGTGGCCGCGACCGCGGCGTATTCCGGCAGGCGCATGCGCTCGATCTGCACCAGGCCCAGGATCAGCAGCGCGTGCAGCGCCGGCAACCGCGTACGCAGCGGACGTTCGAGCAGGCGCGCCAGCAGCGCGTCGTAGCGCAGCCAGTAGCGCGCGCCTTCGTGGAGCAGCGCCGCAAGCAGGGCGCGATCGCGCGGGTCGGCCAGTGCCGGCGCGGTGCGCGCCTGCACCTCGCGCAAGGAGGCTCCGCGCAGTGCCACCTCGGCCAGCGCCAGGGCCGCGAGTGCGCGCGGATCGTTCATGCGCGGCTGCGCAGGCTGGGGCGCGCGTTAAGAAAATCCGCTACCGGTACGGGTCGGCCGCCGGCACGTTGCACCCTTGTGATGCGCAGGATGCCGTCGCCGGTGGCGAGGTCGAGACCGTCGCGGCCGGCGCCGAGCAGCGTGCCGGGCGCCGCGTCCGCGCGGCCGGCGAGCGCCACCGCGGCCCACACGCGCAGGCGCTCGCCGGCGAGCACGGCCTCGGCGACCGGCCAGGGATCGAAGGCACGCACCTTGCGTGCCAGTGCCGCGGCGGGCTCGCCGAAATCGAGCGCGGCCTCGGCCTTGTCCAGCTTGTGCGCATAGGTGATGCCGACGTCGGGTTGCGGCCGGGCCGCGAGCGCTTCGCCGCGCGTGACGCGGGCCAGACCTTCGCCGAGCACGACGGCACCGAGTGCGGCCAGGCGATCGTGCAGGCGGCCGCCGGTGTCGTCGGCAGCGATCGGCGTGCGTCGCGTCAGCAGCACCGGGCCGGTATCGAGGCCCGCTTCCATCCGCATCAGGCAGACGCCGGTCTCGGCATCGCCGGCGAGCAGGGCGCGCTGGATCGGCGCCGCGCCGCGCCAGCGCGGCAGCAGCGAGGCGTGCACGTTCCAGCAGCCCAGACGCGGAACCGCCAGCACCGCGCGCGGCAGGATCAGGCCATAGGCCACCACGACCAGCAGGTCCGGCGCCAGCTCGCGCAGGCGCTGCTGCGCGGCGGCGGTCTTCAGCGATTCGGGCTGCTCGATCACCCATCCGGAGGTCAGCGCCACCCGCTTGACCGCACTGATCGCCGGCCGCCGGCCGCGACCGGCGGGGCGATCGGGTTGCGTGTAGACGGCGACCAGCTCGACCCCGGCGGCGGCGCGGCAGGCCTCGAGGCAGGGCACGGCAAACTCCGGTGTTCCGGCGAACACCACGCGCAGGCGATCGGACATGGGAAGCCTCAGGCCGAGGCGGCCGCAGGCGCAGCCTGTCGGCGCTGCTTTTCGAGCTTCTTGCGGACCATCGCGCGCTTGAGCGGCGAGAGATAGTCGACGAACAGCTTGCCGTCGAGATGGTCCATCTCGTGCTGGATGCAAACCGCCAGCAGGCCGTCGGTCTCGAGCGTGAAGGGCACGCCTTCGGCGTCTTGCGCCTGCACCACGATGCGGTTGGAGCGTTCGACGTCGGCGAAGATGCCGGGCACCGACAGGCAGCCTTCCTGATAGACCTGTGCGCCTTCGCGTTCGAGGATGCGCGGATTGACCAGCACGCGCGGGTCGTCCTTGTCCTCGCTGACGTCGGCGACCAGCAGCCGCCGATGCACATCCACCTGGCTGGCGGCCAGCCCGATGCCGGGCGCGGCGTACATGGTCTCGAACAGGTCCGCCACGAGCCGTTTCAGCGCCGGGTCGAACACGGTCACCGGCTGCGCGATGGTGCGCAGGCGGGGATCCGGATATTCGAGAATCGTGAGCTGGGCCATGGTCGTTTCCGGGGCGGAATTGCGGACGGATCGGCGGAATGCAAGCCATTCCACCCCTAGTATTCCGCATTGTAAGCCTGTCCCGGGGCTGGCGCGAGGCGGGTCCCGACGGCGATTGTCCGCGCTATCGGGCTGGGCTACACTCCAGAAACCCTAGGGGGAACGGGGAATTGCCAGCCATGCTTAAGAAATCCCTTGCGCTTCTCGCCGGCATGCTGTGCTCGCTGGCCGTTTTCGCCGCCACGTCGGACCTGCGTGCCAACGCGCCGGCTTCCTACACCGTGCGCAAAGGCGACACGCTGTGGAGCATCTCTGCGCACTTCCTCAGGAAGCCGTGGCTGTGGCCGGAAATCTGGCAGGCCAATCCGCAGGTGAAGAATCCGCACCGCATCTACCCCGGCGACGTGCTCGATCTCGCCTACCTCGGCAATGGCCAGGGCGTGGTGCGACTCGAGCCGCGCGTGCGCGGCACCGATCTCGGTGAAGCGATCGCACCGCTGCCGCTGGCCGGATTGAAGCCGTTCCTGGTCGACACCCGGGTATTTCCCGATCGCGCTGCCTTGGCCAAGGCCCCGTACGTGGTCGGGTTCGAGGAAAACCAGCTGCGCGGCGTGGCCGGGCAGTTCGTCTACGTGCGCGGGCTGGACGCCAAACCCGGCGAGCACTTCGCCGTGGTGCGCCCCAGCCACGTCTTCCTGACCTTCCATCCGGACGCCGGGTCACGCGACCAGATCGCGCAATCGCTCGACAGCAACGTCGAGATGTACTCCGGTCCCTGGCATCGCGACGAGATGGGCTATGCCGATCGCGATCGCCTTTCGAGCGGCCACGCGCTGGGCTACGAGGGCACCGTGATCGGCACCGTCGAGGTGCTGCGCGGTGGCGATCCGGCCACCTTGCTGGCGCTGTCGTCGCACGTGGAGCTGCGCAAGGGCGACCGCATCCTGCCGCTGGATACGCATCCCTACGACTCCGACTACTACCCGCACGCGCCCAAGGCGCTGCCGCCGAACATGCGCGTGATCGCCTTTTCCGACGCCATGGACGCGGTCGGTCCGCATCAGGTGGTGGCACTGTCGGCGGGCAAGGACGAGGGCGTGGACAATGGCCAGACCTACTCGATGTACCAGTCCGGTGATCGCATCCACGACGATGTGGCCTCGTCCAGCCAGGCGCGCAGCTTCGGCCAGGAAGTGACCCTGCCGGCCGAGTTCATCGGCCACGTGATGATCTTCCGCACCTTCGACCACGTCAGCTACGGGCTGGTGATGGATGGCGTCAAGCCGGTCCATCTGGGTGCCCAGTTGCGCATGCCCGACTGATCCGGGCGTAGTCCGATTCCGACGCCACGGCGCGGCTCCTGCCGCGCCGTCTGCGTTTCAGACTGGCGCGCGTGGATCCGCGCCCCGATCTCGAAGACTGGCTTTGCCTGCTGCGCACGCCGAGGCTGGGCGCGGTCGCGCTGCGCGCGCTGCTGGCACGGCATGGCTCGGCGTCAGCCGCGCGTGCGGCGCTGCGGCGGCCCGGCTGCATCCTGGCCGCGCCGGCGCGCGCCTGGATCGAGGCGCCTGATCGCGCGCGCCTTGCGGCCGACCGCGCCTGGCTGCAGCAGCCGGGGCATCGGCTGCTGTGCTGCGACGAGGCCGACTTCCCGCCGCAACTGCAGTCCGGCGTCGGCGCCCCGATCGCGCTGTTCATCGTCGGCGACGCGGCCCTGCTGCTGCGGCCGCAGGTGGCGGTGGTCGGCGCGCGCGCGGCGACACCCGCCGGGCTGGCGTTGGCAGGCCGGTTTGCCGCCGCGCTGGCCGCCGCCGGACTCACCATTGCCAGCGGTCTCGCCGAGGGCGTGGACGCGGCTGCACACCGTGCCGCGCTGGGGCACGCCGGCGGTACGCTGGCGGTGATCGGTACCGGTGCCGATCGCGTCTATCCGCGTCATCATCGCGAACTGGCCGCGGCGATCAGTGCGCGCGGTGCCGTGGTCAGCCCGTTCGTGCCCGGCAGCCCGCCGCTGGCCGCGCACTTTCCGCAGCGCAACCGCGTGCTGGCGGGACTGGCGCTGGGCGTGCTGGTGGTCGAGGCCGGCGTCCGTTCCGGGGCACGGATCACCGCGCGCGCGGCGGTCGAACTGGATCGCGAGGTATTCGCGCTGCCGGGTGCGATCGGCAACCCGCTGGCGCGCGGCTGCCATGCGCTGATTCGCGAGGGTGCGATGCTGGTCGAGGACCCCGTCGAGGTGATCGCCGCGCTCACGCCGGCGGCGCGCGCACTGGGGGCGGAGTTGCGCAGCCGGCTCGATGCCGAACCCGAGTCCCGGGCGCCCGTGACCACCGACAGCACATCGACCATGGCACTGCTGGATGCTCTGGGTCATCTGCCCGCGGCGCTGGACGAATTGTGCGCACGCACCGGCGCCGGCAGCGCGGCACTGGCCGCGGAGCTGGCCCTGCTCGAACTCGACGGCCGCGTCGCCCAGCTGGCGGGCGGGCGTTGGCAGCGCATCGGCTGAGATGCCGCGACCCGGTCAGCGCCCGGCGCTGTCGTCGGCATCCGTGCGCAAGCGTTCGGCCAGGCGGCTGGCGCGCTGCATCGGCGTGTCGAGCGCGGCCTCGAGCACGCCCACGCCGGCCCACAGATCGATCCGGCTGCGCGCGCGCGTGGCACCGGTGTAGAGCAGCTCGCGGCTCAGCCCGCGTCCCGGCAGCGAGGGCAGGATCAGCAGCACTCGTTCGAATTCCGAGCCCTGGCTCTTGTGCACGGTCATCGCATAGGCGGTTTCGTGTGCCGGCAGCGCCAGCGGTGCCATGGCGCGCGGCTCCGGGCTTCCCGGATCCTCGAACCACGCGCGCGGCAGGCCGTCGTCGCCGGCATGCACCACGCCGAAATCGCCGTTGACCAGGCCCAGGCTGCGCTCGCCGGCGGTGATCAGCAGCGGGCGGCCGGCGTACCAGGGGTCCTCGCTGTCCAGCCCGAAGCGCCGCCGCAGCAGGATGTCGATCTGGTGATTGATCGTGCGCTGCCCGAACGCGCCCGAGCGCAGCGCGGTCAGCACGCGGGCGCCGCGCAGCGCGGTCAGCGCAGCCTCGGGGCTGGCCGCCTGCAGCAGATCATCGAACAGGCCGGCACCGTGCGGCGGGTCGATCGCGTCGCGCAGGGCGCGCGCCAGGGCCGCGGCATCGGCAAGGGTGGCGGCATGCAGGATCTGCGCGTGCGCCGGATCGGCAGTCAGCGCCCGCACCCGCGCCGCATCGCCGGTGCGGATCGCGGCGGCGAGATCGAGCAGGGCGCCGGACGCGCGCCACGCGGTGCGCAGACGCAGCACGTGACCCGCCAGCGGCGCTGCGGCGGACGTCACCCCGGCCATAGCGGCGCCGGATGCCGCTGAACGACCGGCGGCTGCGATGGTTGGCACGCCGTTCGCGCCCGTTTCGGCGGCTGCGACCAGGTCGGCCAGCACCGAGCCGGCCTCGACTGAAGCCAGTTGTTCGGCGTCGCCGAGCAGTATCAGACCGGCCTCCGGTCGCAACGCTTCCAGGGTGCGCCGCATCAGCGCCAGATCGACCATCGAGGCCTCGTCGACCACCAGCAGGTCCGCCGTCAGCGGCGCGCCGGGGCCGGCCGTGTAAGCGTCGAGGTCGGGGCGGGCGCCGAGCAGCGCATGCAGGGTCTGCGGTCGCAACGCGGCGATCGTATCGAGCAGTGGCGCCCAGGGTTCCGCGGGCAGGCGCGCGCGCAGCGGCGGCAGTCCGCGCGTCAGTGTTTCGCCGAGGCGTTGCGCCGCCTTGCCGGTGGGTGCCGCCAGCGCGATCCGTCCAGCGCCCGCGCCGCGCTGGCGCAGCCACAGCAGCAGCAGGCGCAGCACGGTGCTGGTCTTGCCGGTGCCGGGACCGCCGGTGAGCACGAACAGGCCGGTGCCGAGCGCGGTCGCAGCCGCGAGACGCTGCTCGTCGAGGGCGGCCGGCGATGCGCCGAACAGTGCGTCCAGATCGGAACGCCGGTCCCCGGCGGCGACGGTCGGCGGCGGGCGCAAGCGGGCGCGGATCGCGGTGATCAGGCGCGTTTCGTGGTCGTAGTTGCGACGCAGGTAGCAGTCGCCCGCGCGCAGCACCAGCGGGCGCGCACTGTCGCCGCGATCGGCATCGACCCATTCGCTGGCGATCAGCGCGGCCTGCCAGCGCGGCCAGTCCGGCCATGCGGGCGTGCCGGCGCCGGCGACCGGCCGCGCGGCCAGCATCGGCAGATGGACGCAGGCGCTGCCGGCCGCTTCGGCCGCCGCCGCGGCGAGGCCGGCGAGCGCGACCAGCGGCGTGCCGCCGTGTGCCTCGAGCCAGCGCGCGACATGGCGGTCGAGCGCGCGCCACGGCGCACCCGGCGCGCGCAGGATCGCCTCCAGCAGCGCGCTGCTCATGGGCTGTGCTCCACGCTGCCGGCGAACAGCGCATCGAGCTCCGCGATCAGTGCCGGCGGCGGACGCTCGCGATGGACGCCGGCTGCGGGCGCCAGCCCCACGGCGCGCACGAACAGATAGATCGCGCCGCCAAGGTCGCGCGCGAGGTCGTAGCCGGGCAGCCGTTCGCGCAGGTAGCGGTGCAGCGCCACGGTGTACAGCAGCATCTGCAACAGATAGCGCCGTTCGCGCATCGCCGCGGCAAGGCGCGCGGGCGCGTAGTCGGCGACGCGCCCGCCCAGCCAGTTGCTCTTGTAGTCGAGCACGTAATAACGGCCGTCGTGGCGCAGCACGAGGTCCATGTAGCCTTTGAGCAGGCCGTTGAGCCTGCGCGCGCCGCCCGCCGGCAGCAGCGGCGGATAGCCGTGCCGCCGCGCGGCGGCCTCGATCGCCGTCACCGGCACGTCGTGCAGCGGCAGCAGGAACTCCAGCTCGGCGATGCGATCGGTCGCGCCGATGCTGCCCAGGCGCAGGCCGTCGCCGAGGTCGGCCATCCGCGCGCGCTCGATCAGCGCCGCCAGCGCTCGCGCGCCGTCTTCGCCGGCCGCGTCGGACAATCCCTGCCGGCGCAGCGCCTGCAGTACCAGCGGGCGTTGCTGCGGCCACAGCGATTGCGGGCCGGCGTGCTCGAATACGGCGTGCAGCGCATCGCCGAAGCGCGGGCCGCGCAGGTGCGCCAGCGCCAGCAGTTCGGGATGCGCGGCCGCGTCGCCGTCGGGCGTCGCCTCGCGCTCGTCGATGCCCGCATCGTCGGGGCCGGGCTCGAGCAGCGGCGCGCGCGCGGCGGCATGCGCCAGTCCGGAATAGCTGTGCAGTGACCATGCGGGTCGCGGCAGCGGCCAGTCCGTGCGCGCCGCGAGGAGGGCGGCCGGCTCCGTCACGACGACGTGGCGTTCGCGGCTGACGGCCGGGCCCGCATCGAGTGTGATCGCCGGGCAGTGCCGGCTCAGCGTGCGCAACGCCTGCAGCGTGTCGTCTGCGCCGGCGCGGGCGCGGATCTGCAGCAGATGGTCGCTCAGCGCGTCGCGCACGCCGGAGGCTGACGCCGTCTCGACCAGGGTTGACGGAAAGAACACGTG
Source organism: Lysobacteraceae bacterium (assembly GCA_028870665.1). Taxonomy (GTDB): domain Bacteria; phylum Pseudomonadota; class Gammaproteobacteria; order Xanthomonadales; family Rhodanobacteraceae; genus Metallibacterium. Next base: position 12,202 of record JAGWPB010000035.1, read on the forward strand.
GCAGGCGTGGCGGGCGCGCGTCAGGGCGACGTACTGCTGGCGCAGCCGCTCGCCCAGCTGCTCCGCGCGCCAGCGCGCGAGATGGCCGTCAAAGCCGGTGCCGCCCGGATCGAGCAGGGCGCCGCCATCGTCGGCATGCACGTGCACGACCGCGGGCGCATGCACGCCCTCGTGCTGCGCCGCGTTCCACAGCGTCGGCAGCAGCACGATGTCGAACTCCAGACCCTTGCTGGCATGTACCGTCAGGATCTGCACGCGCGCGGCATCGCTCTCGATGCGCAGCTGGCGCTCGTCATCGCCGGCGCCGCTGCGGCCCTCGACCGCGGCGATGCGCTCGGCATGCAGCCAGGCGAGCAAGGCGGACGGGCCGTGGCAGCGCGGCTGCTGCGTCTGCAGCAGCTCGGCGAGATGGCGCAGATCGGCAAGCGTGCGTTCGCCGTCGCTCGCGGCGAGCAGGCGCGGAGCGGCGGTGGCGATCAGCGGCTCGAGCAGCGCCAGCACACCGTGCGCGATCCAGTCGCGCCGGCGCGCGACGAACGCCTCGGCCTCGCGCTGCCAGGCGCCGGCATCGGTGTCGAGTGCGGCGACCGCGTCCAGGCTCCAGCCGCACAGGCGCGTGGCCAGCGCGGCGCGCAGACGGCGCGCGTCGCCGGGATCGATCGCCGCCGCCAGCACGGTCTCGATTTCCGTCGCGCAGGTGCCCAGCATCACGCTGGTGCGGCCGGGTCCGACGCACGGCACACCGCGCGCGGCCAGCCGCCGGCGCAGCGCGGCGACATCCTGGTTGCGCGACACCAGCACCGCCAGCGCGCCTGGCGTCAGCGCCGCGTCGCCAAGCGTCAGCGAGCGATCGTTGAGCAGGGCGACCACGGTTTCGGCGCAGGCGTCGAGGCAGGCGGCCAGTGCGGATTCCCTGCCGCGTTCGGGCGGCGTGATCGCGTGCAGATGCAGCGCGCCCGCCAGCCGCTGGCCGTTGCGGCGCAGCGGTGCGGCGTCGGCCTTGCCGGCGGCCTTCACCGGCGCGCAGGCGATGCCGTCCACGCGCAGCGCCAGCGGCCCCGCGGCGGCATAGAACGCGTTCAACGCGGTGACCAGCGGCGTGGCGGAGCGCCAGTTGGTGTCCAGCGCGTAGTGCGCAAGTCCCGGCGCCCGCGCCGCGCGCAGGTAGGCATAGACGTCGCCGCCGCGAAAACCGTAGATCGCCTGCTTGGGGTCGCCGATCGCCAGCAGCGTGCCGCGACCGGCGTAGATCGCCTGCAGGATTGCGTACTGGCGACCGTCGGTGTCCTGGAACTCGTCGATCAGCGCCACCGGCCAGGCCGCGCGCAGCAGCCCGGCCAGCTCGTGTCCGCGCGCGCCGTCGAGCGCCTCGGCCAGCCCGCCGATCAGGTCGGCGTAGGTGTGGCCGCGTTGCGCCAGCGCGCGCAGCGGCAGCTCGTGTCGCGCCGCCGTCATCGCCGTCGCCAGCAGCCGTGCGCGACAGGAGCGCACCATGGCCGGGCGCAGCGCGGCCAGCGCGCGCAGCGCGGTCAGCGCGGGCAGGTCGTCCAGCCGCGGGATCTTGCCGCCCCGCAGCTTGTTCCGGTTTTGCGCCGAGTCCGATCCCGGCGCCAGCGCATCCGGCAGCGCGCGGCGCCAGTCACCGTCGCGCAACGCCGCCAGCGCTTGCTCCAGCGCCTGCCGGAACGGCTTGTTGAGGTGGTAGTCGGCCGGCTCGCCGGCCAGCACCGCGGCGACGCTGCGCGCGGTCGCTTCCGTGCTCAGCGCCTGCCAGCGCATGCGGTAGGCGGCGATCACGGCAGGATCGGGTTCGGCGATCGCCGCATCCGGATGCTGCAGGGCCTGATCCATCGCCCGGGTCAGCATGCCTGCATCCAGCGCGCGCAGCTCATCGGGCAGATCGGGATCGCTGACGGTGAAGGTACGTCGCAGCAGATCCTGGGCGACGGCATCGCGCAGCGCGCGTTCGTCGAGCAACTCGCCGCGGGCGAACAGCGCGCGGCCCGCGAACGGGAAATCCGCCAGCGCGCGGGCGCAGAAACCGTGCAGGGTGAACACCGCCGCCTGATCCAGCTCCAACCGCGCCAGCGCAAGGCGCGTGCGCAGCGTCGCGCCGGCGTCGCCGTCGGACGCCGCGCGCCGCGCCAGCCAGTGCGCGAGCGGATTCGTTTCGGCGACGTCGGCAGCGGTGCCGATGAGGTCGCCGGCGAGCAGCGCCTCGGCTTCCACGATGCGCTGGCGGATGCGCGCGCGCAGCTCCTCGGTCGCCGCTTCCGTGAAGGTGCAGACCAGGATCTGGCGCACGCTCAGTCCACGCTCCAGCAGCAGACGCAGATAGAGCAGGGTGATCGTGTGCGTCTTGCCGGTGCCGGCGCTGGCCTCGATCAGCGCGGGGGCGTCCAGCGCCAGCGTGGTCCAGTCGAGCGCGTTCATGCCGGTGCCCGCGCGGATTTGGGCGGCGTCGCGCCGGCAGTCCGCAGCGGCCCGAACGCGACCTCGGCCTGCGCCGCGAAGGCGGCCTGATCGGCGCCGTCGGGATCGAGAAAATCGCGGTCGCGCGCGGCCAGCGCGTGGTACGGATCGAGGCTCTCGGCATGGCCGCTGTAGCCCGGCAGCCAGGCCAGTCGCGCCGCCGCGCAGGCAGCGGCGACGCCATCCGCACGCGCGCCGAGATAGGCCCAGGCGGTGGCGGGAAACAGCAGCGGCGGCGTGACGGCGGCATCGCGATACAGCGTCAGCCATTGCCGCAGCAGCGCGCGCGCGGCGTCCGCCTGCGGCAGCGCCAGCTCGCTGTTCAGACCCGCCGGCCCGGGCAGCACCAGTGCGCGCCACGGCGCGCCGTCGGCGGCGACCAGCGCGCAGCCGCGCACCAGCAGGATCAAGGCGCGCGGCGCCTGCAGTTTGCGCCCGTTGGCGAGCAGCAGCAGACGCTGCGCCGGCCAGGTATCGGCGACGCTGCCGCTGAGGCGCAGGCCGTCGCCGAGGTCGAGGTCGATCGCGACCGATCGCGGGGGGCCGTGCAGATCGGGCGCGATCGCGCGCAGCTCGGCCAGGACCTTGCGCACGCTGTCGCGCACGCCGGCATAGGCATCTGCGCCGCGCGCCCCGGACGGCAGCAGCCCCGACAGCGCCAGCCACGGCGGCGCTGCGGGCGCCGGATCATCGCCGGTCGCGAGCGCGGCGGCGAACAGCGCTGCCTCCACGCCGGCCTGCGGCGGCAATGTCAGCGCCAGCGGCTCGACGTCGGACGGGCGTTCGCTGCGGTCATCGGGCAGGCGCAGCTGCAGGCGCTGGCGGAAATGCCAGCGCGCCGGGTGGCGCAGGAACGCTTCCAGATCGTCGAGGCGGACCGGTTCCCCCGGTGCCGGCGGCGCAGTCCGCGCCGGCCGGCGCGTCATGGCCGGCGCGGATGCCGCGGCCCCGGCCGGCGCGGCATAGCTGAAGAAGCGCGCGTCGCTGCCGTCGAAATAGCGGCGGTCGAACGGCTGCAGCGGATGCCGCAGCAGCCAAGGCGTCCGCGGCCACTGCGCCTGCAGCAGGTGCAGCAGCTCGGCCAGCGGTGCCGCCGGATTGCGCGCACGGCCGTCGCGCACGTCCTCGCCGATGTAGCTCAGGTGCAGCCGCTGGCGTGCGCTCATCAGCGCTTCCAGGAACAGATAGCGGTCTTCCTCGCGGGTATCGCGGTCGCCTGCGCGCCGGTGCGCGGCCATGAGGTTGAGGCCGGTGTCGTCGGCGCGGCGCGGGAACGCGCCGTCGTCGAGGCCGAGCACCGCGACGATCGCGAAAGGGATGCTGCGGAACGGGACCATGCCGCAGAAGGTGATGCCGCCGGCCAGGTATCGCTGCCGCGGCGATTGCGCGGCCAGGGCACCGTCCAGCGCCTCGCGCAGGGCGTCCCAGCCGATGGCGTCGTTGCAGCCGGCGCTTTCGGCCTGTTCGGCCAGCGTTGCGAGCGTGGCCTGGAGCGCATCCAGCGCCGCGGCTTCGCCGGGGTCCTCGGGATCGGGCGCGAACAGGCTGTCGAGCAGCCGCGCGAGCAGGGCGGCCCAGGCTGCCGCGGCGCGCGCCGTGCCGCGTTCGCCGCGCAGGCGTCCGAGTGTGGCCAGCAGCGCGGCGAGGGCGCCCACGCACTCGGCGGCGAGACCCTCGACGCCGGGCAGCGGCAGGATGCCGGCGCAGGCCGCGCCGTCGCCGCCGCCGAGATAGCCCAGCGTCATGCGGTCGAGTCCGAAAGCGAAGGTGTGCGCATGATCGGCGGGTGCGCCGGCCGCGGCGCGGTCGTCGGCGTCCAGGCCCCAGGCGATATGGCTGCGCGCGATCCAGCGCGCCAGCGTGGCGCGTTGCGCGGCATCCAGCCCGAAGCGGCGCGCCAGTGCCGGCACCTCGAGCAGATCCAGCACGGAGCCGACGCCGAATCGTGCCTCGGCCAGATCGAGCGCCGCCTGGAACGCCGCGAACAGCGGATGCAGGGCACGCAGCGGCTGGTCGGCGATGTGATACGGAAGTGCCGCGGCATAGCCGGGGGCACCGAACACGGCCGGGATCAGCGGCGCGTAGGCGTCCAGATCCGGCGCCATCACCACGATGTCGCGCGGACCCGGTCGCGCTGTGCCGCGGTCCGCGGGCGCTGCGCGGTCGGCATCGGCCAGCGCGCCGAGCAGCGCGTCGCGCAGCACCTCCAGTTCGCGCAGGCGCGTGTGGCAGGCATGCACGCGCAGGCTGCCGTCGGCGGGATCGGCGGTGGCCAGCAGGCCCGGGTCACGCAGGCGGATGCTCTGCTGCAGCTGGCCGAGCAGGGTCGGCGCCGGTGCCTGTTCGGCATCCAGCGCCTGTGGCCAGTCGGCGGCGGCGGCGCTCTGCAGCTGGCGCGCAAAGGCCTGGCCCTGGCTGCCCCAGGCGGCCAGCAGCGGATGCCCGGTCTCCAGATGCAGCGCCGCGGCGCCGGCGCCCGCGGCGACCAGTCGGCGCTCGGTGACGATGTCGTCCCAGGGCTCGAAGCAGGGGTCTGCGAGGAACAGATGGACCGCGCGCTGCGCGGCAAGCGCCTGCAGCACGGCCAGCGTATCCGGCGCCAGCTGATTGACGCCGAACACCGCCAGCGGCGTGTCGGCGGCGCGAGGCAGCGCCGGCGCTGCAGCCAGCGCCGCGAGCAGCGCCTGCAGGCGCGCGGCGCGATGCGGGCCGCCGGCGCACGCCTGCACGCGGCGCCAGAGCGCCGCCTGCCAGTGCGGCGTGGCACCGGCTTCCCAGGCCGCCAGCCAGTCGCGGCGATAGACCAGATACTGCGTGTAGACCGCGGCCAGGCGATCGGCGAGCTGGAAGCGCCGCCGCTGCGGCGCCGGGCCGTCGAGGTAGTCGCGCAGTTCCGCGGGCGCCGCGTCACCCAGCAACTGGAACAGCAGCCAGCGCAGCACCTCGCGTTCGTAACGCGGATCCGCCGTCATCGGGCCCAGCAGGCGATCCTGCAGGCGACCGACAAACTGCCACGGCTGCAGCAGATCGAGCTGGGCGACGATGCCGCGCCGCTCGGCCAGCGTCTGGCGCAGCCAGCGCCCCAGGCCCGGGTGTGCCACCACCACCTCGCGCCGCGCCAGCGCATCCGCCGGGCGGGTCGTCGTCAGCAGCGTCGACAGGACCTCGACCAGCGTCTCGATCCGGCTCGCGCGATGCAGCTGGAAGCCGTGCTCGATCAGAAGCGTGTCCTCGCCGGAGCCATGGTCCTCGTCCAGACTGCTGGAATCGCGTCGCAGCGGCTGCGATCGCGCTTCACGGCGCATGCGCACGCCAGTGCCGATCGTAAAGGTTAGTCTGTTTTACTGGCGCATCGAGACGCCTTGCGGCGACGGCATGCGCTGTTTGCGCCGGCGGTAAGGCTGGCGCCGCCCTGCTGCCGGCTATGATTCACTATCAGTCCGCGGCCGCCGCCGCGCCTGTCCTCGTCACGCCCAGGATCGATCGTGCAGCAAGCCGTTGTCGCGCGTGCCCCGTTCCGCATCAGCCGCCGGGCACCCTGTGCCGGTCACCGGCTGGGCCGCGCGCTGGGCGTGTCCGCGGGGCTGGCGCTGGGGTTGCTGGCGGGATGCTCGGTGGCCCCGCCGCTGCCGCAGCCGCGGATCGCGCTGCCGGAGCATTTTGTGCAGGCACCGGCGTTGGGGCCGCGGCCTGATCTGGCGCACTGGTGGCGCGGCTTCCACGATCCCGCGCTGGATGCGCTGGTCACGCGCGCGCTGCGCGAAAACCTCGATCTGCAGGCAGCCGGCGAGCGCCTGGCGGCGGCGCGCGCGCTGACGCCGACGGTGACCGCGAAGTACCTGCCGCAGCTCAGCCTGTACACCAACCAGCAGCCCACGCCCGGCAGTACCGCCAGCTATTTCCAGCTCGGGTTCGACGCGGTCTGGCAGCTGGGGGTGTTCGGGCGTGCCGAGAGCGAGCGCCGGGTGATCACCGGCAACAGCGGCCTCGCCGCCGCCGATCTTGCTGCGGCGCGCGCGGCGCTGGTGGCCGAGGTGGTGCGCAACTACCTCGCCCTGCGTGCCGCGCAGGCGCAGGCCGCGCTGGAAGCCGAACTGGTGGCGACGGCGCAGCGCCGGGTGGCGCTGACCCGAGTGCGGATCACGCAGCATCTGGCCGCGCCCGAAACCGGCGACGCCGCGCAGGCCGCGCTCGATGCGGCGCGCGCTGAAGCCGCCGCCGCCCCGGCGGCGATCGCGGTGGCGCGACAGCAACTGGCCGTGCTGCTGGGGGAAGTCGAGCCCGGCTCGATGCTGACCGCGGTGGCCCCGTTGCCGGCGCCGCCGGCCGCCACGGCGGTGCTGCCACCGGCCGATCTGCTGCGTACGCGTCCCGACATCCAGCGCGCCGAAGCCGCGGTGCTGCGCGCCGCGGGTGAGCTCGGCATCGCCCGCGCCGATCTCTACCCGCGGCTGGCGTTGGGCTGGACCATGACCGCCTCGGCACGCACCGCCGGCGGCGAGATCGGCCGTCTGCGCGGCATTCCCAGTTTCGGCCCGATCATCAACATGCCGCTGTTCGACTGGGGCCTGCGCCAGGCCCAGGTGCGCGCGAACGACCATGCGCTGCGCGCGGCGGTCCTGGGCTATCGGCAAACGGTGCTGACCGCGGTCGGCGAGACCGAGCAGGCGCTGGCGCAACTGGCCGCGGCACGCGAACGCGCGACGCAGAGTGCGGCGGCGGCCGCGGCGCTGGCACGCGCCGCGCAGGCCGCGGCGACGCGCGCGCGGCTGGGGCTGGCCGATGGCCTCGAGGGCGACAGTGCCCGCACCGCGGCGCTGCGCGCCGCGCTGGTCGCCATCCAGGCGCGCGAGGCCGCAGGCGTGGCCTGGCTGGCGCTGTACAAGGCTCAGGGCGGAGCGGTTCCGGTGACCGCACCGCCGACCGCCGCATCGGCCGGAGCCGCGCGATGATCGCGCTGGCGCGCAAGACGCTGATCTACGAATGGCGCCGCTTCCTGCCGGCGACACTGGCGGTGGCGTTTTCCGGGATGCTGCTGCTGGTGCAGCTGGCGCTGGTGCTCGGCATCTTCGAGAGCGCCAGCACCTACATCACCCGCTCCAGCGCCGACCTCTGGGCGGGTTATCCCGGCACCCAGAGCATCGACCTCGGCCGTCCGATCAGCCGCGACGTCGAGATGCGTCTGCTGATGGATCCGGCGGTCGCGCGGGTGGAACCGTTCCAGTGGGTGGACGGCGACTGGCACGGTCCGGTCGACCTCGGCAGCGTGTCGGTGTTCATTTCCGGCATCGACCCGTCGCCGCGCGGGCTGGCCTTCGCCGACGTCATCCCGCCGGCACTGCGCCTGCTGCTGCAGGAGCCGGGCGCGGTGATCGTCGACCGCGCCGACTTGCCCAAGCTCGGCATCGGCGTCGGCGATCGCGCGATCCTCAATGGCGTGCGCGTGCGCCTGGTCGGCACCGCCACCGGCCTGCGCGCGCTCGGCGGCGTGAACATCGTCACCTCGCTGGCGACCGCGCGGCGCCTCAACCAGGGCGTCGACGATCCCGGCCAGGTCGCCTATTACCTGATCAAGCTCAAGCAACCCGCGGCGGCCGCGGCGGTGGCCAGGCGGCTCGACCCGCAGAGCGCGCATCGCCGCTACGCGGTGTGGACGGCGCAGGACTTTTCCGCGCGCACCGTGCGCTACTGGCTGTTCGAGACCGGCGCCGGACTGGGCGTGGTGTTCATGTCGGCGGTGGTGTTCCTGGTCGGCGCCGTGATCACCAGCCAGACCCTGATGGGCGCGGTCGCCGGCTCGGTCACCGAGTACGCCACGCTCAACGCGCTGGGCGCCAGCTATGCCGCGCTCAGCCGCGTGGTGATGGAGCAGGCGACCTGGATCGGTACGCTGGGCCTGCTGCTGGGTGGCGTGCTCAGCGCGCTGGTGCTGGCGGTGGCGGTCGGTCAGGACGTGCCGGTGGCGCTCAGCCCGCTGGGGGTGCTGGTCTGCGCCGGGCTGGTCATGGCGATCGCGCTGGTCTCGGGCCTGATGGCGGTGCGCACGCTGCGCCGCGCCGATCCCGCACGGCTGCTGCGATGAGCGCGATGACGACCGCGATCCGTGCCGACCGCGTGGCCAAGGCCTTTCTGTCGGGCAAGGTGCGCACGCAGGTGCTGGATGGGCTGTCGATCGAGCTGATGAGCGCCGAGCTGACCCTGATCTCGGGGCCTTCCGGTTGCGGCAAGAGCACCCTGCTGGCGATCCTCAGCGGGCTCGAGCGCCCGGATGCCGGCCGCGTCGAGGCGCTGGGCGAGCGCGTCTGGGAGCTCGACCGCGCCGGCCTGCAGCGCTTCCGCCTGCAGCATCTGGGCTTCGTGTTCCAGGGCTTCAACCTGTTTCCGGCGCTGACCGCGCTCGAACAGGTGATGCTGCCGCTGGGCTATCTGGGGCTGGGCCACGCCGCCGCGCGGCAGCGCGCCGAAGCCGCCCTGGACGAGGTCGATCTGGCGCACCGGCGCCACCTGCGCCCGGCCGAGCTGTCGGGCGGCGAGAAACAGCGCGTTGCCATCGCCCGTGCGCTGGCCAAGCAGCCGCAGCTGTTCTTCGCCGACGAGCCGACCAGCGCGCTGGACGCCCGCAGCGGCCAGACCGTGATCGACATCCTGCACCGCATCGCCCGCAGCCACGGCGCCACCGTCCTGTGCGTCAGCCACGACCCGCGCCTGGTCACCCACGCCGACCGCGTGCTGCGCATGGAGGACGGGCGCATCCTGTCCGACCAGCGCAACCCGGCCGCCGGCCCGCCCCTCGCCGAGGAGTCTTCGCCATGACCATGCGGCGCCTTGCCCGCCTACTGCTGCTGCCGTTCGCGCTCAGCGCCTGCTCCGGCCGGCATTCTCCCGCGCCGAGCGCGGCGTCGCCGTCCTATGTCGCGATGGCGCGCGGCGTGGTCGATGTCGAGGGCGGTCTGCTGCGCCTGCTGCCGCGTCGTGACGGCGTGGTGGCGACGGTGTCGGTGACCGAAGGCGCCGTGGTCCGGCGCGGCCAGCTGCTGCTGACCCTGGACTCGCGTGCCGCCGAGCTGGGAGTGACGATGGCGCGGGCCGAGCTCGACCAGGCGCGCGCGCGCGCGGATGAGCTGGCCGCGCGGCTGCCGGCCGTGCGCACGCGTGCCGAGCGCGTGGCGGCGGCAGCCCGGGCTGACGCGGCGTCGCAGCAAGACAGCGCGGATGCGGCCTCGACGCTGGCCGGCCTGCGCGCCGAGATCGGCGCCGCCCGTGCCAGTGTCGCGGTAGCCCGGGCGCGGCTGGCCCAGGCGCAGCACGAACTCGACCTGCGCAGCCTGCGTGCACCGGTGGCCGGAACCATCGTGCGCCGCTACGTGCAACCGGGCGAGACGGTCAGCGCTCAGGCGGCGCAGCCGCTGTTCGAGCTGCAGCCGCAGCGGCCGTTGATCGTGCGCGCCGAACTCAACGAGTCCTTCATCGGCCAGGTGCGTCCAGGCCTGCGCGCCGAGGTGGTGCTGGATGCCGCCGGCAGCGGCCGCGCCTGGCCGGCTCATGTGCTGCGACTGGGCCTGGTCTACGGACCGACCCGGCTCGGCCCGCAGCACGACCAGCCGGCCGACGCCCATGACGTCGATTGCGTGCTGGCGCTGGATGCCGCCGGCCTGCGTGTCGGACAGCGGGTACTGGTGAAGTTCGTCACAGAACGAAAGGACACTGAACGCGCCGTTCAGTAACATGGCAACTTCGGTCGCGCCAGCGGGTCCCAGTGCCCGGCAGCGCGCCCGATTCGCGGCCGTCCAAAGCCGGCCGCAAACTCGACTTGCTACGCTGCGGCCGTTTTCCCCCTGTTTCGAGGTGCGCCGTGTCCGGCTGGACCATCGCCTGTGATTTCGACGGTACCGTCAGCGTCGGCGACGTGACCGACCTGTTGCTGGAGCGCTACGGGCGCCCCGGCTGGGAAGAGCTGGAGACCGCCTGGCAGCATGGCGAGATCGGCTCGCGCGCCTGCATGGCCGGGCAGATCGCGCTGCTCGACATGAGCCCGGCGCAGTTCGACGCCGCGATCGACCGCATCCGCATCGACCCCGACTTTCCCGCTTTCGTGCGCGCCGCGCTGGGCGCCGGCGTGCCGGTGACCATCGTCAGCGACGGCCTCGACCTCGCCATCCGCAGCATCCTCGCGCGCCACGATCTCGAGATGCTGCCGATCGTGGCCAACCGCCTCGAACCCGCCGGTCCGCGCCGGTTCCGGCTGGAGTTTCCGCATTCGAATCCCGGCTGCCATGCCGCCAGCGGCACCTGCAAGTGCGATCATGTCGCCCGCGAGCGCGTGCACCATCCGCGCGTGCTGCTGATCGGTGACGGCACTTCGGACTTCTGCGCCGCCGGTTCGGTCGATTTCGTGTTCGCCAAGTCCAGGCTGATCGGCCGCTGCCGCGAACAGGGCCTGCCGCACCTGCCGATCCGCGGCTTTGCCGACGCGCTGGTGGCGCTGCCGGCGTTGCTGGTCGGCGAACTGGCCGGTGCCTCCGCCGCTTCTCCGCTGCTCTCAGGTCAACCTCTCCATGCGCGAAACTGAGCTTCTGGCCGACGAGGCCAGGTACTGTTCCTTCGGCGATACCGTCCACTATTCCGAGCCGCCCAAGATCTTCGACCGCTGCGATGGCAGCTACATGTACGACGCCGCGGGCACGGCGTACCTCGATCTGCAGATGTGGTATTCCGCGGTCAATTTCGGCTACGCCAACAAGCGCCTCAACGACGCCCTCAAGCGCCAGATCGACAAGCTGCCGCAGGTCGCCAGCCAGTACCTGCACGTCGAGAAGATCGAGCTGGCGCGGTTCATCGCCCAGGATGCCGAGCGCAAGTTCGGGTTGCCGGGCCGCGTGCACTTCAACGTCGGCGGCGCGCAGGCGGTCGAGGACTCGCTCAAGCTGGTGCGCAACTTCAAGGGCGGCAAGAGCCTGATGTTCGCCTACGAGGGCGGCTACCACGGCCGCACGCTCGGCGCCTCGGCGATCACCTCCAGCTACCGCTATCGCCGCCGCTACGGCCACTTCGGCGACCGTGCGATGTTCCTGCCGTTCCCGTACCACTTCCGCGGGCCCAGGGGCATGAGCAAGGAGGAGTACGGCGAGCAGCTGGTGCGCGAGTTCGCGCGCCTGTTCGAGACCGAGTACTACGGCGTGTGGGACCCCAAGGCCGGCGAGTGCGAATACGCCGCGCTGTACCTGGAACCGCTGCAGGGCACCGGCGGCTACGTGCTGCCGCCGATGAACTACTTCGCCGGCATCAAGAAGGTGCTCGACCAGCACGGCGTGCTGATGGTGGTCGACGAGATCCAGATGGGCGTCTACCGCACCGGCAAGCTGTGGGCGATCGAGCACTTCGGGGTCAAGCCCGACGTGATCGTGTTCGGCAAGGCGATCACCAACGGTCTCAATCCGCTGTCGGGCATCTGGGCGCGCGAGGAGCTGATCAATCCGAAGCAGTTTCCGCCGGGCTCGACGCATTCCACCTTCAACGCCAATCCGCTGGGCACCGCGGTCGCGCTGGAGACCATGAAGATGCTGGCCGAGACCGACTACGAAAGCATGGTCATGGCCAAGGGCGCGCACTTTCTTGCCGGCCTGAAGGACCTGCAGAAGCGGCACGCCGAGATCGGCGACGTCGACGGCCTCGGCCTGGCCCTGCGCGCCGAGATCTGCGAGGCCGACGGTTTCACGCCGAACAAGAAGCTGGTCGACCGCATGGTCGACATCGGCCTCGCCGGCGACCTCGACCACAACGGCAGGAAGATCGGCCTGGTGCTCGACATCGGCGGCTACTACAAGAACGTGATCACCTTCGCGCCGTCGCTGCACATCAGCAGCGAGGAAATCGATCTCGCCATGACCCTGCTCGATCAGCTGATCACGCGGGCGAAGAAGGCCGCGTAAGGCAGCGCCCGGCGCCCATTCGATGGCGCCATTCAATCCGCGCCCGCTCTCGAGAGAGCGGGCGATGGGTCGCTGATCAGCCGTCGAAGCGCCGCAGCGCCAGCACCGCATTCAGTCCGCCGAAGGCAAACGAGTTGCTGAGCGCGGCGCGCACCGGGTGTTCGCGGGCGACGTTGGGCACGTAGTCGAGGTCGCAGGCGGGGTCAGGATCGAGGAAGTTGGCGGTCGGCGGAATCACGCCCTCGCGCAGCGCGCCGAGCACGGCGACCAGTTCGATCGCGCCGGCCGCGCCCAGCGCGTGGCCGTGCATGGACTTGGTCGAGGACACCGCCAGCGCGTCGGCGGCAGTACCGAAAACGCGGCGGATGGCCTGGGTTTCAGTGGGATCGTTGGCCGGCGTGCCGGTGCCGTGGGCATTGATGTAGTCGACCTCGGTGGGCGCGAGGCAGGCATCGGCCAGCGCCCCCTGCATCGCCGCCGCGGCGCCCTCGACCTTGGGAAACACGATGTCCCCGGCGTCCGCCGACATGCCCACGCCGGCGAACTCGGCGAGGATGGCCGCCCCGCGTGCCTGCGCGTGCTCCAGCGACTCCAGCACGAAGATCCCGGCACCCTCGCCCAGCACCAGGCCGCGGCGCTGCTTGCAGAAGGGTCGGCAGGTGTCGTCGGCGAGCACGCGCATCGCCTCCCAGGCGCGCACGCCGCCCAGCGAGATGCAGGCCTCGGTGCCGCCGGCCACGGCGACATCCGCCATGCCGCAGCGGATCATCTGCAGCGCCTGCGCCAGCGCGTGGTTGGACGAGGCGCAGGCGCTGGACACGGCGAAGGCCGGACCGGTCAGGCCGAACTCCATGCTGATCTGGCAAGCCGGCGCATTGGCCATGGTCTTGACGATGGTCAGCGGGTGCACGCGCGGGTTGTGGTCCGCGTACATGCGCCGCGAGGCCTCGTCATGGGTCAGCTCGCCGCCGATGCCGGTGCCGACGATGCAGGCGCTGCGTGCGCCCAGCCCGCTGGCGCGAAACTCGAGGCCCGCCTGCGCCACCGCCTCGCGCGCGGCGACCAGCGCGAACTGGCTGACGCGGTCGAGCAGGATCAGGCGCTTTTCGTCGAAGTGCGCCAGCGCATCGAAGTCGCGCACCTCGGCGGCGATGCCGGCACGCAGACCCTCGCGCGGCACGCTCTGCAGCGGCGCGATGGCGACGCGCCCCGCGCGCATGCCGGCCCAGGTGGCGTGGGCGGTCAGGCCCAGCGGGCTGACCGCGCCGATGCCGGTGATGACGACCTTGCGCATGCCGACGGGCGGATCCGGTCAGGCCGCAGGCGGTGCCGGCGGCTGCGCGGCCTTGTCGGCCAGCAGCTTCGCGACGGTTTCCACCAGTCCCTTGACCGATTCGGTATCGAAGTTGGGATCGCGGTCGGGCATGGTGATCTTGAACTGGTCCTCGATCTCGAACAGGATCTGGACCGCGTCCAGCGACTGGATCTCGAGGTCTTTCAGCGTCGCGTCCGCGGTGATCCGGGCGCGATCGATGCCGGCTTCCTTGGCGATGATGTCGTAGATGGTGTCCGCCACGCTGTCGGTCATGGGATGCGGTCTCCGTTGCGGAAAGGTCGCGTGCCGGCCCTGCGGCCGGCCGCGCCGGGTCGCCCTCGCTGGAGGGCGGTCCGTTCGGCGGTCAAGGATACAGGAGCGGCGTGCGCCGGCGGCGGCCTATTCCGCGGCCAGGCGCACTCGCGGCAGCGGCAGCGGCGCGACCGTCTGCCGCAGCGCGGCGTCGGCGACGCGGCGGAAGAACGAGCCCGAGCGCTCGATCACGCGGTCACGCTCGCCGTCGAGCGTGACCATGTGGTAGCTCTCCTCCAGCGGCAGCAGCTCGACCGGCGCGCGCACGCGCTCGCAGATCAGCCGCGCGTTGCGCATGCTGGCGACATCGTCCTCGGTGGCGTGCACCACCAGGCAGGGCGCGCGCACGCGATCCAGGCGCAGACGTACCCGCCGCGCCAGCCGGTACAGCTCGGCCAGCGACGGCCACGGATTGCCGGGCAGCCCGGCCGCGGCGCTGTCGCCGCTGAACATGTGGCCGACGATGCGCTCGCGCATGCGCGCGTCCTTGAGGCCGTAAGGGAACGCTTCGGTGAACGAGCGTTTGCGGCCGATCCCGAACGGCACCACCCAGGGCAGCAGGAACGACAAGCGCGCGATGCGCGGGATCGACCAGCCGTCGTAGCGGAACGTGGTGCCGTACAGGGCCAGGCCGTCGGTCAGGTCGGGACGCTCGATCGCCAGATTCAGCGACAGCAGCGCGCCCATCGACAGGCCGCCCACGAACAGGCGGTCGACGCGGCCGCGCAGGCGCTCGGCGGCGGCCTCGACGCTGTCCATCCAGTCGCGCCAGCCGGTCGCCAGCAG
>JAGWPB010000100.1 GCA_028870665.1 Lysobacteraceae bacterium
GGCGAAGACATCGACATGTGCCGCGGGCAACTGCAGCCCTTTCTCGATCAGGAACATGCGCAAGCAGCGCGGGGCGGGGCTGTCGGCGTCGTAGAGCAGCATGGCGTGCTCCGGAAAAGGGCGAGGGCCGTGAGGGCGGCCCTCGCCGAGTGGCATTGATCAGTCAGCGATCCCGATCCGCCAGCGCGATCGCGGAAGCCGCCATGCCGGCACGTGCGAACTGGCGT
Organism: Lysobacteraceae bacterium; assembly: GCA_028870665.1. Lineage (GTDB taxonomy): Bacteria > Pseudomonadota > Gammaproteobacteria > Xanthomonadales > Rhodanobacteraceae > Metallibacterium. The sequence continues at coordinate 228 of JAGWPB010000100.1, forward strand.
TGCATCCACAATTTGCGCATGAAGTCCCAGGCCATCAGCACGGCACCGGCGGCGAACACGATGTCGCCGGGCATGCGCATCCATTGCCAGAACAGCGTGGTGTCGTAGAACTGCAGGCTGCGCGCGTAGGCATAGCCGTGGGTGTAGACGGCCTCGAGCTGCGGCCAGCCGATCGGGTAGAAGTTGAACAGGATCCACATCACCAGGCCGGCGTTGTACAGCCAGAACGCCCACACGCCGAGACGGTCGCTCCAGGGCCGGCTGCCGTTGAGATAGCGCAGTGCCATGTACAGCAGGCCCAGCGCCAGCAGGCCGAAGGCGCCGAACATCGAGGTGTGCGCGTGGTTGAGGGTGAGGAAGGTGCCGTGCTCGTAGTAGTTGACCAGCGGCGCATTGAGCGTGCCGCCACCGAACACGCCGGCGCCGACGAAGTTCCAGAACGCCGAGCCGAGGATGTAGAGATAGGCCAGGCGATAGGGGAAGTCCCTCTGCTCCCTGATGTGGCGGCGCTGGTCGATCGCCTCCAGCACCAGCAGGAACAGCGGCAGCACCTCGAGAAACGAGAACATGCTGCCGACGCCGATCCACAGATCCGGCTCGCCCGCCCAGTACATGTGGTGGCCGGTCCCGAGGATGCCGCTGACCAGGATCAGGATCCATTCGAACAGCACCGCACGCTCGACCAGCTGCCGCGACACCAGCCCCAGCGCCATCAGGAAGTAGCCGGTGACGGCGGCGGTGAACAGCTCGAAGGCCCACTCCACCCACAGGTGCACCACCCACCAGCGCCAGAAGTCGGTGATCGCGAAGGACGGGTTGGGCGAGGTCAGCGGGATCATGCCGAACACGTAGATCACCGCCACGCCCAGCGTGCTGTACCAGAGCAGGTGCTCGATGCGGAACAGGCTGTAGAGCGAGCCGCCTTCCTTGAACAGCGCCTTGAGCGTCGGCCAGAACGCGCGCAGCAGGACCAGGCTCCATACCGCCAGGCCGACGAAGAACAGGATCTGCCAGAAGCGCCCCAGCTCCAGATACGACAGGCCCTGGTTGCCGAACCAGAACCAGTGCTTGCCGATCACGCCCATGATGCCGAGGTAGTTGCCGAGCACGGCGCCGCCGACGATCACCACCAGCACCCAGAAGATCAGGTTGACCAGCAGGCGCTGGCCGGCCGGCTCGCGCTTGCCGATGATGGGCGCCAGGAACAGGCCCGCACCGATCCAGCTGACGCCGATCCAGACGATCGGCGCCTGCAGGTGCAGCGAGCGCAGAAAGGCGAACGGCAGCCAGCGGTCGACGTCGATGCCGTAGAAGCTGGCGCGCTCGGAGTAGTAGTGGGCGAGGATGCTGCCGGCGCCGATCTGGATCAGGAACACCGCCGCGACGACCAGGAAATACTTCCACAGCGCCTTCTGGCTGGGCGTGGGCGCGGCGAACGTCCGCAGGGTCGGCTCGTAGGTCTCGTTCGCCGTCTTCGGCTCGATGAACATGCGGAAGATCGCGATCACCGCGCCGATGGCGAAGAACACCATCGTGAACGAGGCCCAGGTCCACAGGAACGTGGCCGACGTCGGGCTGTTGCCGACCAGGGGCTCGGCGGGCCAGTTGGTGGTCCAGGAATAGTCCTTGCCGGGACGCCGAGCCACCGTGGTCAGCGAGGAGTAGAGCAGGAAGTCGGCCGTCTGCGCGGCGGTCGCCGGGGTCAGGCTGTAGGCGCGGGTATAGCCCTTGGCGAAGTTGTCGGTCAGCAGGGACTGCGCGATCCGGCCGCGCAGCGTGTGCAGCGCCTGCGCCACTGCATCGGGCAGCAGGACCGTGGGCTGGCTGAGATCGATGCCCTGCAGGTCGGCGCGCATCGCCCGCGTGATGCCGGATTGCCGGTCGGCGGTCAGGTCCGCGAACGGCTTGCCGTAGCGCGCCTGCGCGAGGTTGTCCTGCACCGCCTTGCCGAGCTGGACCAGGTATTCGGCGGTGTAGTCCTCGCCGAAGTACGAGCCCATGCCGTACAGGCTGCCGTAGTCCATCAGGTCGGCCTGCTGGAAGCCCGACTTGCCGGCGACGATGTCGGCGTAGCTCATCACCGTGGCGCCGTCGCGCGTGACCATCCGCTGCGGCAGCGGCGCGGCCTGGCGGTAGGTGGCGACGGTGGCCAGGATCATGCCGCCCCAGCAGACGACGGTCGCGATCAGCAGCATCCAGATCAGCACCCGGCTGACGCGGTCCTGCGGGCCGGCGCGGCCCGCGGTTGTCGACGCAACATCCATTTCGGCTCTCCCCGTTGCTCGCGGATGCGATGCGGGGATGCTGCGCACCGCCGGCGCGGCGGTTCCTGATCTGGATCAGCCGCGGCTGCGGCAACACGTCGCGATCGCGGTGGGCTCCGGGAACGTCCGACAAGTCCGTCCTGGACTTGTGAGGGCGCCGAGTCCGGCGCAGGCCCGGACACGGCCATGCCGCATCAGGCACATGCCTGCTCGACGCGCGGCAGGCCATCCCGGGCTTGCGGAAGATCCGAACCTGTTCAGGCCTTCCTCAGCGGTCGCGCACGTTGCGCGCCAGAGCGCGCAGTCCGGACGGGTCGAGGATCTCGAGATCGCGGCCTTCCAGCGCGATCAGGCCCTGGTCGCGCAGTCGGGTGAAGATGCGACTGACCGTCTCGGCGGCGAGGCGCAGGTAGTTGGCGATGTCCAGGCGCGACATGCTCAGCCGCAGGCGCGTGCCGGAAAAGCCCTGCGCCGCCAGACGTTCGCCGAGATCGGTCACGAAGGCCGCGACGCGCTCCTCGGCGGCATGGTCACCGGCCAGCAGCGAGGTCATGCCGAGCTCCTTCGACAGCAGCCGGAACAGCTGCTGCTGCAGGCCCGGCATGCGTGCCGCCAACGCGCTGATCGCCGGAAACGAGAAGCGGCAGAAATGCGTGGTCTCCAGCGTCACCGCGTCGCAGGGGTAGTGTTCGGGATAGATCGCATTCAGCCCCACCACCTCGCCGGGCAGGTAGAAGCCCAGCACCTGCTCGTTGCCCTCGGGATCGACCGCGACCGTCTTCACCAGGCCGGCGCGCACCGCGTAGATGGCCTTGAACGGCTCGCGACTGCGGAACACGTGCTCGCCGGCGCGAAACGGCCCGACGTGCTCGACCAGCACATGCAGGTCGCGCAGCGCGATCTTGTCGTAACCGGCATCGATGCAGGCGCCGGAAAAGGCGCAGGTGCTGCAGAAGCGCACTTCGGTACCGTCGTCGGCGATCGGATTCGCCCGCGGATCGGGACGCTGGGGGCGCGGGGTCGGCATGACGGCGTGGCTTGAACCTGGCGGTGCGCGAAGAGCGCGCGCCGGATGATAGCAAGCGTCGCGGCTGCGGCCGGGCGCGGCGTCGTGCGCCTCATGCCACGTCACGCCTGCGGCATGCGGTCGCGGCGATCTGATCGAAATCAATACGGAATCCATACCATGGAGTAGCGTCGTCGTCGTCGTTCATCCCGAGGGGGCCGTCATGAAACGTGTCGCGCTGGTCTGCTGCAGCCTGCTGCTCAATGTCGTCGTCGGAACGGCGGATGCCGCGCCCGCCGCCGATCCCGCCGATCTCGGCCCGCCGCGTGGCGCGCCGATCGAGGAGACCCTGGTCGCGCCGCCCAACGTGCCGCCGCCGATCCATCGCGGCTACCCGGCACGGGTGATCGTGCGCCTGGAGACCCGCGAAGTCGTCAAGGAAATCGCCGACGGCGTGCGCTACGACTTCTGGACCTTCAACGGCACCGTGCCGGGGCCGATGATCCGCGTACGCCAGGGCGACACCGTCGAGTTGCACCTGAAGAACGCGGCGGATTCGCACATGGCGCACAACATCGACCTGCACGCGGTGATGGGCCCGGGCGGCGGCGCGGCGGTCAGCATGACGCCGCCGGGGCACGAGAGCGTGTTCACCTTCAAGGCGCTGCGCGCGGGCCTGTACATCTACCACTGCGCCACGCCGCCGGTGCCGATGCACATCGCCAACGGCATGTACGGCCTGATCCTGGTCGAGCCGCCGCAGGGATTGCCGAAAGCGGATCGCGAGTACTACGTGGTGCAGGGTGATTTCTACACCACCGGCGCCTATCACGCGCCCGGACTGCAGACGTTCGACATGCAGAAGCTGCTGCTGGAGCAGCCCACCTACGTGCTGTTCAACGGCCGCGAGGGTTCGCTGACCGGTGCCAACGCGCTGACCTCGAAGGTGGGCGACACGGTGCGCCTGTTCGTCGGCGACGGCGGACCGAACCTGGTGTCGAGCTTCCACGTCATCGGCCAGATCTTCGACGACGTCAACGTCGAGGGCGGCACCCTGGTCAACCACAACGTGCAGACCACGCTGATCCCGGCCGGCGGCGCGGTCACGGTCGAGATGAAGACGCTGGTGCCGGGCACCTTCCTGCTGGTCGATCACTCGATCACCCGCGCGTTCATGCAGGGCGCGCTGGGACAGCTGGTCGTCAGCGGCCCGGCCGCGCCGGCGATCTACAACAAGGTTGCGAGCGGCCCGTTCCCCGGCGCGTCGGCAGCGGGGCCGGCCGTCGCGCCGCCGATGGCCGCGGCCGGGCACGATGACGTCGCGGACGGCAGGCGCGTGTTCACGCAGATCTGCGCCGCCTGCCACCAGGGCGACGGCATGGGTCTGCCGGGTGCGTTCCCGCCGCTGGCAATGTCGGATTACCTCAACGCCGATCCGAAGGGCGCCATCGGCATCGTGCTCAACGGACTCAGCGGCAAGATCACCGTCAACGACACCGGCTACG
>JAGWPB010000101.1 GCA_028870665.1 Lysobacteraceae bacterium
CAGCGCGATCTCGCGCAGCAGTTCGCGGCGCGCGACCGGATCGAGCGCGGCGGCGGGCTCGTCCAGCACCAGCAGGCGCGGGCGCACCGCCAGCGCGCGGATCAGCGCGACCTGCTGGCGCTCGCCGGGCGAGAGCTTGGCCAGGCTGCGGTCGCGCGGCAGCCGGGCGCGCGCGAGTTGGGCCTCGACGAAGTCCTGGTCCCAGCGCGGATAGAACGGCCGCACCAGCGCGAACATTTCGTCCACGCGCAACCAGCCCAGCGCATCGGGCTGCTGCGGCACGTAACCCAGCGCCTCCTTGGTGGCGTCGCTCAGGGCCAGGGCGGGATCGCCGAGCACGGTCGCGGCTCCGGAGTCCGCCTCGATCAGGCCCATCAGGATGCGGATCAGCGTCGACTTGCCGGCACCGTTGCGGCCGATCAGGCCCAGCACGGCGCCCTCGGGCAGCACGACATCGACACCGCGCAACACGGCCTTGCCGTCGTAGCGCTTGCTGAGCTTGTCGCCGCGCAGCGGCACGGCGTGATCCTGATTCCAGTCCGGCATCGCGTTCATTCCCCATCCTCCAGCAGTTCACCCAGGCGGCGCAGCACGCGGCCGGCCGGCAGCTCCAGCTCGCGCGCGGCGCGTGCGAGGTCGTGCAAACGGGGTTCGAGCAGGCCCATGCGCTCACCCGCCGGACGCGCGCGGCGCGTCGCCGCGACCACCATGCCCATGCCGCGCAGACGTTCCAGCAGGCCCTCGCCTTCCAGCAGGCTGTAGGCCCTGGAGACCGTCATCGGATTGATCGCATGGCGCCCTGCCACGTCGCGCACCGATGGCAGCGATTCGCCCGGCGGCAACTGCCCGCTGGTGATCATGCGGCGCAGCTGCTCGACGATCTGGCGATAGATCGGTTCGGCGACGCCGGGGGCGATGGTCAGCAACGAAGCATCCATGTGTATCAATACAACAATACACTTGGGTCGTTGTCAAGCCGAAGGCCCGCGGCGGTTGCCAATCCGCACCCGGAACAAGCCCATCCGGCAGCGTCAGCAGGGGTTGCGAAACGGCACGGTTTCCGGATGGACATGACAACCGATGCTGCAGTGCACATCCGATCCGGACAGTTTTTTTTCAGATTCATTTCAGGAACCGGGCCTAGGGTCCCGCTACCGCGCGACGTCACGGTGTGGCCCGTGCAGGCAGGGAGGCCTGCGCAGCAAGCCACGCCTCGCCGCCACCGACCTGGAGGGGGCCCATGTCCAATACTCGAACGACGCTGACACGATCCGCGCTGATGCTCGCGATCAGCATGGCCCTGGGGCTGCTGCCCCTGTGCGCGCAGGCGCGTTCGCCCGGGCAGCCGCTGCCGGCCGGCGTGCAGGAAGCGCCTGCACCCGCGACATCGACCGCGGCCGTCGCCGCAACCAGCCCCCCTGCCGTGCCGCAGAAGAAAGCCAAGGTGCTGGGTGCGGTCGCGGTGCACGGGCGTTTCATCTCCAACGCCGGCGAGAGCGCGATGAAGCTCAACGTGCCGGTCCGCGACACGCCGTATTCGATCTCGAGCTATTCGCAGAGCTTCATGAACGCGATCGAGGTGCACAAGGTCAGCGATCTGTACTCGTACATGACCGGCATCCAGAGCGCGGGCGTCACCGGTTACGACATCACCTTTCGCGGCTTCACCGCCGGCGCCAACGACCAGAACACGATCCTGATCGATGGTCTGCCGGGCTTGGCCACGCGCTTCGGCTCGCCGGTGACGATCGGCATTTCGCGCATCGAGGTGGTGCGCGGTCCGGCCTCGGTCGCCAACGGCCAGGAGCAGCCCGGCGGCTTCATCGACCTGATCACCAAGAAGCCCGAGGACCAGCCGTTCTACGAGTTCAGCGCCTCGGGTGCCGGCTACGCCGGCCACGGCATCGGCGCCGGCAGCAAGCTGGGCGGCGATTTCGCCGCCGACCTCACCGGGCCGCTCGACAAGAGCGGGCGCTTTCTCTACCGCGTGATCGTCGACGACTCCAACCGCGACGGTTTCCGCACCGACACCTACAATCGCAGCATCTACTTCGCCCCCAGCGTCACCTGGCGCATCAACAGCCGCACCACGGCCACACTGCAGTACGTCTACCAGCGCCTGCACTACAGCTATGACACCTATCTGGTCGCGCCCGCCAGCAACATCGATCTGGTCGCGCCGATCACCACCCGCTACCAGGAGCCGGGGGACCACTACCTGGAATACGGCAACGTCGTCACCTTTTTCCTGACCCACCATCTGGTCAATGGCATGACCTGGCATTTCCACGCGCGCTCGGTCTGGCACACCGACACCGCGGTCGGCCATGATGTCGTCGCGATCCTGCCCAATCTGCTGCAGGTCTCGCGGCGCGCGCGCGGACAGATCAACAAGCGCCAGTACGACTACGCCGACACCAGCCTCGACATGCCTTTCAGCACCGGGTCGATCACGCACAAGTCGGTGGTCGGGCTGACCGCCGGGCGCGACAGCTACGACTTCAACCGCACCCAGTTCTACAACGCGCCGACCAGCGGCCCCAACTCGCTCGACATCAGCATCTACAACCCGATCTACGGCCTCGGCCCGGCGCTGACCCAGCTGCCGGCGGCCACCAGCATCAAGTCGCTGTCCAACCGCTACTCCAACACCATCAGCTACGGCGGCTATTTCATCGACATGATGAAGCTGTCGCAGCACTGGAAGGCCAGCTTCGGCGTGCGTTACCAGCACGATTACCAGGACATCCAGGAGCGGCGCATCCCCAACGTGCCCAGCAGCAACAAGAGCACCAGCGACGTGCTGCCGACGGCGGGCCTGGTCTACCAGCCCAACCGCGACTGGTCGTGGTATGCCAGCTACAGCACGTCCTACGTGCCGCCGCCGGCCAATGCGATCGACACCAGCGGCGTCAACAGCTTCGCGCCGATCTACGCCAACCAGATCGAGGTCGGCAGCAAGGTCGGCTTCCTCGACCATCGTGCCTTCGCCACCCTCGCGCTGTATCGCATCAACGAGCGCAACACCCTCGGCCATTTCGCCTGCAGCACCTACGGCACCTGCTACCAGCAGTTCGGCAAGGCGCGCTCGCAGGGCCTGGAGTTCGAGATCAACGCGCGTCCGTTGCCGCACTGGCAGGTGATCGCCGGCTATGCCTACACCGACGCCAAGGTGACGGCCTCCACCAATGCGTTCCAGGTCGGCACGACGCTGCCCGAGGTGCCAAAGAACAGCGCGCACGTGTGGACCCGCTACGACTTCAGCGGAGGCACCCTGCGCGGACTGGGTCTCGGCCTCGGCGTGATCTACGACGGCAGCCGCCAGGGATTCACGCCGACCAAGGCCGGCGCGCCCGTGCTGCAGCTGCCGAGCTTCACCCGGGTCGACACCGCGCTGTACTACAACTGGAGCCGCTATTCGCTGACGTTCGGCGTGCAGAACATCTTCGACAAGACCTACTACGTCAGCTCCGGCTTCACCGGCGACCTCGCCTTGGTCCCGGGCGCGCCGCGGATGTACACGCTCACCCTGCGTGCCTACTTCGAGTGAGGTCCGCATGCATCTGAGTCGATCGATCCTCGCGGCGGCGCTGCTGGCGCTGACCCTGTCGCCGCTCGCGCCGGCGCGAGCGCAGGCACCGGCCGGCGTCGAGTGGCTGCTGCCGCCGGCGGCCACACCGAAGCCGCAGACCAGGGCCGAGGACGAGCAGGGCAAGGAGCAGGGCCGGTCGCTGCCGACGCCCGAGCTGTTGCAACCCACGCTCGATCCGCGGCTGCCGCTGTTCCAGCCGCGCTACGGCGCCGACCTGGGCGGGCACTTCGCGCTGGCCGCATCCGACACGCTGCCGGGGCTGGTCCGCGCCTGGATGCGCGCCTTCGCGCATTTCTATCCGCACGTGACGCTCGATCTGCGGCCGCCCTACGAGGGCACCTCGGGGGCCAACCGCATGACCGCGGGCGGGATCGCGGTCGCCTTCGTCTCGCGCGAGCTGACCCCGGCCAACCTGGCCGCGTTCGAGGCGAAATACCACTATCCGCCGCAGAGCATTCCGGTCTGCGGCGGCTCCTGGCGCCAGTTCGGATTTCTCGACGCGGTCGGATTCTTCGTCAACCGCGGCAATCCGCTCAGCCGGCTGAGCCTGGCCCAGCTGGATGCGATCCTGTCGCGCACGCGCTGGCGCGGCGATGCGCCGATCACCACCTGGGGCCAGCTCGGGCTGACCGGTGTCTGGGCGGCGCGGCCGATCCATGTCTACGCGATCAGGCCCTGGAACGGCTTCGAGGAGTTCGTGCGCCAGCGCGTGCTCGACGCGCACGGTCAGCGCGGTCACTGGCGCGCGGGCCTGCACTACGACGCGACCGTGTTCCCGATCGCGCGCCGCGTGGCCGCCGATCCCGACGGCCTCGGCTACGCCGGCCTGGCGTTCGTCGATGCGCCGGTGAAGATGCTGGCGCTGGGCGAGGGCGGCCGCGATGTCGCGCCGACGTATACCAACGTGGCGCTGGCGCGCTACCCGCTCAGCCGGCTGGTCTACGCCAATCTCAACGTCGCGCCCGGTGCGCTCATGAACCCGGCGCTGCAGGAATTCCTGCGCTTCATCCTCAGCCGCCAGGGCCAGCAGATCGTGCGCGACCAGGGCATCTTCCTGCCGCTGCGCGCCTTCCAGGCACGGGCCGGCGCCGAGCTGGCTCTCCGCCCGCCGGCGCGCAATCCACGATGAAGCGAGACATCGACCGTCGCGACGCGAGGACGCCATGCTGAGATCCGATTTGCGCACGGTGCTGGCCGCCCTGCTGCTGGCGCTGCCGGGGCTGGGTGCCGGCGCGGCGGCGCGCGCCGCC
>JAGWPB010000036.1 GCA_028870665.1 Lysobacteraceae bacterium
GGTGCGGAACACGCCGACCGGTTTGCCCGACTGCACCAGCAGGGTCTCGTCCTCATTCAAGTCGCGCAGCGCCTGCAGGATCGCGTCGAAGCACTCCCAGTTGCGCGCGGCGCGGCCGATGCCGCCATAGACCACCAGCTCGGCCGGATTCTCGGCCACCTCGGCGTCGAGGTTGTTCTGGATCATGCGATACGCGGCCTCGATGACCCAGTTCCTGCAGGTCTTCTGCGGCCCGCGCGGCGCGCGGATCACGCGCGAGGGGTCGCTGCGGGTGGGGGCGTTCATGGCGGACTCCGGCCGACGGGACCGGCCCATTATGGCATCCGTGCCGACACCCCCATCGCGCGGCATCCCCGCTCCGGATCGTCACCGGCATGCTGCGCTAGAGTGGCGACCGCCCGCCAGGAACGCATGCCGGTTCCTGCCGCGGCAACCGGGCCGATCGCGCGGGACGCGTCACCCGGGGTCGCCATTTTCCGCAGAAGGGGTCGCACCTTGGACTTCGCGCTCGACATCCGCCAGCCGGCGGGCCCGCAACTGCGGCGACTGGCGCTGGGGCAGATCGAAGCCGCACAAGCGCTGCTGGGCCCGCGCACGCCACCGCTGCACGATGCGGTCCACGAAGCGCGCCGTGCCATGCGCCGGGCGCGAGCGCTCCTGAAGCTGCTGCGACCGGCGCCCGGCGAACAGGGCGCGCCGCCGACAACCGCATTGCGCGACGCCGGCGCCGCGCTGTCGGGATGGCGCGATGCGCAAGCCGTGATCGAGGCGGTCGGGCAACTGGCGCGGCAACAGCCGCCGCCGATGCCGGCGCACGCCCGCGTCGCGCTGCTGCGGCGGCTGCAGCGCCGGCGCAACGCGGCCTGCCGGCAAGCGCCCGAGGTGCTGGATCGGGTCGCCGTGCTGCTCGCCGTCGCGCGCAGCGCGGTCGCCTCCTGGCCTGGCGACGGCGACGACATCGACGTCCTGAAGGGGCTGCGCCGCGGCTACGCGCGCGCCGCCCGCGCACTGCATCGCGCGCAACGCGACCCGGCCGTCCATCTGCACCGCTGGCGGCAACGGGTACGCGAGCATCGGCTGCAGCTCGAGTTGCTGCACCCGCTCTGGCCCGAGGTGATCGGCGCCCAGGTCGGGGAAGTGCGCCGGCTCGCGCGGCTGCTGGGAGCGGAACGCGACCTGCAATTGCTGGCGACGGTGTTCGCGCGGTTGCGTACGCCGCTGGTCGCTCGTCCCGCCAATGCCACGCTCGCCGCCCGCATTGCCGATGAGCGCACCACGCTGCAGGCGCAGGCATGGACGCTGGGGGCCCGGGTCTTCGCCGAGCGTCCCGGCGCCCTCGCGCGCCGGCTCGGCGCCTACCGCAAGGCGGCCCTGGAGACGGACCCGGGTCGCGATGCCCAGCCGGCAGGCTGACGCCGTGCGGACCGCAGACACCCGGCGGTCGGGTGGAACCGGCACCCTCGCCGGATCCCGCGGGGCGCCATCCCCGATGAAAATCCGGCGCCGCCTCGTCACCGGCAGCATCACCCTGCTGCTGGCTGTCGGCGCCGCCGCGCCGGCAGCGCGGCCACCGGCGCCGGCCGGACAGGTCGCCGCGATCGCGGCGATCAAGACCCCCGCGACGCCGGCGAGGGCGGCGCCGCGAGCGCCGCTGATCCTGGTCTCGATCGACGGTTTTCGCCCGGACGATCTCGGACGCGGCGTCGCGCCCACGCTCGGCGCGCTGGCCGCGGGCGGCGTGCGCGCGGTCGGCATGCAGCCGTCGTTTCCGACGCTGACCTTCCCCAACCACTACACCCTGGTGACCGGGCTCTATCCCGACCACCACGGCATCGTCGCCAACACCATGGACGACCCCGCGTTGGGCCGCTTCACGCCCGGCGATCGCGCGGCGGTCAGCGACGCGCGCTGGTGGAATGCGGCGACACCGGTGTGGGTCAGCGTCGAGCGCGCCGGTCTGCACAGCGCGACGATGTTCTGGCCCGGCTCCGAGGCGGCGATCCAGGGCGTGCGTCCCGGCCACTGGCGGCCCTACGACGGCCGGGTGACGCCGCGGCAGCGCGTCGACACCGTGCTGCGCTGGCTGGACCTGCCGCTCGCGCAGCGACCGGTGTTCATCACGCTGTACTTCGATCAGGTCGATCACGCCGCGCACGCTTCCGGTCCGCGCTCGCCGCAGGCCAGCGCCGCGATCGCCGAGGTCGACGCGGCGCTGGCGCGGCTGGTCGCCGGGCTGCGGCAACGCGGCCTGTTCGGCCGCGTCAATCTGGTCATCGTCTCCGACCACGGCTTCGCCTCGACCTCGCCGGAACGGCTGCTGGTGCTCGACCGGCTGCTGCCCGCCGCCGCGATGCGCGCGATCACCACCGGCGCGGTGGCCGAGATCGACCCGGCACCGGGCTTCAGCGCCGCGGTCGATCGCGCGCTGCTGCGTCCGCACGCGCACATGCGCTGCCGGGCCAGGTCGGATCTGCCGGCGCGGTTGCACTATGGCCGCCATGCGCGCGTCCCGGCGATCGTCTGCATCGCCGCCGATCACTGGATGATCGTGACGCAGGCGCAGCTGGCGCGCGCCCATGGCAAGGTCATGCTGGGCGACCACGGCTACGACAACGCCGAGCCGGACATGCAGGCGTTGTTCCTCGCCCACGGCCCGGCGTTCCGCACCGGCGTGGTGCTGCCGACGTTTCCCAACGTCGACGTCTACCCGCTGCTGATGCACCTGCTCGATCTGCCGGCGCAGCCCGGCGACGGCACGCTGGCGCCGCTGCGGCCGGCGTTGCGGACCGAACCGGCCGATGTGCCCTGACGCCGGGTCAGCGACCACCTGCCGCAGCGGAGAAGTTGGGGAGCATGCCGGTCAGCGCTAGGATGGAAAACCGGGGTCCGGGGATGGGGTGATGCGCCAGTTCGGCTTGCTGCTGGTCATGCTGTGGGGGTCGGCGCTGCTGCCCGGCACGGCGCGTGCCGGCGAAGCGCTGCCGGCCGCGCCGATCCGCATCGGCGCGCTGCCGGTCACGGCCGGGGCCGCGACTGCCGCGGCCGTGACGAGCGGCTCGCTGGCCGCAGCCTTTCGTCCGGCCAGCGCCGCCGATCTCGAGTTCACCCGCCGCGGCGGACGCTGGTATCGCATCCAGCTGAGCGCCGACTGGAACGCCGAGACGCCGCCACTGCTGGTCATCCACAACGCGCGCTTCGAGCCGATGACACTGTATGCGCCGCCCGGTTACCGCCCGCAGGTGCAGCATCATGCCCAGCATCGGCGCGATGCGCGATTCTCGCGCCGGGCCCTGGTGTACGAGCTGCCGCACACGCTGCGCGCCGACCAGCCCGTGTACCTGCAGGTGCCGCCGTCGAGCCAGCGCACGCCGTTCACGCTGCAGGTATTTCCCGAGGAGGCCTATCACATCGCCGATGTCGGCTGGACGCGGGTGATGGTGCTGTTCGAATCGGTGCAGCTCACCATGCTGCTGGTCGGTCTGACCCTGTGGCTGGCCCTGCGGCAGCGGCTGTACGGCTATTTCGTCGGCTATCTGGCGCCGCAGTTCGTCTACCTGCTGATCGCCAGTGGCGATATCTATCTGCTGCCCGGCACGGCGTGGATGGAACCGTGGGGCATCCGCCTGCTCTGGTTCGTCGCGGCGCTGAGCACGCCATTCGCATTGTCCTTCATCATCGAGTTCGCCGAACTGCGCCGGCAGACCCCGCGCTACGCGAGCCTGCTGGGGTGGCTGCGGCTGCCGTTCCTGGCGCTCGCCGGCAGCGCCCTGCTGCCGATGAGCTGGCACCACGGCAGCTGGCAGGCCGACATCGGCAACCTGCTGTTCATGCTCAGCGCGACCGCGGCGATCGGCGCGGTGATCCTGTCCTGGCGGCGCGGCAGCGTGGCCGCGGGGATCTTCCTGCTGGCATGGATGCCGCAGTCGCTGTTCACCGCGCTGCGCGCCGGCCAATTGCTGCTGCGCCTGCCGCTGCCGGGCTGGCTGGAGTTCGGCGTGCCGGCCGCGCTGGCGCTGTCGAGTCTGGTGCTGACCATGGGCCTGGGCCTGTCGACCCTGCAGGCGCGACGCGAACGCGATCGCGCCCGCCAGGAGGCCCGGCACGATCCGCTCACCGGCCTGTACAACCGGCGTGCGCTGATGCCGATGCTGGCCGAGGCGCTGACCGAGGCCCGTCAGGGCGACCGCCCGCTGACCCTGCTGTTCCTCGACATCGATCATTTCAAGGCGATCAACGACCGCTTCGGGCATCTGGTCGGCGACGCCTGCCTGCAGGCGGTGGCGACCAGCGTCGGCGAGGAGCTGCGTCAGGGCGATGTGTTGGCGCGCTGGGGCGGCGAGGAGTTCGTGGCCCTGCTGCCGGGCGCGTCGCCGACGGTCGCGATCGCGATCGGCGAACGCATCCGCCAGCGCGTCGACACCATGGCCGTGCGCATCGATGACCAGCCGGTGGCGATGACCGTCAGCATCGGCATCGCCGGCCTCGGCCGTGGCGACGACTCACCCGAGCAGCTGATCCAGCGTGCCGATGCGGCGTTGTATCGGGCCAAGGCCGACGGTCGCAATCGCCTGGCGCTGCACCCCAGCCTGGTGGCGATGGCCGTGTCCTGAGCGGGACGCCCGCCGATGATGATGGCCACTGACCCGCGGCACCGCGGCTGATACCAGACCGCCCGTGCCGCCCATGCGGACTCAGTCGGCGGCGCGCAGACGGCGCAAGGTGGCGCGGTAGCGCGTGGCCACCTGCTCGCGCTGCCGATGACGGCCGTCGGCGACCATCTGCCCGGCCTGGGTCCAGACCGCGCGCACCAGCGGCGCATTGCCGGCAAAGATCCAGCTGTCGAGCAGCTCGTCGTCCGTGCGCGCGGCCAGCAGCGGATGCGCGGCGTCCAGCAGCAGCGCGCCGGCGCCATGCGGTCGGTCCGGATCGAGCCCGCTGGCCGCCAGTCCGCCGGCGAGCGCCGCCGCAAACAGGCGCGCGCCGACATGCGGCCGGGCCGCCGTCGCGGCCAGGTTGCGCGCGCGGCGCGTCAGCCGCTGGCCGTACTCCAGCCAGCGCAGTTCCTCCACCGGTGACACCGAGGACTGGCTGTCGGAGCCGATGCCGATGCGCCCGCCCTGCTCCAGATATTCGACGAGCGGGAACAGGCCATCGCCCAGATTGGCCTCGGTGGTCGGACACAGGCCGGCGACGGCGCCGGATCGCGCCAGCCGCGCGCGCTCGTCGGCGTCGATGTGGGTGGCGTGCACCAGGCACCAGCGTGCATCCACCGGCGCGTGATCGAGCAGCCAGGCCAGCGGACGCTGGCCGGTCGCGGCAAGGCAGTCGTCGACCTCGGCGGTCTGTTCGGCGATGTGGATGTGGATCGGCCCGCTCGCGGCCAGCTCCGCGGCGAGCACGGCGCGCAGCGCATCCGCCGGTACCGCGCGCAACGAATGCAATGCGATGCCGACGTTGAAACCGGGCTGCTGCAGCGCGCGCAGCGCCGCGACGAGATCGAGAAACCCATCGACCGTGTGCGCAAAGCGCCGCTGCCGCGGCGCCAGCGGACGGCCGTCGAAGCCGCCGCGCAGGTACAGCGTCGGCAGCAGGGTCAGGCCGATGCCGGTCTCGCGTGCGGCCGCGATCAGCGCCTGCGCCATCGCCGTGGCATCCGCATACGGGCGGCCGTCGGGCGCATGGTGCAGGTAGTGGAACTCGCAGACCCGGGTGTAGCCGGCCTCCAGCATCTCGACGTAGAGCTGCGCGGCGATCGCGTGCAGCGCGTCGGGGTCGATGCGCGCGGCGAAGGCGTACATCGCCTCGCGCCAGCTCCAGAAGCTGTCTTCGCTCGGGCCGCGATGCTCGGTCAGACCCGCCATCGCGCGCTGGAAGGCATGCGAATGCAGGTTGGGCAGGCCCGGCAGCAGGATGCCGGCATCGCCCGGTCCGGAGGCTGCCAGCGGATCGACAGCGACATCACCCGCGTCGACGCGCAACCGCGCGGTGCACCAACCCGTGGGCAGCCAGGCACGGTGAGCTTGCGCGGCGGAGGACATCGATGTGTCTCGATCAGCGATAGCGCAGGCTAACCGGGCCGCGCGGTGCGTGCCAGCCGCCACCACGGCCGGTTCGGCACGCCGCCGTCCTGCAATAATGACACGGCCGATCCGGATCGAGACCACCCATGCCGCATCCCGCCGAAGTCGAGCAGCGCCCGTGGAAGCGCCGCGCGGTGCTGTGGAGCGGAGCCATCCTGATGGGCCTGGCGGCGGTGTTCTTTGCGAAAGCGACCACCTGGGCCTATGACACCTTCGTGCGGATGATCGCGGGACGTGCGTGGATCGCGCTGCTGGTCACGCCGCCGGTGTTCGCCGCGATGGGCTGGATCACCTCGCGCAAGCTGCCGGGCGCGCGCGGCAGCGGCATCCCCGAGGTGATCGCCGCGCTGCAGGTCGAGGATCGCAGCCTCAACGACCGCCTGCTCGGCCTGCCGGTCGTCGCCGGCAAGATGAGCCTGACCCTGCTCGGCCTGCTGGTCGGCGCGTCGATCGGCCGCGAAGGCCCGACCGTGCACGTCGGCAGCGGCGTGATGTACGCGCTGGGCAAGCGCTTCGGTTTCGACGATCCCAAGCTGGCCGCACGCTTCATCCTCGCCGGCGGCGGCGCGGGCCTGGCCGCCGCCTTCAACACGCCGCTGGCGGGCGTGGTGTTCGCGATCGAGGAACTGGCGGGCGCCTTCGAGCATCGCCTCAGCGGCATCATCATCGCGGCGGTGTTCTTTTCCGGCGTGGTCTCGCTGGGCCTGATCGGCAACTACAGCTACTTCGGTACCGTGCACGCCAGCCTGCCGCTGGGCGAGGGCTGGCTGGCGGTGCTGGCGCTGGGCATCCTCGGCGGCCTGCTGGGCGGCGCGTTCGCACGCGCGATCCTGCTCGACACCGGCCCGCTGCCGCGACTGGCGGCGCTGCGCACGCGCTTCCCGGTGGCGTTTGCCGCCGCCTGCGGGCTGGCGCTGGTGGGCCTGGGCCTGCTCAGCCACGGCAGCGTCTACGGCACCGGCTACGACCAGGCGCGCGCCCTGCTGCAACACGAGGCGCACGCGCCCGGCGAAAGTTTCGGCGCGCTCAAGCTGCTGGCCAACATCGTCTCCTACTGGGCGTGGATTCCCGGCGGCCTGTTTTCGCCGGCGCTGGCCGTGGGCACGGGTCTGGGCCACAACATCGCCCCGCTGTTTCCGCACGTCGACCCGGCGGCGGTGATGCTGCTGGGGATGGCCGGCTATCTCGCCGGCGTGACCCAGACGCCGCTGACCGCGGCGGTGATCTCGCTGGAGCTGACCAACAACCAGGGCCTGGTGCTGCCGATCATGGCGGTGTGTCTGCTGGCGCGCGCCAGTTCGGCCCTGCTGTGCAGGAAGCCGGTCTACAGCGCCTTCGCCGACCGTCTGGTGGCCGACTACGAGCGCCAGCGCAGCGCCGACTCCGGAACCGCCGCGTGAACGCCGCCTGCGGCCTGCTGCTGCACGCACGCCTGGCCACGCTCGAGGGTGCCGATTGCGGTCTGCTCGCCGACGGCGCGCTGGCCTGGCGCGGCGGCCGCATCGTCTGGGCGGGACCTTGCGCTGCCCTGCCGCGCGCATTCGATGACCTGCGTGACACGGCGATCGACGCCGGCAACGCGCTGGTCACGCCGGGACTGATCGACTGCCACACGCATCTGGTGTTCGCCGGCTCCCGGGCCGACGAATTCGAGCGGCGACTGCAGGGCGAGCGCTACGCCGCGATCGCGGCGTCCGGCGGCGGCATCATGGCCACCGTGCGCGCGACCCGCGCGGCCAGCGAGGACGCACTGCTGGCGACATCGCTGCCGCGCGCACGGGCACTGATCGCCGACGGCGTAACCACGCTCGAGATCAAGTCGGGCTACGGGCTGGACCTCGCCACCGAGCTGGCGATGCTGCGGGTCGCGCGCCGGGTGGGCGAGACCCTGGGCATCACGGTATCGACCACCCTGCTGGCATTGCATGCGTTGCCGCCGGAGCATGCGCACGATCGCGGCGGCTGGGTCGATTTCGCCTGCGACGTCCTGCTGCCCGCCGCCGCCGGGGCCGGGCTGGCCGATGCCGTGGACGCCTTCTGCGAGGGCATCGCCTTCACGCCGGCCGAGGTGCGGCGGCTGTTCGTCGCGGCGCGCACGCACCGCCTCGCGGTCAAGCTGCACGCCGACCAGCTTTCCGATACCGGCGGCGCGGCGCTGGCCGCGGAGTTCGGTGCGTTGTCGGCGGACCACATTGAATACAGCGATGACGCCGGCATCGCCGCCATGGCCGCCGCGAGCACCGTCGCCGTGCTGCTGCCGGGTGCGTTCTATGCGTTGGGCGAAACCCGCCTGCCGCCGGTGGCGGCGTTGCGCGCGCGCGGCGTGGCGATCGCGGTCGCCACCGACCTCAACCCCGGCACCTCGCCGCTGACCTCGCTGCGGCTGGCGCTGAACCTGGCCTGCACGCTGTTCCGGCTGACGCCGAGCGAAGCGCTGCGCGGCGCGACGGTGAACGCCGCGCGCGCACTCGGGCTGGCCGACCGCGGGCGGCTGGCACCGGGACTGCGCGCCGACCTGGTGCTGTGGGACGTCGAGAGCGTAGCCGACCTGGCGTACTGGATCGCCGGACCGCGCGCGCGCCGGGTGATCGTCGGCGGGCGCGATCTCGGCGGCCACGCCGAACCCTGAAACGCGAAGCCCCCGCGCTGCGGGGGCCTCGCGCCGCGCCGGATCCGGTGCCCGGTCAGACGGCGGTCTTTTTCCTCGGCGCCGCCTTTTTCACGGCCGGCTTGCTGGTCACCACGGCCTTGGTCACGACGACCGTCTTTTCCCTGTGCGGGCGGCTGTTGCCATAGCTGCCGCGAGATGTCTTGCCGCGGGTGGTCTTGCGATCGCCCTTGCCCATGGATGGATCCTCGGAGAATGCCTGATTCGGGTGACGGCAGGATACCAGCCGGCGCGCGCCGGCGCCTAGCCGGACGCGCAACCGTGGCCGCCCGGGTCGCTGCAGCTGCCGTGCTCGATCTCGATGGTGGCATGGCCGATCGAGTAGCGGTCGTGCAGCATGGCCTTGACCGCGCGCAACGCGCGTTCGGCATCCGTGGCGACATCGACGCGCACATGCAGCGTGGCCATGCGCTGGCCGCTGGCGATCTGCCACAGGTGCAGGTGATGCACATCGCGGATCGCGGCATCGGCAGCGCGCAGCGCCAGCGCCACCGTTTCGGGATCGAGGCCCTCGGGCGTGCCTTCGAGCAGGATGTGCGTCGACCGGCGCAGCAGGACGAAAGCGCTGCGCAGCAGCAGCGCGCAGACCAGCAGCGACAGTGCCGGATCCGCCCACAGCCAGTGCTCCCAGCGCACCAGCAGCGCCGCCGCCACCGTGGCGACCGATCCCAGCAGATCGCCCAGCACGTGCAGACTGGCCGCCGCCATGTTGACGTCGTCGTGGTCATGCCGGTGCAGCAGCCGAAGGACCAGCGCGTTGACGACCAGGCCGATGACGGCCACCGTGAGCATCACCCCGGACAGGATCGCATGCGGCGTCAACAGGCGCTGCACGGCCTCCCAGGCGATCCAGCCGACCAGCAGGAACTGCGTCAGGGCGTTGACGAAGCCGGCCAGCACCTCGAAGCGCGCGTAGCCGAAGCTGCGGCGCATATCCGCCTGGCGCAGGGCCATGCCGGCGCTGGCCCAGGCCAGTCCCAGCGCCAGCGAGTCGATCAGCATGTGTCCGGCGTCGGCGAGCAGCGCCAGCGAGCCGGAAAACAGGCCGCCCGCGGCCTCCACCGCCAGCATCACCAGGGTCAGCGCCAGGGCGATGCCCAGACGCAGGCTGCGGCGATCACCCGTGACGACCGCGGACGCGCGGACGCCGGCGTGATCATGGCCGGCCACGGCAGCGGCGCGTGGATGCGGATGGACCGAGGTCATGCCGCGCATTCTTCCCGTGCACCCGTGCGTTACACAATCACCCGGCCCGCGGCCTGCGCCGCGGCCTTGCGCACATCGCGACCGCAACCGCCGCGAGGCCGGCGCGGACCAGCCGTCGGCGCCGCCGCTGCCGTGGCCGCCGCCGCGCGGCATCCCGCACCGTCACCCGATCGTCGCTGCCGCCGCCCGAGGCACTCAGGCGGCGGGCGCCGCGGCGTTCACGCCGCAACGGGCGCACAGTCCGTGCACCTCGAGGGTCTGCGATCGCGGGCGGAATCCGCGGCGATCGGCCTCGACCTCGATCAGCCCGGCGACGCTGCCGCCGTCGCACAGTTCCTCGGCATCCCCGCAGGCATCGCAGATCAGGAACGGCACCTGATGCGCCACCGCCGGATGCTGGCAGGAAACGAAGGCATTGATCGATTCCAGGCGATGGATGAAACCGTGGTCGAGCAGGAAATCGAGCGCACGATAGACCGTGGGCGGTGCTGCCGAGGCGTGTCGCTCGCGCAGGCTCTCCAGCAGATCGTAGGCCTTCACCGGATGGCCGGCCGCGGCAACCAGCGCCAGCACTTCGCGCCGCGAGGGCGTCAGCCGCAGCGCGCGGGCTCGACAGGCGTCCTCGACCTCGCGCAGATAGCGATCGGCGCGACGGGCCTTGGAATGAACGTGGCGGGCGCTGGCAAGGCTCATGCGGGCTGTCCTGTTCGCAGGGTACCACCGCACTCCGTTCGCGCAGCCGTCGCGGCAACGCGGGGCATCGCGCGTCGACGCGTCGCAGCGAGCGCCGCGGCCGGAGCGGCGCGCTCAGCCCGGGGCGGTGGCCCGCGCCAGCGCGACGTCGATGCGGCGCAGGGCCTCGTCGCGCCCGGCGAGGTAGATCGTGTGCTCGATCGAGGGCGACACCGCGGTGCCGGTGATCGCGACGCGCAAGGGCTGCGCGACCTTGCCCATGCCCACGTCCTGCGTCGCGGCGACCCGCTCGATCGCGCCATGCACGGATTCCGGGCTCCATGCCGGCAGCGCCGCGAGCGCGGCGTGCGCCGCGGCCAGCAGCGTCGCGGCGCCCTCGGCCCTGAGATGTTTCTCGACCGCCCGGGCGTCCCACTGCGCGATCGGCGCGTACCAGATGCGCGCGCGCGCGGCCATCTCCTTCAGTGTCTGCACGCGGTCGCGCAGGGCGACGATGACATCGGCCGGTGCCGGCCCCGTGGCCGGATCGATGCCGGCCGCGCGCAGGTGCCAGGCGAACTCCGGTGCCAGCGCGACCGGATCATCGGTCTTGAGGTAATGCTGGTTGAGCCAGCCCAGCTTGGCCAGATCGAAGCGCGAGGCAGCCTTGTTGACATCGGCGATATCGAACAACGCGATCATCTCGGACAGCGTGAAGATCTCCTGGTCCCCGTGCGACCAGCCCAGCCGCACCAGGTAGTTGAGCAGCGCATGCGGCAGGTAGCCGTCGTCGCGGTACTGCATCACGCCGAGCGCGCCGTGACGCTTGCTCAGCTTCTGGCCGTCGGCGCCGAGGATCATCGGCAGGTGCGCGAAGTCCGGCACCGGTGCGCCCAGCGCCGCGTAGATGTTGATCTGGCGCGGCGTGTTGTTGACGTGGTCATCGCCGCGGATCACATCGGTGATGCGCATGTCGATGTCGTCGACCACCACCGCGAAGTTGTAGGTCGGGTAGCCGTCGGAACGGAAGATCACCAGGTCGTCGAGCTCGCTGTTGCTCCACTCGATGCGGCCCTTGACGCGGTCGTCGAACACCACCGTGCCGGCATCCGGGTTGCGGAAGCGGATCACCGGCGTGATCCCGGGCACCGGTTCGGCGTGCGTGCGGCAGTGGCCGTCATAGCGCGGTTTCGCACCCGCGGCCAGCGCCTGCGCGCGCAGGGCATCCAGGCGCTCGCGCGAACACCAGCAGCGGTAGGCCTTGCCGGCGGCGATCAGGCCCGTGGCGACCTCGCGGTAGCGATCCATGCGCGCGGTCTGGAACACCGGGCCCTCGTCCCAGGCCAGACCCAGCCATTGCATGCCGTCGAGGATGGCCTGCACCGCGGCATCCGTGGAACGTTCGCGATCGGTGTCCTCGACCCGCAGGATGAACTGGCCGCCGCGATGGCGCGCCTGCAGCCAGCAGTAGAGCGCGGTCCGCGCGCCGCCGATGTGCAGGTAACCGGTCGGACTGGGGGCGAAGCGGGTACGGACGGTCATGGCGCCGGTCAGCGGGGGTACGGATCGGCAGTTTAACGGATGCCTGCGCGGCGCCCGTCACCGCCCGGTTGCAATTGTTGACGGTGAAAACGCGTCATTTCGATTGACCGCGCCCGATGGGGCGCGACAATGGCGACGAGATTGCATGGTCAGGGGAAACGGGCCATGCCCGTCAGGGAGACCGTCATGACGCACTACACGTTCGCGCTTTCGTGCTTTTCCGACGTCGATGCCGCTGCCGTGACCCGTTGCCTGGGCGACCGCGAGCACGCGCTGGCCGATCGCTGGACGCTGGCCGACGAGACCGTCGCCGACGCGGTGCTGGTCGACATCGACAGCGTCTGGGGCCACATGGCCTGGATCAAGGCAGCCAATGCCGGCAAGCATGCGGTGGCCTACAGCGACAACGGCGCACCGCGCGAGGGCGGTCCGCTGCTCGTCAAGCCGCTGACCGCGGCCGCGCTGGCCGGCGTGCTGCAGCCGCTGGAATCCGCCATCGGCCCGCGCCAGCCACAGCCCGGACCCGACGCCGTGACCGGCCATGCACCGGCCCCGGCATCGGCGTCCGCCGCGCCCGCAGCCTCCAATGTGCCGACGCCGATTCATGCTCCGCGCACGCTCGGCGAACTGTTGCGCAGCGGCAGCGTGGACGGCCCCCTGCAAGCGCGCGAGGGCGATATCGACCTGGTGCTCGATCCGGCACGGGACGCCTACCACGGTGAGGCCAGTCTGAAAGCGCTGGCGCCGCTGCTGGCGCTGCCCGTGCAGGCGCTGCAGCCGCTCGACGCGGCGGCCCTGAACGCCGCGCGCGCCGCGCAGCCGATGCAGCCGCTGGCACGATTGCGCTGGTTTGCCGCCGTCTGCGCCACGCCCGGAGCGCTGCCGCCGGGCATCGGCGCCGACAGCGAACTGCGTCTGCTGCGCTGGCCGCAGATCGAACGTGAGTATCCGCGCCATTTCCGCATCGCCACGGCGATGATGAAGCAGCCCGGCACGATCGCGGCCATCGCCGCGGCATCCGGCGCCAGCGAGTCCGATGTCGCCGACTTCGTGCGCGGCTATCACGCGCTGGGCCACATTTTTGTCGCCGCCACGACCGCTCCGATCGAGCGCAGCCTGATGCGCCGGGTCAGCCCGTTCTCGCGCTGAAGCGCCGGCCCGCGCGCGCCGCGTGCCCGGCGCGCGGCGTCATCACCGCGTCACCTGCCGATCAAGCGCGTGCAATGCAGCGCGGTCATGCTGATGCCAGCTCGCCGTGGATCGGCCCATGCGCATCGGCATCGTCACCGAAACCTACCCGCCGGAAATCAATGGCGTCGCCCTGACCGTGCAGGGACTGGCCGAGGGTCTGGCGTCCTGCGGCCATCAGGTCGAGGTGGTCCGCCCGCGGCAGCGCGTCGAAGGCGATGCCGACCGCGTGGCTTCGCTGCTGGTCCGCGGGGCAGCGTTGCCGCGTTATCCGGGCCTGCGCTTCGGCCTGCCGGCCGGCCGCCGGTTGCTGCGCCATTGGCACGCGCAACGACCCGACGCCGTCTACATCGCCACCGAAGGTCCACTCGGCCATTCGGCGTTGAATGCCGCGCGCCGGCTCGGCATCCCCGTCGCCAGCGGCTTCCACACCCGTTTCGACGACTACGCGGCGCACTACGGGCTGGGTTTCCTGACGCCGCTGGTGCGGGCACACCTGTGCCGATTCCATCGTCGCAGCGCGGCCACTCTGGTGCCCACGCAGGCCCTGCACGACGAATTGCAGGCACTCGGCGTGACCAATGCGTGCGTGCTGCGGCGCGCGGTGGACACGACGCTGTTCCGGCCGGCGCGTCGCGATCCGGCGCTGCGCGCGACCTGGCGGGCGCATGGCGGCACGCCGGTGGTGTTGTACGTGGGCCGCATCGCCGCCGAAAAGAATCCCGAACTGGCGATCGCCGCCTTCCGGGCCCTGCAGGCGCGCGTGCCCGCGGCACGTTACGTCTGGGTGGGCGATGGACCGCTGCGCGCCGAACTGGCCGCGACCCACCCGGATTTCATCTACGCCGGCGTCCAGCGCGGCGAGGCCCTCGCCCGCCATTACGCCAGCGCCGACCTGTTCCTGTTTCCGAGCCTGAGCGAGACCTTCGGCAACGTGACACTGGAGGCCATGGCCAGCGGGCTGGCGGTGGTCGCGTTCGACCACGGCGCCACGCGCGAGCACGTCATCGACGACGTCAACGGTCGCCGCATCGACATCGGCGACCGCACCGGCTTCATCGCAGCCGCCCTCGAGCTGGCGCTGGATGCGCCGCGCCGCGCACGACTCGGCCACAACGCGCGCGCCAGCGTCGCCGCGCTGGCGCCGGATGCGGTCGTCGCCGAATTCGCGGCCTTGCTGCGATCACTCGCGGAGGAGTGCCCGCATGGCCCTCTCGCCACCGCCGGTATCTGAGCACATTGCCCTCGACGGCCGTCTCTGCCTCGCCGCCAATCGCTGGGGCGCACGGCGCGCGGTCGCGGCGTTTTTCGCCGCCATCAGCCGGCTCGGCGACGGCCTGTTCTGGTACGCGCTGATGACCGTGCTCGCGCTGACCGGCGGCGTCCGCGGCGCCGCCGCCGCGTTGCAGATGGCGGTGACCGGGCTGATGGCGCTGCTCCTGTACCGCGTGCTCAAGCGCTGGACGCGGCGACCGCGCCCGTACCGCGGCTGCGCCGGCGTCATCGCCCGCGTCCCGCCGCTGGACGAGTTCAGCTTTCCCTCCGGACATACCCTGCACGCGGTCAGTTTCAGCGTCGTGGCGCTGGCCTGGTTTCCGCTGCTGGCGCCGCTGCTGCTGACGTTCACCGTGCTGGTCGCGGCCTCGCGCGTGGTGCTGGGCCTGCACTATCCCAGCGACGTGCTGGCGGCGATCGCGCTCGGTCTGCTGCTCGGCAGCGCGGCTCTGGCGCTGGGGCCGGCGCCGAGCTGGGGCGCCTTCTGACGCGCCGGGTCCCGGGTCCCGGCGGTCTTCCTGCCGCCCCGGCCCTCCGCCCCGCCGGCGCGGCATAATCCGCGCGATGAAACGCGAGCACGTCCAGGAGCTTTTCGCGCGTCTGCGCGAACTCAACCCGCAGCCGCGCACCGAACTCGAGTACCGCACGCCGTTCGAGCTGCTGGTCGCGGTGGTGCTGTCGGCGCAGGCGACCGACGTCGGCGTCAACAAGGCCACGCGCCGGCTGTTTGCCGTCGCCGGCACGCCCGCCGCGATGCTGGCGCTGGGAGAGGACGGGCTCAAGCGCCACATCGGCAGCATCGGTCTTTACAACACCAAGGCGAAGAACATTCGCGCCGCATGCAGGCTGCTGCTGGAACACCATGCGGGCGAGGTGCCGCGCGAGCGCGCCGCGCTGGAGGCGCTGCCCGGCGTCGGCCGCAAGACCGCCAACGTGGTGCTCAATACCGCCTTCGGCGAGCCGACCATCGCCGTGGATACGCACGTCTTCCGCGTCGCCAATCGCACCGGGCTCGCCCCCGGCAAGGATGTGGCCGCGGTCGAAGCTCGGCTGATGAAGGTGGTGCCGCCGGCGTTTCGCCAGAACGCGCACCACTGGCTGATCCTGCACGGCCGCCATGTCTGCAAGGCGCGCAAGCCGGCCTGTCCGCAGTGCGTGATCCGCGACCTGTGCGGATTCAAGGCCAAGACCGTGGCGACGGGATGAACGACAAACGGCGGGCTTGCGCCCGCCGTTCCGCCGTCCGTGGAGCGAAGCTCCCTTGCGATGAGCGTTGCGCGGATGCGCCTCAGAACTTGTAGGCGATCATCACGCGGTTGTAGGTGAACGAGCCGTTGCCGGGGTTGAGGCCGACGCCGCCGATCGCGCGCTCCCAGCGGTCGCGTACCGACAAGCCCTTCAGGTAGCCGCTGAAGTTGTAGGTCAGGTCGACGTAAATGTTGTGGCTGTTGCCGCGCTGGACCGTCGTGTACTTGGCGTAGGAGGTCATCAGCACCAGGTGGTTGTCGAGGAAGCCGTAGGTCAGCTTGGCCTTCCAGGCATGGCCGGGGCCCTGCTCGACCAGGCCACGGATCATCGAGGTGGTGTACAGCGGGTCGGTGGCGTACGCCGCGGTGTAGGGCGAGATCAGCGCGCCGTCGCCGACCGCGCCGGCTTCCTGCGCGATCTTGTTGTAGCCGACCTCGAACTTGCCGTTGGGAATGTTGACGCCGACGTCGGTGCCCCAGGTGTTGTTCTTGACGCGGGTACCGCTGACGCCGAACAGCGCCACGTTGTTGCTGACCAGCTTGTTGTTCGAGCCACCGCTCTCGGTGACGTACTGCGCGGCGATGAAGGGATCGAAGCCGGTTCCGGTCTTGAAGGTGTAGCTGCCGTCGACATAGCCCATGCGCGCGAATTGACGGAAGTCGTAGTACCACGCCTGCGCCTTGAAGCCGCCGCTGGCGTAGGCGGTGCCCAGGGCGTAGGCGCCGTTGGCCTGGGTCGCCGTGGCCGGCAGGCCGCCGATGCCGCCGTAGGACGAATCGCCGCGGTAGGTCGGCGGGTAGTAGAGGTTGTCGTTGTAGTAGCCGCTGGCGGTGCGGCCCTTCCACTCGAAGCTGCGCAGGGCAAAGATGTCCCAGCCCTTCATCGGCTTGAACACCGCCGAGACGGCGTTGTAGGAGGCCGGCAGCACGCGCGAGTCGCTGCTGCCCATCCACGGGGTGTTGAGGTACTGGTAGCCGGCGCGCACCTGCATCCAGTCGTTCTGGTACTGCAGGTAGGCCTGGCCCAGCGAACTGATCGAGTTGGTCGGCCCCATCAGGGTGGTGTCGATCGCAGCCGGGTTGCCCGACTGGGTGCCCAGCGAGTTGGCGGTAAGGAAGCTGCCGCCGAGACTGAAGCCGTTGGCGAAGCTGCCGCTGCGGAAGTTGATCAGCGCGCCGACCGCGAGGGCGTTGGCGTCGGTGGTGTTGGGAGCGCCGAACAGACGACTGAAGTAGTAGGTCCGCAGTTCGCCATCGACGTGGCCCTGGGTGAAGATGTCACTGAGCGAGTCAGCCTGCGCACCGAGGCTGATCGTGCCCAGCACGATGGCGATGGCGGCGGTGAGACGTTTGTTGCGCATGGGTAGGCTCCGGCCTGGGGTTGGAAATGGCATGCGAGGCTGCAAAGAAGTTAAGTTTGATCTAATTTAATGAGAAGTTAAACTGCGGTTGGGCAGTGCCATCATGTCGACCGAGATTGACACTCGTGTGTGCGCGCGATGACAGCACGATGACAACGCCCGCTCCGCGCCTCCGTCGGCGCATGCGGGGCGGGCGGGCGGACGACCGCTGCTATGCTCCGGTGCATGGCTGACGCTCCGGTTGCTCCCATCGCGCGGCGGTTTCGCGGCTACCTGCCCGTGGTGGTGGACGTCGAAACCGGCGGTTTCGACTGCGAACGCCATGCCCTGCTGGAAATCGCGGCCGTGGTCATTGCCATGGATGACGCCGGCCATCTGCGGCTGGAACCCACCGTCTCCACGCACGTGGAGCCCTTTCCGGGCGCGGTCCTCGATCCCAAGGCGCTGGAAATCACCGGCATCGATCCCGGTCATCCGCTGCGCGGCGCGGTCGCCGAGCGCGCCGCGCTCGATCACGTGTTCGCGCCCGTGCGCCAGGCCTTGCGCAGCAGCGGCTGCCAGCGCGCGATCCTGGTCGGCCACAACGCCGCCTTCGACCTCGGCTTCCTCAATGCCGCGGTGCGTCGCTGCGGTCACAAGCGCAACCCGTTCCATCCCTTCAGCTGCTTCGATACGGTGACCCTGGGCGGCCTCGCCTACGGCCAGACCGTACTGGCGCGCGCCGTGCAGGCCGCGGGTCTCGACTGGGACCCCAGCGAGGCGCATTCGGCCGTGTACGACGCCGAGCGGACCGCCGAGCTGTTCTGCGCCGTGGTCAACCGCTGGCATGCCCTGGAAGGCGGCGTGGCATGGCCCGCGGCGGCGACCGGCCGGCCCGGCCGCGACGACGGCGCGGCGACGCTGTCATGAACGTGCAACAGCCACGCTCTACAAAGAGCGGCGGGCGGAATGCGCCCGACCCTGCCCTTCGAGGAGTTTCCATGCTCACCTCCGTCAAATCCCGCCTGGCCGTGCTGGCCGTGGCATCGCTGTTCAGCCTGGGTGCCGCCCAGGCCGCGCAGATCACCGGCGCCGGCAGCACCTGGGTCTATCCGCTGGTGGCCAAGTGGTCCGAGGCCTATGCCAAGCAGACCGGCATCCAGGTCAACTACCAGGGCATCGGCTCCGGCGGCGGCATCGCCCAGATCAAGGCCGGCACGGTGGCGTTCGGCGCCAGCGACATGCCGCTGACCCCCGAGGAGCTCGCCCAGTCCGACCTGATCCAGTTCCCGACCGCGATCGCGGGCGAGGACCTGGTCTACAACCTGCCCGGCATCAAGGCCGGCCAGCTGATCCTCAGCGGCCCGGTCGTGGCCGACATCTACCTCGGCAAGATCAAGCAGTGGAACGATCCGGCGATCGTCCGGCTCAACCCCGGCCTGAAACTGCCGGACATGGCCATCACCACGGTCCATCGTTCGGACGGCTCCGGCACCACCTTCACCTTCGCCAACTACCTGTCCAAGGTCAGCCCCGAGTGGAAGGCAAAGATCGGCGCCAACACCTCGCTGGCATGGCCGGTGGGCGTGGGCGGCAAGGGCAATGCCGGCGTCGCCTCCTACGTGCAGCGCATCAAGGGTTCCATCGGCTACGTCGAGTACGCCTATATCCTCGAGAGCAAGCTGGACTATGCCCGCATGTACAACCGGGCCGGCAAGCTGGTCAGCCCCAGCCTGAAGGGCTTCCAGGATGCCGCCTCGCATGTGGACTTCACCAAGGCCAAGGACTTCTACGTGATCCTGACCGACCAGCCCGGTCCGGGAACCTGGCCGATCTCAGGCTGCACCTGGCAGATCCTGAGCAAGAAGGCGCCCAAGGCGACCAACGAGTCGGTCACCACGTTCTTCCTCTGGGGCTTCGACAAGGGCCAGTCGATGGCCGAATCGATTGCCTTCGGCCCGCTGCCGCCGACCACGGTCGACGCCATCAAGGCCTACTGGAAGGCCAACCTGGGCATCTGATGACCCCGGGGCGCCGGCTCCGGCGCCCTTGCCCGACGGTCGCGCCTGCCAGATCATGGCGCGCCCTGCATGTGCGACCGCGAGTCCGGGCCCTGGTCCGGACTCGCTTTTTGAGACCCTGTGGGCAGGCCGCATCCACCCTGGACGGCTTGCACGTTTCGCCGAGACGACCTGCCATGACCGTCGTGCAAGTCCCCAGCCTGAGCCGACGCCCGTGAAGGTCACCGCGCCGCGCAGCGCACCCGCAGGTGCAAGCCGCCTTTCGCTGGATGTGCTGTTTCGCAAGTTCACCGGAGCGATCGCACTGCTGGTGACCCTGTCGCTGGCCGGCATCCTGATCGCGCTGACCCGGGAGTCCTGGCCCGCGCTGCACCGGTTCGGCTGGCATTTCCTGATTTCCACCGCATGGGATCCGGTCAGCGACGACTACGGCGCCCTGGTCTTCATCGTCGGCACCGTGGTCAGTTCGGTGATCGCGCTGCTGCTGGCGATCCCGGTCAGCTTCGGCATCGCCTTGTTCATTTCCGAAATGGCACCGCGCTGGCTGCGCGAGCCGGTATCGGCCGCCGTCGAGTTGCTGGCGGCGATCCCCAGCATCATCTACGGCATGTGGGGTCTGCTGGTGTTCGCGCCGTGGTTCGGCAATCTGGAACCGTGGATCAATGATCACCTGGGCGCGATCCCGTGGATCGGCGCGCTGTTCCAGGGGCCGCCGATGGGCATCGGCATGCTTGCCGCGGGCATCGTGCTCGGGGTGATGATCATCCCCTTCATCGCCGCCATCATGCGCGACGTGTTCCTGGTCACGCCGCAGGCCCTCAAGGAGTCGGCCTACGCGATGGGTGCCACGACCTGGGAGGTGGCGCGCTACGTGATCCTGCCCTACACCCGCACTGCCGTGACCGGCGGCATCTTCCTCGGCCTCGGGCGCGCGCTGGGCGAGACCATGGCGGTGACCTTCATCATCGGCAACGCCAACAATCTCAGCGCCAGCCTGCTGATGCCCGGCAGTTCGATCGCCTCGGTGATCGCCAACGAATTCACCGAGGCCACCACGCACCTGTACAAATCCGCGCTGCTGGCGCTGGGTCTGATCCTGTTCGTGATCACCTTCGCGGTGCTGGTACTGGCCAAGCTGCTGCTGTTGCGGCTCGATCGCATGGAAGGACGCCGGGCATGATCTCGCGTTACCGCCGGCGCCGGCTGCTCAATGCCTTCAATCTGACCATGGCCGTGCTGGCCACGGTGTTCGGCGTGTTCTGGCTGGTGTGGATCCTGTGGACCACGATCCGCTTCGGCGCCGGCGCGGTGAATGCGGCCCTGTTCACCCAGGACACTCCGGCACCCGGCGCCAGCGGCGGCGGCCTGCGCAACGCCTTCGTCGGCAGCCTGATCCTGCTCGGCATGGCGGTCGCGATCGGCGCCCCGGTCGGTGTGCTGGCCGGTACCTGGCTGGCCGAGTTCGCGGCGCGGCGCCGGCTTGGCGCCGTGGTGCGCTTCCTCAACGACATCCTGCTCAGCGCACCCTCGATCGTGATCGGCCTGTTCGCCTACGCCATCATCGTCGATCCGAGCGGCCGCTTCTCGGCCTACTCGGGCGGCGTGGCGCTGGCGCTGATCCTGATTCCGGTGGTCGTGCGCACCACCGACGAGATGCTGCGCCTGGTGCCGGGTTCGCTGCGCGAGGCGGCGATCGCGCTCGGCACGCCCTACTGGAAACTGGTGACGCGCATCACCTGGAAGGCAGCCGCATCGGGCATCCTGACCGGCATCCTGCTCGGTATCGCCCGCATCAGCGGCGAGACCGCGCCGCTGCTGTTCACGGCGCTCAACAACCAGTACTGGAGCACCGATCTCGGCCATCCGATCGCCAACCTGCCGGTGGTGATCTTCCAGTTCGCGATGAGCCCCTACTCGAACTGGCAGTCGATGGCCTGGGCGGGAGCCTTCATCGCGGTGGCCTTCATCCTCCTGCTCAACCTGGCCGCGCGCATGCTGCTGGGTCGGCGGCGCCCCAGGGCCTAGCCCCGACATCCTGCATCACCGTTCCGGAGTTCGATCATGTCCGCCACGCCACGCATCCACACGCGATCCGAATCGAGCGAGACCGTCGCGGTCAGCGGCATCGGCGCGGTCAAGGTCGACGTCCGCGCGCTGAACTTCTACTACGGCCGATTCCACGCCCTGAAGAACGTCTCCATCGAGATCCCCGAACGGCAGGTCACCGCCTTCATCGGACCCTCGGGCTGCGGCAAGTCCACGTTGCTGCGCACGTTCAACCGCATGTTCGAGATCTATCCGGATCAGCGCGCCGAGGGCCAGATCGTGGTCGACGGCGAGGACATCCTCAAGTCCCGGCGCGACGTGGCCCTGATCCGCGCCCGCATCGGCATGGTGTTCCAGAAGCCGACACCGTTCCCGATGTCGATCCACGAGAACATCGCGTTCGGCATCCGCCTCTACGAAAAGCTGTCGAAGGCCGAGATCGCGGTGCGCGTCGAAAGTGCCCTGACCCGCGCAGCGCTCTGGGACGAGGTCAAGGACAAGCTGCAGCAGACCGGCACCAGTCTGTCCGGCGGCCAGCAGCAGCGGTTGTGCATCGCGCGCGCGGTGGCGATCAGGCCCGAAATCATTCTGCTCGACGAACCCTGTTCGGCGCTCGATCCGATTTCCACCGCCAAGGTGGAGGAACTGATCGAGGAGCTGAAGAACGACTACACCGTGGTGATCGTCACCCACAACATGCAGCAGGCGGCGCGCGTCTCCGACCGCACCGCCTTCATGTACATGGGCGAGCTGGTGGAATACGGTCCGACCGAGGGCATCTTCACCAAGCCGAGCAAGAAGCAGACCGAGGATTACATCACCGGAAGATTCGGCTGAACGTGCCGACTGCTTCAACGTGCGGTATCTGTCACCCAGGACGAGGCTTATGAACACCCCCAGCGAGCACATCATCCGCAGCTACGACGACGAGCTGAAGCGCCTCACCGGCGAAATCGTGCGCATGGGCGAGATCGCCATCGCCCAGATCGAGGGCGCCGTCGATGTCGTCGAACGCCGCGACTCCCGCGCCGCCGAGCGCGTGGTCGCCAATGACGACGCCATCGATCAGCTCGAGGCCAGCGTCAGCCACGACGTGCTGCTGCTGCTCGCGCGCCGCCAGCCGATGGCGCGCGACCTGCGCGAGATCCTCGCCGCCCTGCGCATCGCCGCCGACATCGAGCGCATCGGCGACTATGCCGCCAATGTCGCCAAGCGCTCGATGGCGCTCAACATTAATGCGCCGATCACGCCGGTACGCAGCCTGCCGGCGCTGGCCGAAGCTGCCTCCGGTCTGCTCGCCGACGTGCTCAAGGCCTATCGAGACGGTGATTCCGAACTGGCCAGGCAGGTCTGGGAACGCGACGCCGACCTGGATGCGCTCTACACCGCGCTGTTCCGCGAGCTGCTGACCTACATGATGGAGGATCCGCGCAACATCACTTCCGCGACCCACCTGCTGTTCATGGCCAAGAACTTCGAGCGCATCGGCGACCACGCCACCAACATCGCCGAGAATGTCTGGTTCCTCGCCACCGGCGAACCGCTGACCGAAGCGCGCCAGAAGGGCGACCTCACGGCCAGCCCGGAGCTTCAGCCGCGCGCCTGATCCGCGCGGGTGTTGCGCTTTGGACGGCTAAACGTCCGCATCGCCTCTTGCGCCCGCGCGCACGACCGGGTTAGGCTTGATCATGGCCTGCCTTCGCGACCCGGCATTCGACGCCGCCATCCCCGCACGATGTCGCCGCGCGCGCTGAACGCGCGCCCTGCCCTGCCGTCATCCGTCCCTGATCCGCCGCGCGCATGCCGCGGCATCGCTTCCGCCGCAACGGAGACCGCCATGATCCACGACAGCATCACCGACACCATCGGCCGCACCCCGATCGTGCGCATCAACCGCCTGGCGCCGAAGGGCGTCGCGATGTACGTCAAGGTCGAGTCCTTCAACCCCGGCGGCTCGGTCAAGGACCGGCTGGCCATCGCCATCATCCTCGACGCCGAGCGCAGCGGCGCCCTGAAACCGGGGCAGACCGTGGTCGAGGCCACCTCCGGTAACACCGGCATCGCGCTGGCGATGGTGTGCGCGGCACGCGGCTATCCGTTCGTCGCCTTCATGACCGAGACGTTCTCGGTCGAGCGGCGCAAGCTGATGCGCGCGTACGGCGCCAAGGTGATCCTGACCCCGGCCGCGGAGCGCGGCACCGGCATGGTCAAGCGCGCCGAGGCGTTCGCCGCCGAGCACGGCGCCTTTCTGGCGCGCCAGTTCGAGAATCCGGCCAACCCCGCCTGGCACCGCAACACCACCGCCGCCGAAATCGTGCAGGACTTCGCCGGACGGCGGCTCGACTACTTCGTCTCCGGCTGGGGCACCGGCGGCACCCTGACCGGCGTCGGCGAGGTGCTGCGCCTGACCCGTCCCGAAGTGCGGATCATCGCCACCGAGCCGGATACCGCCGCGCTGCTCAAGGGCGAGGCCTGGCATCCGCACAAGATCCAGGGCTGGACACCCGATTTCGTGCCGGCGGTGCTCAATCGCGAGGTGGCGCACCGCATCGTCACGGTCGGCGAGACACTGGCCCGCGACAGCGCGCGCCAGCTGGCGGAACAGGAGGGCATCCTGTGCGGCATCTCCTGCGGCGGCACCTTCGCCGCCGCGCTGGAAGTCGCACGCGGCGCCGAGCCCGGCGCGGTGATCCTGGCGATGCTGCCGGACACCGGCGAGCGTTACCTGTCGACGTTCCTGTTCGAGGGCATCAACGAGGGCTCGGACGACGCCTGGCTATCGGGCCTGTGACACCCACCCGGCTCAGCCGGCGCGTCGCCGCGCGCCCCGGATCATGCCGTAGACACTGATCGCCAGCCACACCGCCTCCAGCACGAACGCCGACAGATTGAAGGCGCCGAACAGCAGCGACAGCAGCACACCCAGCGCACCCAGCGCATTCAGCAGCTGGTTCGGCAGACCGTCGCCGCGCATGCGTCCGACCTGCTGCAGAAAAAACGCCAGCACGATCAGAAGCACGCCGACGAAGCCGGTGATGTCGTACCAGTGCAGGCTGTTCATGCGCCGCCTCCACGCTGGCGCACGGCCTCGAACAGGGCCACGCCGGTCGCCACCGAGACGTTGAGCGATTCCATCGTGCCCGGCATCGGGATGCGCGCCAGATAGTCACAGCCTTCGCGGCTGAGCCGGCGCAGCCCGTCGCCCTCGCCGCCCAGCACCAGACCCAGCGGCCCCTTCAGGTCGAGCGCATACAGCGAGTGCTCACCGTCACCGGCCAGCCCGACCAGCCACACGCCGGCGTCGCGCAGCGCGCGCAGGCCGCGTGCGAAATTGCTGACCGCGACCAGCGGCACGCGGTCGGCGGCGCCGGCCGCGGCGCGGCGTACCACCGGCGTGATGCCGCTGGCGCGGTCCTTCGGCACGATCACCGCGGGCGCCGCGGCGGCGGCGGCACTGCGCAGGCAGGCGCCGAGGTTGTGCGGATCGGTGACGCC
>JAGWPB010000037.1 GCA_028870665.1 Lysobacteraceae bacterium
CCTGCGTGGCCGTGCCCGGCGCGAGCGCGCGCAGATGGTCGATCGGCGTCTGGCCCGCGTGCAGCGATTCCACGGTGTGCTGGGCGAAATAGCCGAGGCCCAGATCGGGATGCACGCTGCGCTCGCCGGCGAGCAGCGGCAATTCGCCGACCAGGGTCTTGATCAGGGTGGATTTGCCGGCACCGTTCGGTCCCAGCAGACCGATGCGGTCGCCGGCTTCGAGACCGAAGCCGACATCGGCGAGGATGCGCATCCCGTCGTAGCCGGCATCGACGTGATCGAGCCGGATCAGCGAATGCGGCAGCCGCGCCGGTTCGGCGAACGCGATGTGGATCTGGCGCTCGGCGCGCACCGCCTCGGTGCCGCTGAGCTTGGCCAGGCGCTTCATGCGCGACTGCGCCTGCCGGGCCTTGCTGGCCTTGGCCTTGAAGCGGGCGATGAACGCCTGCAGGTGCACGCGCTCGGCCTGCTCCTTCTCGAAGGCGACCTGCTGCTGGCGCAGCTGTTCGGAGCGCTGGCGCTCGAACCGGGTGTAGTCGCCGCTGTACAGACGCGCCCGGCCCTCGTGCAGATGCAGGGTATGCGTGCCGACGCCGTCGAGAAACTCGCGGTCGTGCGAGATCAGCAGCAGCATGCCCGGGTATTTAAGCAGCCACTGCTCCAGCCACAGCACCGCGTCCAGATCCAGATGGTTGGTCGGCTCGTCGAGCAGCAGCAGATCGCTGGGCGTCATCAGCGCCCGCGCCAGGTTCAGGCGCACGCGCCAGCCGCCGGAGAACTCCGCCACCGCGCGGCTGTGCGTCTCGGCGCGAAAACCGAGGCCGTGCAGCAGGCGGCCGGCGCGCGCGCCGGCGTCGTAGCCGTTGATCTCGGCGAGCTGCTGGTGGGCGGCGGCGACCGCATCCCAATCCTCGGCCGCCATCGCCGCGGCCTCGGCACGCAGCACCGCATGCACCGCGGCGTCGCCGGAGATCACGAAATCGATCGCCGCGTCGGGCAGCGACGGCGTCTCCTGCGCCACGCTGGCGATGCGCAGCCGGCCCGGCAGATCGAGGTCGCCGCGGTCGGGCTCGATCTCGCCCTGGATCGCGGCGAACAGGCTGGACTTGCCGCAACCGTTGCGGCCGACCACGCCCACCCGCGACCCCGCGTGCAGGACGAGATCGACGTCGGACAGCAGCAGGCGTTCGCCGCGCCGCAGGGCGAAGTTGCGAAAGGCAATCATGGAACCGCGCAGTGTAGCCGCGTCGGGCAGCGCGCAGGGCGAACGCCGGGATCACGAGCCGGCATTTCAAGCCGGGTCCCTCCCGGGATGGCTGGCGGCGCGTCCGGTGCCACGCACACCGAGCGGTCGATCGTGACGCCTCAGCGGTGGATGCGACGAGAACCCATCGGCCGCGCTCGTGGTTCCGCCGAAACGCAGCAGGTACGTCCCGGCGTCATGGGCTGGGCTGACGCTGCCCCCGGCGCCGGCCCCGAGAACGGATTCTGCCGGCCCGCCTGCGGCAGGTCCGACGGCCACCGGGTCCGTGCGCCGTCCGTGTGCGGCATGGCCAGAGCCATGGCGTTGCCCGCCCCGGAATCCGGCGGCGATGCCGGACGGTCGCGCCAGCGCGCCAGCGCGCCGGGCGGTCGATAGGCACCGCCGCGAGCGCCGACGGAGTCGACTGCCGGCCCATGCGCCAGCGCCGCCATGAACGGCCGCGTGGCGGCGGTCATGAAGGGCAGCGCGACCAGGCCGCCGACTGCGACCCGGAGATCCGGCAGCCGCTCCCGCGAGCGAAAGAAGATCGGAATCGTCCAGCCGCTGCCGGCCGGCGCCGAGCAATCGGGGAGATCGACAAAGAAATCATGGCCGCCGGACGAGGCGTTGGTGAGGTACAGGCCGCCCCACCCGTTCGGATGCGACAGCAGGCTGCACGGCATGTCGTTCAGCAGAGCGACATTCCGGGGCCGGGTGTCGTAGCGATAGGGAATCCAGCGCAGCCACGGGGTGATGTCCGGCGGCGCTGCCGCCTGTGCGGCCGCAGCGGCCAGCACGATCAGCGCAAACGCGAGGCTTGCCTGCAGACGCATGACGCATCTCCCGGAAAGGGATCGGGGCGGCGCTGAGCCACCGCGCGAGTCCACTGTAAGCACCGCCCGCTGACGGTACAACCGACAAGCACTTCAATTCGCGGTAATGCCGCAGTGCCGCAGGCATCCGATCATGCGCCGCGCGTGGTATCGCCGCGGCGCGCTGCCCGAGCGCGCGGCGCTCGGTCGTGCCGCGTCAGCCAGTCTTCGCGATCGGCCTCGAACCACGCCAGCGACTCGCCGCGATAGGCCGGATGCGCGAAGCGGCGTTCGCCTTTGCGCTGCATGCCAGCCTTCAGCAGCACGTGCTGCGAGTCGGCATTGGCGAGATCCGTGATCGCCACGATCTGCTCCAGCCCCGCCGCGGCAAAGCCGTGGCGCAGCAGGGCCATGCTCATCTCGGTGGCGTAGCCGCGGCCCCAATAGGCCTTGAACAGCACGTAGCCGAGCTGGATGTGCGTTTCGCCCTGGATGTTGTTCAGCAGGTGCATGCCGGCGCAGGCGCCGCTCGCGCGCTCCAGCGTCATCCACACACCCAGCCCGGGATGGGCGTCGTAGTAGGCCAGGATGCGCTGATCCAGCATCTCCTGCGCCTGCTCGCGGGTCTTGGTGCCGCCGACGTAGCGCGCCACCTCGGGGTCGCTGTAGAGCTGATGCAGGACATCGAGATCGTCCGGCGTGAAGCGGCGCAGCGCGAGACGCTCGGTGGTGGGCAGACCGTTTGCTGGCGGCATGGGCACTCGCGGCGGGACGGTGATCCGGATCGCGGCCATTGCGGGCCGCCGTCGTGATCGTTCGGGCAACGCCCATGCAAGTCAAGCGCCGTCCGTTGCGCGCGTCGCGATCGCAGGGACGCTCAGCAGGCGGTGCGGTTGCGACCATCGAGCTTGGCCCGGTACAGCGCGTCGTCGGCTTGCTTGATCCAGTCGCGCGCGTCGTGGGTCTGCGGGGTGATCTCGGCGACGCCGGTGCTCAGGGTGCAGTGCATGCCCTCGGCCTGCTCGAATACGGCCGCTGCGACGCTGGCGCGGATGCGCTCGGCGATCGCCATCGCCGCGGTGGCATCGGCGCGATCCAGCAGCACGCCGAATTCGTCGCCGCCGTAGCGGCCGGCGCAGTCGCTGTCGCGCATGCAGCGGCGGATGATCGCGCCGACGCGACCGATCACGGCATCACCTGCCGGGTGCCCGTGGCGATCGTTGATGTGCTTGAAGCGGTCGATGTCGATCATCAGCAGGCTGGCACGCCCCCCGCTGCGACGACACCGCTGCAGCGTCATCGCCACCGCCTCCTCCCAGGCGCCGCGGTTGAGCAGGTCGCTGAGACCGTCGGTGCTGCTGATCCGCGCCAGTTGGCGGTTCTGCCATCGCACCTGGCGCGCCAGCGCGTGCATCACCGTGCTGATCGCCAGCGGATACAGCACCATGAACGGCAACGTCGCCAGCATGACCGCCGTGCCGGTCTGCGGTGCGAACGCCCAGCCGTTCAGCGCGGCGGTCAGCACGCAGGCGATGCCCTGCAGCAGCAGACCACGCAGCAGCAGCCGGAGACCGCCGACACTGAGCTTGTCCATCGCCAGCATCGTCAGCAGGGCCGCGCTGGGCAGCAGATCGAAGCGCATCAGCGCCACCCAGACGCCGCCCATCAGCGAGTCGACCAGCAGATTGCGGTACTCGGCCTGCACCGGCGTCGTGCTGCGCACCGCCAGCCAGCGCGCAAGGTGCGGCCACGCGAAACCGTTGACCAGCAGCAGCGCCCACAGCAGCAGCGGTTCGCCGTTCTGCCGGAACACGGCGGCGACCGGGAAAAAACCCAGCCCCAGCCCCAGCGTGCGCAGGCCGTGCACGCGCCTCACGAAACGCCGTTCGCGATCGACCGCTGGGGCAGCTGGGGACGGCAGGACCGATGCGTTCATGGCGCGACTCAGGGGGCAGGCCTGACGAACGTGAGCAAGGCCGATGCCAGCCCGCGCGACAGACGCTTGCGGCAGGGTGTCGGACTGCAACACTGTGACCTGGCGCACAGGCGCCGGGCGCCAGCGCGGCTGCCCGCGGCGGCGGATGGCCGCGATCGTGCCCGCGAGCCCCGCGCCGGCCTGATCGCCTGCCCGACTCGGGCGTCGCTGCGGGCGATGTTGCGCGCGCGACGCGTTTCAATCGTTGGCGTCGGCGGCATCGCGCCCCTGCTGGCGGATGATCGCCTCCTGGCGCGCATCGATGATCGCCAGCATCACGCCATCCACGTCGGCGGCATGCTCGTCCGCCGCGAACACGCCGCTGAGCTCGCTGTCGGGGCGCAGCGCGCCCTGCTCGAACAGCGCCCACATCTCCTCGCCGTAACGCGTGTCGAGCAGCTCGGGCGCGAAACGCCCCAGGCTAGCGGTCACGTTGCCGACGTCGCGCAGCAGCATCGCGCGGCCGGCGTTGTTGCCGGCCGCGCTGACCACCTGCGGCAGATCGATGATCACCGGGCCTTCCGGTGCGACCAGCACGTTGTACTCCGACAGGTCGCCGTGGATCAGCCCGGCGCAGAGCATGCGCACCACCTGCCGGACCAGGAAGACGTGATAGCGGCGCGCCTGCTCCGGCTCCAGCTCGACCTCGCCAAGACGCGGCGCCGAACGCCCCTCGGCATCGGTGACCAGTTCCATCACCAGCACGCCGTTGAAATAGCCGTAGGGCTGCGGGACGCGCACACCGGCGCCGGCAAGCTGATACAGGGCATCGACCTCGGTGTTCTTCCAGGCGATCTCCTGCTGCTTGCGGCCGTACTTGCTGGCCTTGCCGATCGCGCGCGCCTGCCGGCTGCCGCGCACCTTGCGGCCTTCCTGGTACTGCACCCGCGCCTGGAAGCTGCGCTGCGCCATGTCCTTGTAGACCTTGGCGCAACGCACGTCGCTGCCGCTGCGCACGACGTATACCGACGCTTCCTTGCCGCTCTTGAGCGGCCGGATCACCTCGTCGATCACGCCGTCGTCGATCAGCGCCTGCAGTCCCTGGGGTGTCTTCATGGCTTCCGGAGTGTCACGGTGGTCGACGGCGTACGGTGGCGGCAGAACGGCCCGGGGCTGGATGCCATCGGGCCGGCAGGCGATGCGGACAGCGCATCAGTTTAGCGTGTGCCGCGCCACGGCCCGGCACCGGCAACCTGCGCCGACGGCACGCGTCGGGATGACGACACTGCGGCGGATTCCCGTGCATTGCGGCCTGCCCAACCTGAACGCGAGCGCGCAGACGGGCGCCTGCGTTCAGGTTGAGAGGTCCACCGTCCGGAGCGAATCACCCCCACCCCGAAGGAGTACGATCATGACGATCCTCAAGAACCGCTACCTGCCGCTGCTCGGACTGGCCACCGCACTGGCCGCCGGCGCCATGCTGCCCCAGCGTGCGACGGCCGCCGATGCAAACCTCGACTGCAAACTGAATTTCTCCACCACCAGCTGGTCGGTGATCTACAAGCACGTCGAAGGCAGCGGCCTCGTGACCTGCGCCAACGGCAGTTCCATGCACGTCAAGATCGCCGCCCAGGGCGTCGGCCTTACCGCCGGCAAGTCGCATATCGACAACGGCGTCGGCACCTTTACCGATGTGCACACCATCGACGACGTGCTCGGTTCCTATGTACAGGGCGAGGCCAACGCGGGCCTGGTGAAATCCGGCACCGCGCAGATCCTGACCAAGGGCACCGTCTCGCTGGCGCTGGCCGGCGCGGGCCAGGGCATCGATCTGGGCATCAGCATCGGCAAGTTCACCATCAGCCGGGCCAAGTAACGCCGCTCGGCGAGGGCTTGCGCAGCCGCCCAGCGCTGGCGCTGGCGGGTCACGACCTGCGCCGGATGTCCGCGCTCGCCGTCAGGGCGAGACCCGACGGGCCGGGAGCTTCAACGCAAGCTGCGGCGTCCATCGATGCCGCGGCTTGTGCTGGTCCGAGGCGCCATGCATGGGATCGGGATCGGGGCGCCCGGTCCGGTGCCACGGTTGTCATCCGCCGCGGCACCGCCCGCGAACGCCGCCGCCGGCGGCCTGGCCTTTCGGCACGGCCGCTATCCACCGGAAACCGGTGCATGCGCACCCGGCCAGGCGCCGTCCGGGCGGCAAGGCGGCCGCCTCGGGGCCGCATGCGAAGGCGCGGCCCGGAGCCGGTCGGACGATCGCCTGCCGGCGGATTCCGCGGCGCATCGCATTCATGCTGCAGGGCAGCGTGCTTCCATCCGATTTGTCTAATATTTTCAGTCGCACGCCGAATGCGGCATTTCGCCGCGGCGCCGGCGCACCGATCCCCCTGCCTGGAGCGAGCCCCGTTGGCGCACAAACTTCTGATCATGCTGGTCAACACCGATCCGCGAAACGGCGAGGAGCTCGGCGCTCCGTTCTTCCAGGCATCGGTCGCCGCGGCGATGGACTACGAGGTCGAAATCGTCTGCACCGCGACCGCCGGACGCCTGATGAAAAAGGGCGTGGCCGAATCGCTGGTGGTCAAGCCGGGCTCGCCCAAGACCGTCTATGACTTCATCAAGGAAGCCCACGAGGCGGGCGTGAAGTTCCTCTGCTGCTCGCCCAATCTCGACCTGTTCGACATGAGCAAGGAAGACCTGATTCCGGAATGCGCCGGGATCGTCGGCGGCGCCTATGTCATCGAGCAGGTCATGGAAAGCGACGATACCCGGGTGCTCAGCTACTAGGTTGCACCCGGGTCGCGCGCGGCCCGTCCGCAGGAGTCGGTTATGGCAGCTGCAGCAATGCTCATCGGCGATCCGGTCTCCGGGGCCCCGACCGTTGCCCGCGAAAAGCTCGAGGAAATCTTCGAGGATGTCCGCTCGCACCCGCTGTACGACCATGAGCTGTACGGCTGTCTCAACTGCGGCATCTGCACCGCGACCTGCCCTTCGGCCTACTACTACGACTACTCGCCGCGCGAGATCGTGCAGCTGCTGCTGACCGAGAACCTCGAGGGCGTCTACGACGTCATGCAGGAAAAGATCTGGGCCTGCGCCCAGTGCTACACCTGCGCCGCACGCTGCCCGTTCCACAACTCGCCGGGCGGCCTGGTGATGATCCTGCGCGAGACGGCGATCAAGCACGGCATGCAGTCGGCCAAGGACGTGCTGAAGCCGTTCACCCGCGTGCTGATGAAGCTGATCACCACCGGCAATCAGCTGGCGCCCAACATGATCACGCCCGATGCCTTCGCCGACTGGGGTCCGAACATCGCCAAGATCAAGGCGCCGCTGAACATCCTGCGCAAGGCCATCCCGGTGCCCACGCTGCACACGATGGACACGGCGTGGGAAGTCAACATCAAGACGTCGATCGAGCTGTACACCATCTGGGAAGCGTCCGGGGTCCTGGATCAGCTGGAGACGATCGACCCGAATCTCTTCGATGTGGTCAACGACCTCATGGACGAGAAACGCGAGGAATACCAGGAGTGGGTCGATGAACACCCGGCGGAATCATCCGCGGTCTGAGTGAGGTAACGCGCCATGGCCAGTCAGGAAGAGCAGGAACGCCCCGCTGCATCGGGTTACTCGGGCTTCGGCCCGGAGTGGCGTCCGGTCAAGCTGTCGACCGACGAGGCGCGCCGCGCCACATCCTGGGTCGAGGCGCGCATCGACCGTCGCGAGATGCTGGTCAACAAGGACCAGGTGAAGGACGTGCGCGACATCATGTGGCAGCTGGAGAAGGACGGCGAGATCGTCGTCCACCGCATCAGCGAGCAGCACGAGCCGGTCACCGGACGCACGCTGTACGGGTGGAACAAGCGCATCCCCACCAACCAGTTCTGGCATCACAAGTCCTGCGGACAGTGCGGCAACATTCCCGGCTATCCGAGCTCGCTGCTGTGGTTGCAGAACAAGCTCGGCACCCGCTATCTGGATGAAACCGACCAGACCTCGTGCACCGCCTGGAACTATCACGGCTCCGGCATCGGCAACATTGTCAGCCTCGCCGCGGTGTTCCTGCGCAACTTTCACCAGGCCTACGTATCCGCGCTGGCGGAGGGGCTGCCGGCGGGCTACTACTACCCGCTGATCCATTGCGGCACCTCGTTCGGAAATTACAAGGAAGTGCGCGCGTTCCTGCTGCAGTCACCCAAGCTGCGCGAGCAGGTCAAGAAGATCCTCGGCAAGCTCGGCCGGCTGGTGGATGGCAAGTTGCTGATCCCCGAGGAAATCGTGCATTACTCGGAATGGCTGCACGTGATGCGCGAACGGATCGCCGAGCAGCGCGTGATCGACTGCAGCAACATCCGCGCGACCGTGCACCCGGCCTGCCACGTGCACAAGATGGTGCCCGAGGACGTTCTGTACGACGAGACCGTGCTCGACGGCAACCGGGTCGCGGTCTCGACCGGCCTGCTGCAGACGCTGGGCGTCGAGGTGGCCGATTACTCGACCTGGTACGACTGCTGCGGGTTCGGCTTCCGGCACATCATCGGTGAGCGCGAATTCACCCGCTCCTTCGCCATCGATCGCAAGATCAAGGTGGCGGTCGAGGAGGCGCATGCCGACGTGATGGTGGGCCATGACACCGGCTGCATTACCACGCTGGACAAGAGCCAGTGGATCGGCGGCGCGGTGGACAAGGTCTATCCGCTGGCGGTGATGGCGGATTGCCAGTTCGCCGCGCTGGTCTGCGGCGCGCATCCCTACAAGCTCGCGCAGCTGCACTGGCACGCCTCGCCGTTCGAGGGCCTGCTGGAGAAGCTGGGCATCGACTGGCAGAAGGCCAAGGCCGAGTTCGAGGTGTATCTCGACGAGGTCAAGGCGGGGCGCATCGAGACCCTGTACGACCCGAAGCGGGCGATCACCTCCGGCCCGGGCTATCAGCGCCCGGCCCTGATCGAGGCCCAGCCATGAGCGCGCCGGTACTTGTCGTCGGCGGCGGTCCCGCCGGACTGTCCGCGGCGCATGCCCTGGCCAGCACCGGCCAGCGGGTGCTGCTGGTGGACAAGGCCGACCGCCTGGGCGGCGCGCCGATCCTGTCCGGCTACGCCAAACTGGTGCCTTCCGGCGAATGGGCGCGGGATGCGATCGGCGGCATGGTCCGGCGCGTGCAGCCCCATCCGCTAATCGAGGTGTTCACCGAGACCCGGGTCACGCAGTTTTCCGGCGAGCCGGGCGCGTTTGAGGGCGTCCTGTCGAACGGACAGACGCACAAGGTCGGCGCCGCGATCCTGTGCACCGGCTTCACCCATTTCGATTCCAACAACAAGCCGGAATGGGGCTTCGGCACCTACCCCGACGTGGTCACCACGACCCAGGTCGAGCAGATGTTTTCCTCCGGCAAGGGCGTGCGCTGCCCGTCCGACGGCCGCGAACCGGAGCGCGTGGCGATCCTGCTCTGCGTCGGCTCGCGTGACCGCCAGATCGGTCGCGAATGGTGTTCGAAGATCTGCTGCACGGTGTCCGCCAATATCGCCATGGAGATCCGCGAAGCACTGCCGAAATGCAGCGTCTACATCTACTACATGGACATCCGCACCTTCGGACTCTACGAAGACAAGTACTACTGGCAGAGCCAGGAGGAATTCCGCGTCAAGTACATCAAGGCGCGCATCGCCGAGGTCACCTCCGACGGCCACCGCCTGATCGTCAAGGGCGAGGACACCCTGGTCAAGCGCCCGATCACCATTCCCTTCGACATGGTCGTGCACGCCATCGGCATGGACCCCAATGTCGACAATCGCGCGCTGGCTCCGTTGTTCGGCGTCGAGCTGGAGCGACACGGCTTTCTGCTGAAAGGCCCGTCCTACAGCGCCATGGGCAGTACCACGCGCCCCGGCGTCTACGTCGCCGGTGCCGCGACCGGACCCGAGACGATCGACGACAGCATCGCGCAGGGCCAGGCCGCCGCCATGGCGGCGATCGCCGGCCTGCGCATGCCGGTCACGGCACTG
The DNA here is from genome assembly GCA_028870665.1 of Lysobacteraceae bacterium. GTDB lineage: Bacteria > Pseudomonadota > Gammaproteobacteria > Xanthomonadales > Rhodanobacteraceae > Metallibacterium. The sequence continues at coordinate 9,976 of JAGWPB010000037.1, forward strand.
GCGGGATGACCGGTGGGCACGATGCTGATGGCGCGCGACCCGGACCCGACCCTGCTGTCGACGCTGGATCTCAGCGGCCCGGCGATCCGCGGCGGCTTCGCTGCGCTGATCGAGGCCGCCGGCACCGGCGCCGGCATGGAGTCCTGTCTGACCGCGCTGCAGCTGAAGGTGCGGATCTTCCGCGAGTTGCTCGCCGACGGCCGCGTTGCCGGACTGGACGAGTTGCAGTTTCTCGGACTGTGCACGTTCATGTCGACGGTGCGCCGGCGTGCCGGGCCTTGGCTCGCCGAGCATCCCTACGCGGCCTTGCGCGAGCGCATGATCGCGCTGCTCGGCGACGCGGGTGACGTGCAGAGCCGTTTCGACGCCTTTCTCGCCGGGGTGCCGAGGGACCGTCACCATCGCTGGCTGCGCGATCTGGCCGCCGAAATGCTGCACTTCACCGCGCCCGACTCGATCCCGCTGATGACGCGCTGGATCTGGGACGCGGACACCCGCAGCGGCGTGCTGCGCGAGATCTGGTTCGATGTCGAACCCGGCCGCGACACGCTGACGCTGTCCGATCGCGTGGAAATCTTCCTCGCCCTGCGCGGCGAGCTCGAGCCGTTCCTGCGCGAGAACGGCATCTACCGCGACCTCGCGCTGATGCAGGACCTGCTCTGCGCCCATCTCTATGCGCGCTACATCAACGATCGCGGCAGCACCTATCTCAAGGGCGATTTCGCGGGCGGCGAGGACCCGATGGCGCACACCCGCCGCCTGCTCGGACTGGACTGCCTCGACGCCGACGGCATCCGCATGAAGGTCAAGCTCGCGGACACCGCCTCGGCGCTGTCGATTGCGTCACTGCGGCTCAGTGCTTGAGGAACGCGCCATGCCGATCCACGAAAAATCCCTGATCCGCAAGGAAAACCTGATCCGCAACGAGAAGCTCGCGCTGGAGGGCGTCGACGTTTCCGGCGACTGGAGCACCTTCATCGGCACGCGGGTCATCACCGATTACAACGAGGCGCTGGAGGGCGAGATCGCGGCGCTCCCGGGCGGCGAGCACATCCATCGCTGCTGGCAATGCGGCTCCTGCACCAATTCCTGCACGGTCAACGCCATCAACCCCGAGTTCAACCCGCGCTACTGGATCTATCTGATCCGGCTCGGCCTCGAGGAGGAGCTGCTGCGCGACAAGGACATCATCTGGCAGTGCGTTTCCTGCAACAAGTGCACCTACGCGTGTCCGCGCGACGTCGTGCCCGAAGGCGTGATGAAGGCCACCGCGCACTGGCTCGAGCTCAAGGGCCACACGCGACCCAGCTCATCGACGATCTTCGACGAGGAGTTCTCGGGGCAGGTGTTCGCCAAGGGCAAGATCGAGGAGGGCCGTCTGATGCGCAAGTTCTTCGCGCGCACCGGCCAGAAGCTGGCCCAACCCTGGCTGGTGGCCATCATCCGCGGCCTGGTTGCGCGCATGCCCGCCGGCCTGCTGACGCGACTCGGCCTGGCCGCGCTGATCCATCCGCGCACCCGCGACTGGGGCCGCACCCGCGACGCGATCAATGAATACGTGATCGACCAGCACGCACGGCAGCGGCGGGCGCTGGGACTGGCAGTCACCCCGACGGAGAGGCACGGATGAGCGACAAGTACCGCAAGGTGGCCTACTACCCGGGCTGCGCGCTGGAGGGAACCGGTCACGCCTACAACCGCTCCACCAAGGAGGTCGGCAAGGCGCTCGGACTCGAGCTGGTGGAACTGCAGAACTGGAACTGCTGCGGCGCGATGGAAGTCAAGAACGTCGATCCCAAGCTGCAGACCTTCCTCTCCGCGCGCAACCTCAAGATCGCCGAGGACATGGGCTTCGACACGGTGATGGCGCCGTGCAACGGCTGCTATCACAACCTGAAAAAGGCCGAATACGACCTCTCGCACGACGCGGCCTCGCGCGCGACGGTGGAGCAGCTGTCGGCCAAGTCCGGCGCCACGGCCTACCAGGCCGGGCACGTCAGCACGATCCACGCACTGGACTGGATCCGCGACGCGATCGGCACTGAAGAACTCGGCAAGCGGGTCAAGAACTCGCTGAACGGGCTCAAGATCGCCAACTACTACGGCTGCATGTACACGCGACCGCGCCACATTTTCCCGGAGAAAGACCAGGGCGCCGGCTCCGAGTCGACCAGCAAGCCGCATTTCATGGACGACCTGCTGGCCGCCGCCGGCGCCGTGAACGTCGAATATCCGCTCAAGACCGCCTGCTGCGGCGGCGCGCACACCCTGTCGGACAGCGACACCTCGACCCGGCTCGTGCTCAACCTGCTGACCACGGCGGAAGCCTGCGGCGCCGATGTCATCGCCACCGAGTGCCCCACCTGCCACTCCGGTCTCGAGATGCACCAGATGCGTGCCGAAAAGGTCTTCGGCAAGAAGACCACGGTCAAGATCCTCTACTTCACCCAGTTGCTGGGCATGGCGCTCGGGCTCTCGGCACGCCGGGTCGGCGTGCACGAGAACTTCTCCGACGCGCGCGATCTGCTCAAGGCGCGTGGACTCGGCTGATGGACGCGCCTTTCGCGATCACCGACGCCATCGCGGCGATGCCGGACGCAGAGCTGGCGCGCGCTCCGGCCGGGGTCCGGCAGCGGTTGCTCGATGCCGGCGAGTCGGCGCTGGTGCGCTGGGTCGTCGCGCACGGATCCGAGCCGACGCCGGATAAGGTCGAGGGATTCCGGCTGCTGGCCCTGCACCGCCAGGCCGCCCTGCGCGACCCCACGTTCAACGCCTGCCGCGAGACCTGCCGGGAGCTGGTTTACCAATGCAACGCGGCCGAGGCCAGCAGCGACGCGCTCGAGCGCGTCCGTCGCCTGCGCATGGCCGCTGCCGTCGCCACCCACCTGTTTCTCTTCATCGACGGCAAGCTCGAGAACGAAAAACTGGGCGAATTCTGCTGCTCGTCGCGGCCGCTGCGCTCGCAGGACACGGCGGACGCCGGCGCAGGCGCCCGGTCACCGGCAAGCGCGGGGGGCTGAGCGATGGCGACGGTGCGCGGTTGCGTCTTCCCCGACGATCTCTACTACGACGTGCCCAACAACATGTGGTACCGCGAGGAAGCCGGGGGCACGGTCGTGGCGGGCATGACCACGGTTGCGGTTGCGCTGGCCGGCCAGCTGGTCGCGGTGACGCCGAAGAAAGCCGGGCGCCCGGTGCTGGCGGGCAAATCCTGCGCGACCATCGAATCGGGCAAGTGGGTGGGCCCGGCCAAGATCGCCTTCGATGGCGAGGTGATCGCGGTCAATGACGCACTGGTCGCCGAGCCCGGGATCGCCAACGCCGATCCCTATGCGGACGGATGGTTGATGCGGGTCAGGCCCGCCACCTGGGACGAAGCGAAGAAGTCGCTGGTTCCGGGCAACCAGGTCGCGGCCCCCTATGAAGCCAAGATGGCAGCCGACGGCTTTGCCGGCTGCGTCTGCAAGACCTGAGCGCGAAGCGCATCGACCTGATGGCATGACCGGAGAGACAGAGATGGAAACGAGCGGTTCCGAAACCAAGCGGCTGTCGATGATCGTGACCAAGGGCACCCTCGACTGGGCCTACCCGCCGTTCATCCTGGCGACGACGGCCGCGGCCATGGGCCTGGAGGTCACCATGTTCTTCACCTTCTACGGCCTGGCGCTGCTGAAGAAAAAGCTGGACCTGTCGATCACCACCCTCGGCAATCCGGGCATGGAGATGCCGCTGATGGGGGCGCACCTGCTGATGCCCAATCTGCTCGGTGCCCTGCCCGGCGTCGATGCGATGGCCACCGCGATGATGAAGAACCTCATCAAGAAGAAGGGCGTCGCCTCGATCGAGGACCTGCGTCAGGCGGCGATCGAGTCCGACGTGCAGATGATCGCCTGCCAGATGACCATGGACCTGTTCGAGTTCAAGCGTGAGGACATGATCGACGGCCCGGTGCTGGGCGGCGCTGCAACCTACATCGAAACAGCGACCAAGTCGGACATCAACCTGTTCATCTGAGACCCACCGGGAGCAAGCCATGGCTGACCATCTTCTCGATGCCCGCGGACTGAACTGCCCGCTGCCCATCCTGCGCGCGAAAAAGGCGCTGAAGGACATTCCGATCGGCGAGATTCTGGAAATCCAGGCCACCGATCCCGGCGCGGTCAAGGATTTCGAGGCGTTCTGCCGATCGACCGGCAACGAGCTGGTCGATTCGCAGGCGGGCCAGGGCGAGTTCCATTTCCGCATCCGCCGCGGGAAGTGACGCGCGCGGCCGCCGCATCAGGATGCGACCGAACCTGCCCCCGAATCCCGTCGGCGGGCCGTGTGCAGCGGCTCGGCACGGCTTGCGGCTGATGACGCCGCCCGCGCGTGACCGCGGCAGCTCGCTTGCCGGCGCGGAAATCGCGAGCGCCTGCGCGGCGTGCGCCCGGGCCGTGCCATGAGCCTGGCGCTGCGGGTGCTTGATCTCGGCAGCGTTCCGGTCGTGCGCTCGCAGGCGGTGTATCACGGCATCGCCGAAGCCATGCGCGCGGGCGACGACCCCGTGCTCACCCTGGTCAGCCCCGACGCGCCTTATGTGTGCATCGGCATGCACCAGGATGTCGCGGCCGAGGTGGACGAGGAGTACTGCCGGCAGGCGGGCCTGCCGATCCTGCGCCGCCAGGTCGGCGGCGGCGCCGTCTACCTCGACCGGAACCAGCTTTTCTTCCACTTCATCTCGCCGCGCGAAACGGTTCCCCGGCGGGTGACCGACATCTACGCGTTCCACGTGGCCCCGGTGCTGGCCGCCTACCAGGCGCTGGGCATTCCGGCGCGGCTGCGGCCGATCAATGACATTCACGTCAACGACCGCAAGATCGGCGGCACCGGCGCCGCGCAGATCGGCGACGCGACGGTGTTCGTCGGCAGTTTCATGCTCGATTTCGATACCGCGACGATGGCGCGCTGCCTCAAGGTGCCTTCGGAGAAGTTCCGCGACAAGCTGCGCTCGACCCTGCAGGACTACATCACCACCATCCGCCGCGAACTCGGCCAGGTACCGCCGCGGGAAACCCTGACGACCTTGTTCCGGCTGCACGTCGCCCGTCATTTCGGCGCCGCGCTGCGCGACGACAAGCTGCGTCCCGAGGAGGAGGCCGCCATCGTCGCGTGGGAGCAGAAGCTGCAGACGGCCGACTGGCTGCGGCAACCGGGCACACGCCGCGTCCCGGAGGGCATCAAGATCACCGGCGGCATGCATCTGGGCGAGGGCGTCCACAAGGCCCCCGGCGGTCTGCTCCGCGTGTGTCTGCTCAGTCGCGACGACCGCGTCGCGGAGGCGCACATCAGCGGCGACTTCACCTGCCTGCCCGCGTCCGGCATCGAGACACTCAGCGGCGCCCTGGCGGGCATGGACCTGCGGGACGATCTCCCGACCCGGATCGATCCGCTCATGACGTCCCTGGGTCTGGACATGCCGGGCGTGACGGCGCTGGACCTGGCGACGGCGCTGCACAACGCCCACCGTCCGGTCGGCTAGCGGGACTTTGCAAGGACAGGAAGAACGACTTCAAGGCTCGTGCTTTTGCGTGAAAGTGGCTGCGACACCAGGTTGGGCGATGCGCTGTCCATCCGAGTTGTGCGACACCATCCCTGCAGGCCGCGTGCCTGCGGGCCGGTTGATGCATCACACGTGGCATGACGGAGGGGTTCATCATGGTTACCAGGCATTTCAAGCGAACGCTTTTCTTTTCACTGCTTCTTGCATCCGGCGCGGCATCGGCGACGGATGGCTATTTCCAGCCCGGCTACAGCGTCCAGTCGGTCGGCATGGGCGGCGTCGGCATCGCCCTGCCGCTGGATGCGCTGGCCGCGGCCAGCAATCCGGCCGGCATGGCCCTGATCGGCAATCGTCTCGACTTCGGGGTGAGCGTATTCCGGCCGCAGCGCAGTGCGACCCTGACCACACAGGCGGGCGCGACCTCGTTCGACGGCAACCAGACCAGCCAGTTCTACATCCCGGAGTTCGGCTTCAATCGCATGGTCACTTCGCGACTGGCGCTGGGCGTCTCCGTGTACGGCAATGGCGGCATGAACACCGGCTACAGCAACCTGAACTCGGCCACCCAAGGCGCCCAGTGCGCCAATCCGCAGGTCCTGCAGCAGTTCGGCGGCAGTCTGTCCGCCTGCATGGCCTCGCCGGTCGGTCAACTGGGGGCCTTCGGCGTGGGTTCCATGGGTGTGGATCTGCAGCAGCTTTTCATCGCGCCCACGATCGCCTACCGCATCGATGACCACAATTCGATCGGCCTGTCGATCGACTACGTGCATCAGAATTTCGGCGTCACCGGCGTCCAGGCCTTCCAGGGGCTGTCGAGCAATCCGCCCAACGTCACCAACAATCGGCATGCCCAGTCCGACGGCGTGGGCTTCCGCATCGGCTGGACCGGGCAGCTGACCCCCGACCTGACCGTGGGCGCGACCTATCAGCCCAAGATCACGATGAGCCGGTTCCGACGCTACAACGGGCTGTTCGCGGACGGCGGCAGCTTCGACATCCCCGCCAACTACGGTCTGGGTGCGGCCTGGAAGGCGACTCCCGACCTGACCGTGGCCGGCGACGTCGAACGCATCGAGTACGGCAATATTCCCGCCATCGCCAACCCGATGATCAACTCCCTGATCTGCGCGACACCGGCAACCTGCGGACTGGGCACGCCCAACGGTACCGGCTTCGGCTGGCGCAGCGTCACCGTGGTCAAGCTGGGCGTGGCCTACGCGATGGAGCCGGGCCTGACTCTGCGCGCCGGCTGGAACCACAGCGGGCAGCCGATTCCGGGCGAGGACGCCTTCATCAACGTGCTGGCGCCCGGCGTGGTCGAGGACCATCTCACCCTCGGGGCGACCTATGCGCTGAGCCGCACCATCGACCTGTCCTTCGACTATGTGCATGCTTTCAGTCATAGCGTCACCGGCAGCGGCGCCAGCCAGGGGACGTCGATCCGCATGTACCAGGACACGCTGGGCTTCGCGCTGGGGTGGCGCTACTGAGCCTCGACGGTGACAAGGACCGCCATGGCGCGGCAGTGAAGGTCCTTGCCTGATGCGTGCCCTGCGCGCCGCCGGCTCCGGGCGTCCGCACGGCGGCCGTCACCCGCCCGGTGGCGCGCATCCGCCGTGGTCGCCGGCGCGCCGGCCGCGGCCCGCGCGCGATTCAGCTGCGGACCCGTGCCGCAGCGGCATCCATCAGGCCGGTGACCTTGACCAGTCCGACCATGATGCCGCTCAGGGCCTGGGCGATCAGACGCTGCCGGGCGGCGAGCTGCGCCAGCCCTTCCGCAACGTTCTCCGGCGCGGCATCGAACTCCATCACCAGGTCCTCGATCATGCCGCTCTTGATGCCGGGATGGGCGGTGAAGCCGAGGCAGTTGCCGCGAACCTGGAACAGCATCGGCGCGCCGGCCTCGTCGACGGCGAGCACCCGCGCAGCGGCCGGCAGCAGCGCGCGATCGCGCATGTAGAGCGCATACGGATAGGTTGGCGGCAAATGTCCCGCCAGGGCGTCGGGATCGGTCCGTTTCGCCTCGCCGACCATGAAACGCAGCGGTGCCACCTCGCAGCCGCCGCCGGCGGCGACGGCGAGCATGATGCTGCCCAGCCCGATGCCGATCACCGGAAGACCCGCATCGAGGAATGCCGAGGTCAGCCGCAACTCGGCAGCCAGGCTTGGCAGCGGATCGCCGCCCGCCATGCCCTGCGGGCCGGCACCGAGCAGGACCAGGCCATCATGGCCCTGTGCCGTGCCCGGCAGGCTGCCGCCCGGCACGTGCGGACGCGCGTAGACGAAGCGGATGGCACGGCCCTCGAAATGATCTTCCAGCAATCCGAGGTATTCGCCATCCGTATGCTGTACCACGCAAAGCGTGATCATGCTCCGCTCCCGATCCGGCGCTTGCCGTTCCTGCAGCGAGCATGCGGCGCATGCTCCGCGTTGGCAATGCTTGCCGCAGCCGGAGCCGGCGGCGCGGCCCGTCACGCTCGCGCTGCGACGGCGTCCGGCGCGGCCCATGAGCCAGCCGACCCCGGCGCAGCCATCGCGCGGACGCATGCCGCAGCGTCGGCGCGACGCGATCCCGCGCGACATCGCCGGCCCCGGTCATCCGCGCGCACCGTTCGTGACGAGCTTGCCATGACCGCGCTCCCCGGGCGGCGGGGCGGCCTTCGCCGCCGCCGCTCTGTCCCGCGCTTCTCGCGTCGCTCGCGACGGCGTCCGTACTCGCGAATCATCCGCATCGCCACGAGGGCATCATGCAACGACATCACCTGAGCATCGTCATCGCCAGCGCCATCGTGCTGGGTGCTCCCATCGCCAGCGCTCACGCCGCCGTCGCGCCGCAAGCCGGCGACCCGACCCCAGCGAAGCCGGTCCAGACGGCCCCGATACCCGGTGCGCCGCCCGGCAGCCCGGTGACGAACCTGGAAACGATCAAGGTGACCGCCCGGCGCTACGAGGAGTCGCTGCAGGACGTCCCGATCGCCGTCACTGCCTTGACCTCGCGCGCGCTGTTCGACCAGAACGTGCAGGACCTGTCCGACCTGCAGGGCGCGGTGCCGAACCTGCAGATCGGCCCGACCCAGGGCACCAGCTCGACGCTGACCGTGTACCTGCGCGGCATCGGCCAGAACAATCCGCTGTGGGGCTTCGATCCCGAGGTGGGCCTGTACTTCGATGGCGTCTACATCGCGCGCCCGCAAGGCGCGCTGCTGGATGTGTTCGACGTCGACCGCATCGAGGTGTTGCGCGGCCCGCAGGGCACGCTGTACGGCAAGAACACGGTCGGCGGCGCGATCAACTACATCTCCAAGCCGCTGCCCACGCACGCGACCGGATCGGTCACCGCGACGCTGGGCATGCACGCCACCAAGGATCTGAAAGTCGATTACGGCAACGCCAGCAAGGACGGCGTGTGGCGCTTCCGCGTCGCCGCCGCCAGCCTGCACCACGGCGGTTACGGCCACAACCTGTACCTTGGTGGCCCGACCAGCAACCAGGACGTGAACGCCGCGCGCGTGACGCTGGGCTATTTCCCCTCGGCGCGCTTCGACGCGCAACTGGCGCTGGACGGCGAGTTCGATCGCAGCGCCCCGCCCGGCGGCGCGCAGCTCGCGGTGATCCCGTTCGACCCGGCGCAGACCCAGGGCCTGCCCAGCCGCTATGACACGCGCTCCGACCAGGCGCCGGTGAACACCACCGACAGCGGCGGCGGCGCACTGACCCTGCGCTGGCTGCTGGGCGAGGACTGGACGCTGAAGTCGATCAGCGCCTATCGCAGCAGCAACAGCAACATGAACATCGACGTGGACACGCTGCCGGTGTCGATCGCGGACAACAACCTCGTCTACCACAGCCACCAGTTCAGCCAGGAACTGCAGGCCTTGTACGACAACGGCAGCGACCTGCACGGCGTGGTCGGCGTGTACGCGTTCGACGGCTACGCCGAGGGCATCAACAAGTACGCGCTGCTGGCCCTGCCGCCGTATCAGCAACTGGGCTACTCGCTGTACGTGGGCAGCGGCGGCAGCGTGGACACGCGCAGCCTGGCCGCCTACGCCGACGCGACCTGGCGCTTCGCACCGCGCTGGAGCCTGGAGGCCGGCGCGCGCTACACGCACGAGTCCAAGACCGCGATCATCCGGAACGACACCTATCCGAACGCGAACTTCGCCACGCCCAACGGCGTGCAGGCCGACTTCGAGGGCAGCACCTCGGCCAACAATCTGTCGCCCAAGCTCACCCTGGGCTGGAAGGCCAGCGCTGCGGTGAACCTGTACGCCACCGCCAGCACCGGCTTCCATTCCGGCGGTTACAACATCCAGGCCAATTGCACGGCGATCCCCGCATCGTGCCGGCCGATCAAGAACGAAACCCTGCTCAACTACGAGCTGGGCGCCAAGATGAGTTTCTTCGGCGGCCGCCTGATGCTCAACAGCGCCCTGTTCCATGCGCTGTACCACGACATCCAGCTGTCGGTGTACACCTCCTACGTGCAGCCCAACGGCCAGCGCGGCTTCTTCGGCGATTTCACCAACGCCGGCAAGGCCACCATCGACGGCCTCGAGAACGAATTCGCCTGGCGCATGGGCGATCGCTGGACGTTGAGCGGCAACCTGTCGTATCTGCATCCGCGCTACACGCAGTACCTCAGCGGCGGCGTCAACATCGCATCCACCAGCAAGTTCACGTTCGCGCCCAAGTGGAACGGCGGCCTGACGCTGTGGAAACACTTCCCGCTGCGCGCTGGCGGCGATGTCGCCGCGCGCCTGAATGTCACCTATCAGACGCTGGCGTATTTCGATCAGAACGACAGCCTGGTGCTCGCCCAGGGCGCCTATGGCCTGGTCAACGCCGGGGTGATCTGGCGCACCGGCGGGCCATGGACCTACAGCCTCGAAGGCAGCAACCTGGCCAACAAGCGCTATCGCACCTCGGGCTACAACATCATCGCGCTGGGCATGATCACCGGCTATTTCGGCCCGCCGCGCATGATCACGGCCAGCGCACGCTACAAGTTCTGAGCCGGAGCTTGCGTCGCAACCGCCTGAGCCAGGTGGTGCCATCCACTCTTCTCATGCTGAGCATGGCGAAGGATCTCGCTCTGGCTCTGGCGTGGCGCATGCGCGATCGCTCTTGCGCGCGGCATCGCAAGCTTGCCCTGTTCCGTGCGGCTGCCGCCGACTCTTGTCATCCTGAGCATCGCGAAGGATCTCGCTTTGGTGCTGGCGCGGCGCTGGCGTGGCGTGTGAACGATGGTTCTTGCGCGTGGCCTCGCAAGCCTGCCCTGTTCCGTGCGGCTGCCGCCGCGCGGGCTCCTTTCTTTGGGTCGGCAAAGAAAGGAACCAAAGAAAGCCGACCCCGACTGCAGCGCCCGCTGCGCGGGTCCGCGTGCCTGCGCGGGGCGCGCCGATGGCCATCCATGGCCTGCGGCGCGTAAGCGCGATCTCGGTCCGTGCATCCTGCACGGGCCGGATCGTCCGGCCCGCAACATCGTGTTGCGGGCGTTCGGCAGCAGTGGCTGCCTCACCCCTCGTGCTCACACTTCGTGCCTTTCCCGCGCAGTCCCGCCGCTGCCGAAGGGGGATGAAGATCAAGAACCAAGGCCAGTGCATGCTCGCGCTGTTGCTGTTGCTGTTGCTGTTGCCGTTGACTTTGCCAGCGTTGGCCAGCGCCGAGCAGCGCAGTCGGATGCGAGGGAAAGGCGCGCCTGTTCGAGCCCAGGGATGGGCGAGTTCGCGCCGGGCGCAGCGCATGCGCTGCGCGCACGCGCCAGGATGGCGCGGGCCGGGCTTGGCCGCGAAGCAGGATGCGAAAGCGGACAAGGCGCCCGGCGAGCAGCGCAGGGCACCCCGCGCAGCGGGGCGCAGGCCGTCGCGCGGACGGCTTTGGTTACTTTCCCCAAGAGGAAAGTAACCCGCGCGGCGGCAGCCGCACGGAACAGGGGAATCTTGCCAAGCCCAATGCAAGAACCATCGTTCACACGCCACGCCGGCGCCAGGCCAGAGCCAGCACCAAAGCGAGATCCTTCGCGATGCGCAGAGTGACAATGCGCCTGCCCCGCGTGCGCCAGCGCAGCACGGGCCCGCTCAATCCGACTCGTGCGCCTGCGGATGCCGCAGCAGCCACGCCGCGAGCTGCTGCTGGTAGCGCGCGAGCGCCTGTTCATGCAGATCGAACACGCACAGGGTGCAACCACCGCCGCAGCAATCGCCGGGCTCCGGCGCGGCCGGCGGCTGCGGACGCGGGTCGTCGGTGGGCACGGATGCTTCGCCGGACATGGTCGTGCTCAGCAGCGCGGATCGATGGGCGTGGGCATCGCCACGGCGCGCTCGATACATTCGGCGGCATCCAGGCACACATCCTCGCGGTAGCGCGCGCCGATCAACTGCACACCTTGCGGCAGGCCTTGCGCCACACCCACCGGAACCGCCACCGCGGGCAGCCCGAGCAGGTTGACACCGACACTGAGCGCCATCGCTTGCATCAGCGCGCGCACGGCATCGACGCCGGCCAGATCGAAACCCACCGCGAACGGCGGCTGCGTGCTCACCGGCGCCAGCAGCAAAGGATAATCCTGCTGGAACAAGGCCCAGGCGCGCGCGATCTGGTTGCGCCGCGCCAGCGCCTCGATGTAGCCGGGCAACGTCGACTCCGGCACCAGTTGCATGAAGTCATCGACGAAGCGCTGCGTATCCGGCGAGGTCAATGCGTGGACCGCCGGCAGCAGCGTGCTGCGCACATCGGCGGCGATGATGCGCATATAAGTCTCGAGCATGTCCTGCACCTGCGGCGGTGCGATCTCCTCGACGTCATAGCCCTCCTGCTGCAGGCATCGTGCGGCCTTGCGCACGCCCTCGGCTACCTGCACATGCACGCCGCTGACGCCGGGATCGACGCACACCGCGACCTTGATCGGCGCGCGCAGCGGTGGTCCCGCCAGCGGCGTCGGCACGCACCAAGGATCGCGCGCGTCTGCCGCGCTCATCAGCGTGAGCGCCAGGCGCAGGTCACGCACGTGCCGCGCCATGGGGCCGTGCACCGAGAACATCTGGAAACTCAGCGGCGGCTCCACCGGTGTCGGCGGCGCCGCGCGCGCGACGCGCCCCAGCGTCGGGCGCAGCGCGGCGACACCGCAGCACAGCGCCGGATAGCGCAACGAACCACCGAAATCGTTGCCCAGCCCCAGCGGCGTCATGCCGGTCGCCAGCGCGATGGCCTCGCCGCCGCTGGAGCCGCCCGGCGTGACGCGCGCGTCCCATGGATTGATGCTGGCGCCATGCAGCGAACTGTCGGTATGCCAGCGGAAACCGAAATCGGGCATGTTGCCGCGCGCCAGTGGAATGGCGCCCGCGTCGCGCAGCTGCGCGACGTGCGGCGCGTCGCACAGCGGCACGGCCTCGCGCAGCGCCGGCACACCGGATGTGGTGGCCGATCCGGCCAGATCGATATTGAGCTTCACGGTAAATGGAACGCCATGCAGCGGCCCGACGGGGGCGCCCTGCGCCAGCGCGTGATCGGCCTGCGCCGCCGCTTGCAGCGCCGCATCGCGCAATACCTCGGGCAGCGCGTTGACGCGCGGGTCGACCGCGTCGATACGCTGCAAGTGCGCCTGCACCACTTCGGTGCTGGATACCTTGCGCGTGCGGATCGCCTGCGCCAGATCCTCCAGCGAGCCACGCCACAACTCGTTCGCCAACGCACGACTCCATGACTGGGGATCGAGAGTGTGCCGCAGCACGCCGCGCGTGGCGACCGCGAACACGCCGCATGGAGGCATCGGCAGACGGCCATGGTGCACCCGCACATGAAATCCCCCTGCCTGCGGCATAGCATCGCAGGCGCAGCCGCGGCCCGCCGCGGCACTGCGCAACCCGGTGCCATCACCCGCCATCCCGAGTGCTGCCCGCCCACGCAAACCAGACAACAGGGGAGTCATCATGAGTTTTTTCGAGCCCAGCACCGTCATCAGTCTGGCCGCGATCGTGGTCATGCTCGTTTGTCTGACGCAGGTTCTGCGCCTCAGCAAATCGGTGCCCGGCGGCATCGTCGGACGCACCTGGAAACAGCTCACCGGCCTGGTGGTGTTGTTCACCATCGGCTATCTGCTGACGCCGTTTTTCCCGCTGCTGCCACAAGCGATCGTCAATCCGCTGGTGTCGCTGATTTTCCTGTTTGGCGCGGTGTACGTGCTGATCACGGTACGCCTGATCCATCGCGTCATCAGCGAACTGGCCGGCTGACCCCATGCGGCCGGAGCTGGTCCTCGGCAAGACCGCCGCCGGCGTCAGCGAGCTGGACAAGCGCGCGCTGGGTCTGGGCATGGCCATGCGCCGCCTGCTGATCATGGTCGATGGCCAGCACAGCGTGGCGGATCTGATGCACGCCAACGCCGCGTCCATCGATGTGGTGGCCACGCTCGACCAATTGCTCGCCCTCGGTCTGATCGCGGCGCCGGCGGGAACGCGCGACGCCGATATGGCCGCCGAAGCCGCGCAGGTTCCCGGCAGTCCGCGTCAGGCACTGATGCACATGGCCGAAACCCTGCTCGGCACGGGCGCCGGCGCGGTATTCAACAAACTGCAACACGCGAGCGACGAACGCGCCGCGCTGCAGCCCGCGGTGGATGCCTGCGTGCGCCTG
>JAGWPB010000038.1 GCA_028870665.1 Lysobacteraceae bacterium
TCCTTGCCGTCGATGATGCGGTGGTCATAGCTGATCGCCACGTACATCATCGGCGCGGCGATCACCTGGCCGTTCTCGACGATGGCGCGTTCCTTGATGGTATGCATGCCGAGGATCGCGCTTTGCGGCGGGTTGACGATGGGCGTCGAGAACAGTGACCCGAAGGTGCCGCCGTTGGTGATGGTGAAGGTGCCGCCCTGCAGATCCTCCAGCGTGAGGCCGCCCTCGCGCGCCTTTCTGGCGAAGCCGGCGATGGCCTTCTCGATATCGGCGAAGCCCATGTCCTGCGCATCGCGCAGCACCGGCGTGACCAGGCCCTTGTCGGTGGACACCGCCACCGAGATGTCCTGGTAACCATGGTAGATGACGTCGTTGCCGTCGACCGAGGCATTGACGATCGGGCGACGCCGGAGTGCCTCGCAGGCGGCCTTGACGAAGAAGCTCATGAAGCCGAGCTTGATGCCGTAGGTCTTTTCGAACTGCTCGCCGAGTTCCTTGCGCAGGGCGGCGACACGCGCGAGGTTGATCTCGTTGAACGAGGTCAGCATGGCGATGGAGTTCTTCGACTGCATCAGGCGCTCGGCGATCTTGGCGCGCATGCGCGTCATCGCCACGCGTTCCTCGGCGCGCGAGCCCGGCGGTCGCGGCATGGCCGATGCCGTGACGGCAGCAGCAGGCGCCTTGGCGAAGCCGACCACGTCCTCCTTGATCACGCGGCCATCGCGACCGCTGCCGGGCACCAGTGCCGGGTCGACGCCGCTCTCGGCGGCGACGCGGCGCGCGGCGGGCGAGGGCTCGCCGGCGGCGGCTGGCGCGACTCTGGCCGTGGCCGCCGGCTTCGGGGTCTCGGACCGGGCCGCCGGCGCTGCCTTGGCCGGGGGGGCGCCCGCTCCCGCGTTCCCTGCGGCCGCGGCCGCAGGGGTGGCCTGCGCGGAGCCTGCCTCGAGCACGGCGAGCAGCTCCTGGCTGGTCACGGTGTCGCCGGTCTGCTTGAGGATCTGCTTGATCACGCCATCCACCGGCGAAGGGACCTCCAGCACCACCTTGTCGGTTTCGAGATCCACCAGGTTCTCGTCGCGCCTGACCGCGTCGCCCGGCTGCTTGTGCCAGGTGGCGATGGTGGCGTCGGATACGGACTCGGGAAGAACCGGGACTTTGACTTCGATGGCCATGGAGAGCGTCCTTGAGGGGGCGTGCGGTCAGTGCGTTCGGAAAGAGATGGTCATTCGGCGGCGTGGTCGACGGCGATCGGAGCGACCAGCGCCTGCTCGACCAGTGCGGCCTGCTCGACCTGGTGCGTTCCGAGATGCCCGCAGGCGGGTGCCGGCGAGCGTGCACGTCCGGCGTAGGACAGATGGTGCCGGCCGGAAATGCAGGCTTGCAGGTGATGGCGGATCTGGAACCAGGCGCCCTGGTTCATCGGCTCTTCCTGGCACCAGATGACTTCCTTCGCGGCCGCGTACTTCGCCAGTTCGTTGCGGACTTCGTCGCGTGGGAAGGGGTACAGCTGCTCGACGCGCACCAGGGCGACATCGGCCAGGGCTTGCTTGTCGGCGGCTTCCAGCAGGTCGTAATAGACCTTGCCCGAGCACAGCACGACGCGGCGGACCTTCTTCGGATTCTTGACTCGTGCGTCGCCGATCACCAGCTGGAAGCCGCCGCCGGCCAGCTCGTCGAGCGTCGACACCGCCAGCTTGTGGCGCAGCAGCGACTTCGGCGTCATCACGATCAGCGGCTTGCGGCAGGGCCGCAGCATCTGCCGGCGGATCATGTGGAACGCCTGGGCCGGGGTGGTCGGCACGCAGACCTGCATGTTGTCGAGTGCGCACAGCTGCAGGTAGCGCTCCAGGCGTGCCGAGGAATGCTCGGGGCCCTGGCCCTCGTAGCCGTGCGGCAGGAACAGCGTGAGCGCGCACAGGCGCCCCCACTTGGCCTCGCCCGAACTGATGAACTGGTCGATCACCACCTGGGCGCCGTTGGCGAAATCGCCGAACTGTCCCTCCCAGATCACCAGCGTGTCGGGGTCGGCCGTGGCGTAGCCGTATTCGAAGGCCATCACCGCCTCCTCCGACAGCAACGAGTCCACGACAGCGACCTCGGCGCCGTCACGCACCCGGGCCAGCGGCATCACGGTGGCGTCGCTGGCCTGGTCGTGCAGCACGGCGTGGCGATGGAAGAAGGTGCCGCGTGCCGAATCCTGGCCGACCAGGCGCAGTCCGTAGCCGTCGCGGATCAGGCTGGCGTAGGCCAGATTCTCGGCGAAGCCCCAGTCGAGCGGCAGCTCTCCCGATGCCATCCTGCGGCGATCGTCGTAGATCCTGGCCACGCGCGGGTGCAGCTTGATGGCGCCGACGTCGAGGATGATGTCGAGCAGTGCCGCCAGTGTCTTGCGCTCGACGCCGGTCGCGGCCGACGTGTCGAGACGGCCGCCGAGATAGCGGCTCCAGTCCACCAGCAGTCCTTCGCGCGGGTTGGCGACCAGTTCGGCGACCGGCTCGCCGGCTTCGAGTTTCCTGCGGTAGCCGTCGACCATCGCCTGCGCGGTGGCGGCATCGAGGACGCCGGCCGCGATCAGGTGTTGCGCATAGAGCTCGCGCGCGGTGGGTCGCGCGCGGATCACCTGGTACATCAGCGGCTGGGTCGCGGCCGGTTCGTCGGCCTCGTTGTGGCCGAGGCGGCGATAGCAGACCAGGTCGATCACCACGTCGCGCTTGAAGGCACGGCGGAAGTCGCAGGCCAGCCGCGTCACCAGCAGGACGGCCTCGGGGTCATCGCCGTTGACGTGGAACACCGGCGCGTTGACCATCTTGGCGAGGTCGGTGCAGTACAGCGTCGAGCGCGCGTCGTGCGGTTCGGAAATGGTGAAGCCGATCTGGTTGTTGATGACGACGTGCAGCGTGCCGCCGATGGCGAAACCTCGCGCCTGCGACATGTTCAGCAGCTCCATGCCGACCCCTTGTCCGGCGAATGCTGCGTCGCCGTGGATCAGTACCGCAACCACGGCATCGCCGTCGTCGTGGCGACGCGTCTGCCGCGCGCGCACCGAGCCGGCGACCACCGGATTGACGATCTCCAGGTGCGAAGGGTTGAACGCCAGCGCCAGATGCACCACGCCGCCGGGCGTCGCGACGTCAGCGCTGAAGCCGAGGTGGTACTTGACGTCACCGGAATGCGCCGGATCGTCGGGGTGGTCGAACCGGCCCTCGAATTCGTCGAACAGCTTGCTCGGCGCCTTGCCCAGGGTATTGACCAGCACGTTGAGACGGCCGCGATGCGCCATGCCGATCACGAACTCCCGCACGCCGGCCGTTCCGCCGCGGCGGATCACCTCGTCGAGCAGCGGAATCAGGCTGTCGCCGCCCTCCAGGGCGAAGCGCTTCTGCCCGACGTAGCGGGTGTGCAGGTAGCGCTCGAGTCCGTCGGCGGCGGTGAGCTTCTCCAGTACCCGGATCTGTTCGTCGCGGCCGAGGCCGGCGCGACCGTCGGCCTGCTCCAGGCGCGAATAGAGCCAGCGCCGCTGCTCGGCGTCGCTGATATGCATGAACTCGGCGCCGATGCTGCCGGTATAGGTCGTCTTCAGGCGGGCGACCAGATCCTCAAGCCGGAGGCGCGTCGCCGCGGCGTAGGTGCCGGTGTCGAACTCGGTGTCGAGATCGGCTGCCGACAGGCCGTGGAAAGCCAGCTCGAGATCCGGCGCCGCGTGCCGGGCCGCGAGACCCAGCGGATCGAGATCGGCGGCCAGGTGGCCGCGCGAACGAAAGGCCGTCAGCAGCCGCAGCACCGCGGCCTGCTTGCGCGCATGCGCGTCATCGATGGGTGCGGCGACCGGCGCGTGGCCGTTCGGGCGCTGCGCGGACTCGATGCGGGCGATGACCTGCGCGTGCGGCACATCGCCGGCTTCGCGACCCTTCAAGGTATTGAAATAGCTGCGCCATTCCGGCGTGACGGACGTGGCATCGGCCAGCCACGCCTCGTACAGCGCCTCGACATAGGCGGCATTGCCGCCGGCGATCGGGGACGATTCGAAAAACTCGCGGATCAGATGGGCGCTCACGTCGTTACCGGGGACAGCATGGGGCGCGCCACGCGCGCGCCCGGAGGCGGCGTTCCGGCCATCGCGGCGGGAAAGCCTTTGAATTATAGCCGTTGCCTGCTGCGGCGCGGCAATTGCGCCGCACCGCAGCGAGTGCCCTCGAGGCGGCGATGGCGACGGCGGTCAAAGCTCCAGCGGTCGCAGTACGGCGGCGGGTTGCGAGCGTTCCCAGACCTGTTCGAAGTAGCGCAGCAGCTGCGCCTGCCGGCCGGGGTCGCAGGTATTGCCCTGGCCTTCATAGCGGTTGCCGAGCGGACGCAGCAGGTAACCGCCGACATCGTTGAGTGCAAACGCCGCGGCGTACTGGCGGTCATTGTCCTCGATCGGCACGCGCAGCCGGATCACGCTGGGCAGGCGTTGCGCCAGCGCGATCAGGCGATGACCCTCGCGCAGGGCCCCCAGCGGCTCTTGCACCAGCAGCCGCAATTCGGCGCCGCGCCCGCGCAGGGCCAGTTCGCGCAGTGCCTCCAGGACCGGATCGGCGTCGAGCAGTCCGGGGTCGAGTTCGCGGGTGTAAAACGCCATCGTGTGCCGAGCGTCGCCGAGCAGGGCGAGTACCGCGGCGATGATCTCGTCGCGGCTGGATGTCTCGAGCAGGCGCGCCGCCGGTCGCGCCGTGGCGACGCCACGCTGCATGGGCGGCGGCTCGGGCGCCGTGAGGATCAGACGCATGCGCTGGTGCGGGATGCCGCATTCATCGTAGACATCGCCGAAGGGCGCGAAGCCCTGCTGCGCATAGAAGGGCATCGCCTGCACCTGGGCATGCAGTACGGCTTCCGGCCAGCCCGATGCGCGTGCCTGTTCGATCAGCGATCGCAAGAGCGCCGCGCCGACGCCGTGGCCGCGCCAGTCGCGCAGGACCGCCATGCGGCCGATGGTGCGATCGGGCGTCAGCCGGCCGCAGCCGATGGCACGGCCGGTCGCATCGCGTGCCAGCAGATGTTGCGAGCGAGCATCCAGCGCATCCCATTCGTCGCTTTCGGGGATGGCCTGTTCGAGCACGAACACCGCCATCCGCACTGCCTTGAGGTCGGCTTGGCCGGTCTCCCAGCGCGCCGGCTCGAGAAAGAAGGAGCCGTCGATCATTGCGATCCCCTCGGTCTGGAACCAAAGCGCAGATGGCCGTCGTTGAGCAGATCGCACAGCTGCTGCCGATCGCTTGCCGGCAGTCGCCTTGCGGCGACCGCGGGTATCGTGGCGGATCCGCACACGATCACGGCTGCCGCTTGCGAGCAAGGCAGCGCTCGCCCCGCGACGTACAGGGTCGCGGCACGCCCGCGGCGCGACCAGGCACAGCGGCTCCAGGGGTGCCGCAGCAACGGCCGGTGGGCTCTCAGCGCGGCGTCGAAGGCCGCGGACGTGGTCGGTCGCGGCGGCGGTGAGGCCATTTGCGCGGCGCGATAGCGCGTGATGAAGCGGCCGAACCAGTCGGCCAGTTCGGGCGTCGGCAGCGTGGCAGCCAGCGGGCCCAGTGTCTGGCGCACGCGTGCCAGCGATGCGGCATCGATTTCGCCGGCGCGGCGCGCCGGGGCCAGGTCGGGATCGCCGTAACGCCGCGTTTCGGGCATTTGTTCGGCGAGATGCTCGGCAAGATCGAGCAGCAGCTCGGATTGCGCCGGCGCGCGCATGCCAATCGAGAACGTCAAGCAGTCGCCTTCGGCGATGCCGTCATGGGCAACGCCGGGCGGCAGGTAGAGCATGTCGCCGGGCTCGAGTCGCCAAGCGTGGGTGGCGCTGAAGCGGGCGAGCATCTTCAGTTCCACGTCGTCGCGCAGCGCCTGCGGCGCCTTGCGGTCGGTACTGATGCGCCACTGACGAATGCCCAGTGCCTGCAGCAGGAACACGTCGTACTGATCGCTGTGCGGCCCCACGCCGCCGCCGTCGCTGGCATAGCTGACCATCACGTCGTCAATGCGCCACTGCGGCAGAAAGGCGAAGGCGTCGCGCAGGGCGGCCACGTCGACATCCCATTTGTCGACATCCTGCACCAGCAGGGTCCAGTGCGAGCGGGGCAGGCTGGCGAAGCGGCTCTCGGGGAACGGCCCGGTTTCCAGGCGCCAGCGGCCGGTGTCGATGTCATGCAGCACCAGACGCGCCAGTGCCCCGTCCTCGCAGGCGATTCCGGCCAGATCCTCCGGACTCAGCGGCAGCCTGAACCCGGTGCCGGCGCCGCGGATCAGCAGCGGTCGCTTTTGCCAGTAATCGCGAAGAAAGCGCGCTGGCGGCATGCCCAGCGGCAGGTCACGCCGGGCGTGAACCTCGAGCGCCTTGCCGCCCACGTCAGATCCCGCGTGCCAGTTCGGCTGCGAGGCCGGTATAGCCCGCCGGCGTCAGCGCCAGCAGCCGCCGCTTGAGCGGGTCCGGCAGCGCGAGGCCGGCGATGAACGCCTGCATCGTTTCGCGGCTGATGCCCTGACCACGCGTCAGCGCCTTGAGCTGCTCGTAGGGCTCGGGCAGGCCATGGCGACGCATCACGGACTGCACGGCTTCGGCCAGCACTTCCCAGTTGGCGTCGAGGTCGGCGGCGAGGCGCTCGGGTACGACCTGCAACTTGCCCAGCCCCTTTTGCAGCGATTCCAGCGCAACCAGGGTGTAGCCGAAGGCGGTACCCAGGGTTCGCAGCACGGTGGAGTCCGAGAGGTCGCGCTGCCAGCGGCTGATCGGCAGTTTGTCGGCGAAGTGGCCGAGCAGGGCGTTGGCGAGGCCGAGGTTGCCCTCGGCATTCTCGAAGTCGATCGGGTTGACCTTGTGGGGCATCGTCGAGGAGCCGACCTCGCCGGCCTGCAGGGTCTGTCGGAAATAGCCCAGCGCGATGTAGCCCCAGACGTCGCGGGCGAGATCGATCAGCACCGTGTTGGCGCGGCGCATCGCATCGCAGTATTCGGCGATACCGTCGTGCGGCTCGATCTGCGTGGTGTAGGGATTCCAGTGCAGGCCGAGGTTCTCGACGAAGCCGCGCGCGAGCTCCTGCCAGTCCACCTCGGGATAGGTGATCGCGTGCGCGTTGTAGTTGCCGACCGCCCCGTTGATCTTGCCGGGGATGGGGATGGCGGCGAACAGCGCGCGCTGGCGATCGAGCCGTGCGACGACGTTGGCGAACTCCTTGCCGAGCGTGGTGGGCGAGGCGGTCTGGCCGTGCGTGCGCGCGAGCATCGGCAGCTCCGCATGCGCATGGGCCAGATCGCGCAGGCGCACGCCCACCGCGTCCAACGCCGGCAGCAGGACATCCGCCCGTGCGTCGCGCAGCATCAGCGCATAGGCCAGGTTGTTGATGTCTTCACTGGTGCAGGCAAAGTGCACGAACTCGCGGGCTCTGGCCAGCACCGTCTCGTCGCCCATGCGCTCCTTGATGAAGTATTCGACCGCCTTGACGTCGTGATTGGTGCCGCGTTCGATCGTCTTGATGCGCGCGCTGTCGTCGACACGAAACGATTCGCCGATGGCCAGCAGGGCCGCGCGCTGGTCGTTGCCGAAAGCCGGCAGCTCGTTGATCCCCGGATGATCGGCCAGCGCCAGCAGCCAGGCGATTTCGACCTGCACGCGACGATGCATCAGACCGTGCTCGCTGAAGATCGGGCGCAGCGGCGCCGCCTTCGCGGCATATCGGCCATCGAGCGGTGACAGGGCGACGAGGGCAGAGTGGTCCATGGCATCCGTACGGCCGGCAAGGGCCATGAATTCTACACCGGGGCTATAATTGCGAGCTGTTCCGCCCCCCCTCGACAGGACCCCCGCATGAGCACGTCTCGCACCGAACACGACAGCATGGGCGAACTGAAGGTGCCCGCCGAGGCGTTGTGGGGCGCGCAGACGCAGCGTGCCGTCGACAATTTCCCGATCTCCGGCCTGCACATGCCGCGCGGTTTCATTCGCGCGCTGGGCCTGATCAAGTCGGCCGCGGCGCAGGCGAATGCCGACCTCGGCCCGCTGAAGAAGCCTTTGGCCAAGGCGATTCGCAAAGCGGCCGAGCGCGTCGCTGCCGGCGAGTTCGACGCCCACTTTCCGATCGACGTGTTCCAGACCGGTTCCGGCACCAGCAGCAACATGAACGCCAACGAGGTCATCGCGCACCTCGTGGCGCGCAGCGGCACGAAAGTGCATCCCAACGATCACGTCAACATGAGCCAGAGCTCCAACGACGTGATTCCGACCGCGATCCACGTCAGCGCGACGCTGGGCGCCCACGAGGATCTGCTGCCGGCGCTGGCGCACCTGCGCAAGACCATCGAACGTCGCGCGCGGGAGCTGCGGAAAGTGGCCAAGACCGGGCGCACGCATCTGATGGACGCCATGCCGGTGACGTTCGGCCAGGAGCTGTCGGGCTGGGCGGCGCAGATCCGCGCGGCCGAGGAGCGCATCGCCGACTGCCTCCAGCGGATGCGCCGCCTGCCGCAGGGCGGCACTGCGGTCGGTACCGGCATCAACGCGGATGCCGGCTTCGGCCCGCGGGTCGCCGCCGAGCTGTCGCGCATGACCAGGGTGAAGTTCGTATCGGCGGGCAATTACTTCGAAGGCATGTCCGCTCAGGATTCGGCGGTCGAGTTGTCCGGCCAGCTCAAGACGCTGGCCTGCGCGCTGATGAAGATCAGCAACGATCTGCGCTGGATGAACTCCGGGCCGCTGGCCGGCCTCGGCGAAATCGAGTTGCCCGCGTTGCAGCCGGGATCCTCGATCATGCCGGGCAAGGTCAACCCGGTGATCCCCGAGGCCATGGCCATGGTCTGCGCGCAGGTGATCGGCAACGATGCCGCGATCACGATCGGCGGTCAGTCAGGCAACTTCCAGCTCAATGTCATGCTGCCGCTGATCGCGCACAACCTGCTGCAATCGATCGCGATGCTGGCCAATGCCTCGCGTCTGCTGGCGGATCGTGCCATCGGCGGATTCAGGGTCAACCGCGCTCGCATCGATGAGGCACTGGCCAGGAACCCGATCCTGGTCACCGCACTCAATCCGCTGATCGGTTACGAGAAAGGCGCCGCCACCGCGAAAAAGGCCTACAAGGAAAAGCGGCCGATCCTCGATGTCGCGCTCGAAACTACGGGCCTGCCGCGCAAGCAGATCGAGGCGTTGCTCGACCCGCTGGCCCTGACCCGTGGCGGCGTTCACGACGGCGGGTCATCCGGAGGCTGAGGTTTCCCGGCTGCCGGCGGGCTGCATCCGTCGACAGCGTTCAAGCAGCGCGATGCCCTGATCGCCGATGGCGTGCCGATGCCCCCAGCATGCGGCTCGCGGCGGCGATTCCCGAAACAGGGCGTGGCGCACGTCATCCCCCATGCAAACGGAGTTCCCATGTACAAGCGGCTGCTTTTGATGATTCTGCTGGCTGCGAGCGGCGCAGTTCATGCCCAGGACATTCTGATCCCCGGTCGTCAGCTGACGGCGGGCAAGGCGGACGCACAGCTCGCGCAAATGGCGCGCGAAGCGGCGAGCGAGCACAAGGTACTGGTCGTCAACGCGCCCAGCTACTGGCAGGCACGCATCGCCAAGGCCATCCATGCGGCCGACCCTGCGGCCGACATTCGCTTCAATGACAGCTTTTTCGAACATGTCCTGATCCGCTTGAGCGACCGCTCGGCCACGCCGGCGGCAGCACCGGTCGCGTCGCCGGTGGTCGTGCATGCGGCGCCGCCACGACGCATGGAGCATGCGCCGCAGTCGCGTGTGGTCGTGCGTCCCGCCGCCGTGCATGCGGCAAGGGCAACCGTGGCGCCCGCCGCGCCCGCCGCACCCGCCGTGCCGTCGGCGGCACCCGCGCTGCGCGTTGCGGTCGCGCCCGCGCCGATGGCGCCAGCTCCCGCGGCCAGCGCAGCGGCGGTTCCCGTCAAGGCCCGGCCGGTGCCCGCCATGCCCGTGCCGGCGGCACCGGTCAATGCGACGCCGGATAGCGGTCGCGATTCCGCCGCGGTGGAAGCCGAACTGCGTCAGGAGATGCAGCAGGTCCTCAACGCCGGTCGGCCGGCCTTCGGTGACCTGCACGAATCGCAGCTCGAGCCGGGCGATGTGGTTTATGTCAACGGCGATCTGCGCGCCGTGGTGCGTCGCGACGCACTTGGGCAGGCCATGTACTGGCTGACCGGCAGCGTGAATCTGGATCGTGCGCAGTACCGGCCGCTGGGGCAGGGCCGCTACGAGGTGATCGGCAGCATCGATCCGTTGGCGCCCGTGCAACTGCGCAGCGGCAGCGATGCGGCCGTACTCGACTGCCGGCTGCCGGCTGCCGCCAGTCCCGTGCGCGCCCAGTTGCAGCGCCTGTATGCCGATGGTCGCGGCGTCGATGACCAGCGCGGCGTATCCGATCTGCGCAGTGGTGACGTGCTCTATACGGGCACCGATGCGGCGCTGATCGTGCGCCAGGACAGTTACGGTCGCAGCCGCTACTGGCTGGTGGGCCACCTCGCCCTCGGCCAGAGCGGGCTGCAGCGGATCGGCCCCAACGTCTACCGGGTCATCGGCATCGTCAAGTAAGGCATCCGGTGATCGATGCGACCATGGCCGCCGCAATGATCCGGCGGCCATGGTGCTGCGGATGGACCCCGCTCAGAGGTCGCTGTTGCGGCGGCGGAAGGCGATCGCCACGGCAATCATCACGCTGCCGATCAGCGCGCCGATCCAGAGGCTGGGCATTGCATAACCGCGGCCGAGCAGATCGAAACCGAGCACGCCGTCGCGCAGCGGGTCGAAATCGCGCGGCTGGGTCGCCATCAGATGCGCGAACCAGCCAGGGAAGGTGCCGCCGAGCATACGCAGCACGCCCATGTTCCACATCATCGCGCCCGGGATGCTGGGCAGGCCCATCAGGCGCACCACGCCATTGAGCACGCCGGCGGCGAGCGGCAGCAGCACGGCCCACAGGAAGGGGGCCGCGCGGACCGCGGAGGAACACAGCAGCAGCCAGCCGACGGTGGGCAAGGCCCACAACGCGTTCAGCGGCAGGGCGATGACCAGTTTGACCAGCATCAGCAGCGGATGCGAGGGCAGCCACAGCAGGGTGACCGGGTTGCCGCCGTGCAGCAGCGCGAACAGGCTGAGCAGGATCAGCACCGCGAAATACGCGGCCAGCGCGACGATCATGGCGATCACCGGCGCCAGCACGGTCGCGGTCACCACCTTGGACAGCACGGTGTCGCGATCGGAAACCGGCAGCGATTTCCAGAACAGGATGCTGCGGTCCTTGCGCTCGTCGTAGAGCGCACTCAGCAGATAGAAGAACAGCACGAAAGCCAGCACCATCGAGCCGATACCGACGAAGCTGATCATGCTGGCGTCGAGCGCGTGGCCGAATTGCGCGATCTGTGCGGCGGTGGGGTGGTTGATCAGCTGGCCCAGCGGCACGCCGACCTGGATCTGCGTATCCATGCCGCCGTGGGCGCGCAGCGCGACCTCCCCGATCAGCAGTCCGACCAGACTGACCAGCAGCATCACGCCGCCGCTGACCACTTGTGCCCACAGCATGCCGCCGCGGCGCTCCCAGTATTCGCGCTTGACCAGCCAGGCGAACGTCTTCATGCGTAGGTCCCCTTCATGGTGGCGACGAACAGGTCGACGACCGCCGGCCGGCGGGTCTCGCCCAAGGCCGCGAGCTGCGCCGAATCGGCGCCGTCGAACAGGAAAATGCTCTTGCCGAAGACCTGGCGTTCGTCGATGGGCCCGAGCGCGCGTGCCGCGTCGGCGCGATCGGCGTTGACCAGCACCTCGGCGTAGCGTTCGCCGATGGCATCCATGCTGGCGTCGAGCACGATGCGACCGTCGCGGATGAACATCAGGTCGGTGAGAATGTGCTCGACCTCCTCGACCTGGTGGGTGGTGACGAGGATGGTCTTCTCGGCATCGAAGTAGTCCTCGAGCAGGCTCTGGTAGAACTGCTTGCGGTAGAGGATGTCGAGGCCCAGGGTGGGCTCGTCCAGCACCAGCAGGCGCGCGTCGATCGCCATTACCAGCGCCAGGTGCAGCTGCACGATCATGCCCTTGGACAGTTCGCGCACCTTCATGCGCGACTGCAGCTTGGTTCGCGCCAGGAACTGTTCGCAGCGGGCGCGATTGAAGCGCGGATGCACCCCGCCGACGTAGTCCACGGCGTCGCCCACGCGCAGCCAGCGCGGCAGCACCGCGACGTCGGCGATGAAACTGACCTGCTGCATCAGGCGATCACGCTGCGTGCGCGGATCGAGCCCGAGCACGCTCAGATCACCATCGAAATCGGTGAGACCGAGAATGGCCTTCAGCGCA
Source organism: Lysobacteraceae bacterium (assembly GCA_028870665.1). GTDB lineage: Bacteria > Pseudomonadota > Gammaproteobacteria > Xanthomonadales > Rhodanobacteraceae > Metallibacterium. Next base: position 12,323 of record JAGWPB010000038.1, read on the forward strand.
GTGGTCTTGCCGGCGCCGTTGGGTCCGATCAGACCGACGATGCGGCCGGGTTCGACCTTGAACGAGATCCCGTCCAGGGCGATGGTGTTGCGATAGCGTTTGCGCAGGCCGCGCGCTTCGATCAGGGCACTCATCGCGTGGACTCCTCGAGTTGGTCGGCTTCGCGCAGCAGGGTCTTGAGGTCCAGACCCATGCGTTTGAGGCGTGCAAAGAGCAACGGCCATTCCTCGCGCAGGAAACGCTCGCGCTCGGATTTCAGCAGCGCCTCGCGCGCGCCTTCGACGACGTACATGCCCAACCCCCTGCGCTTTTCGACGAGTTTTTCATCCACCAGTTCCTGGTAGGCCTTGGAAACGGTCAACGGGTTGATCTGGAAATCGGCCGCGACCTGGCGCACCGAGGGCAGCGGATCGCCTTCGTGCAGGGCGCCGTCCAGGATCATCGCCACCACGCGTTCGCGCAGCTGGCGGTAGATCGGAGCGCTGTCGTTCCAGGTCACGGTCATGATCAGTCCTTCAGAAAAGTCGGCAGCGAGGCACCGTAGGAATAGTAGGGCATGGTGATTGCGCTGCCCGCGCCGGAGCGGCTGTCGGCACGGGCCTGCTCGGCCCGGGTCGTGCGGGTCGCCGCCGTCGTCGGGACGCGGGGGCTCGATGCGGACATCACGGTCGTGCCCTCGAATCCGCTGCGCACCCCAGCCAGCAGGCTGGCGGTGATCAACACGGCGGCAAGGGAAGCGGCGAGTTTGGTGATTTGCATGACGCTGTCTCCGGGTCTAGGCGGAAACCGCCGCAACGAGGCTGACCCCCTGCGTCGTCGACGATGCGCCGGTGCCGATCGTTGCCGGCTGCGGGCCCGCGAAGCCCGCGCGGATGGCAGCCATCAAAGTCAGTGTGATCAGGACCGAGCCCATGACCATCATCAGTTTTTGCGTTTTCATGGCAGCCTCCTTGAGGCGCTTTGGGTGAGTGGTGTTGTGGTCAACTATAACACCATATTAGGCCCTGTCAAGCAGTCGTTCTCGCCGTTCGTCGGAAACACGCCATGGCCTGCGCTTCGTGGTGTGGCTGGCGCAGTCGTGTCTGTTTCCGGTTCGTCGCAGGCAGGCGCGCGCGTGCAACCCCCCGAAAGCCCGAAGCACGGCAGGCCGCGCGGCCGATGGGAGGAGGGTCGCCGCCGGCCTTGGCTGTGGCGCCCGCCGGCCCGCCCGAGCCGACTGGTTCAGCGTGCCCTCAAAGGCGGCGCATGGGCCACGGCGCAAGGCGACGGCGTGCGCTGGCCTCTCAGACGGGGTGCGGATCCGGGCGCGCAGGGCAGGGGATGCCCGCGCCGGCCGTCCGGAAGAGCCGGCTCGTAGGCCACTCGTGCATCCTGGACCCGCGGCGTGCGCCGCGGGCGCACGGATTGCCCGGACCGCGTCGCGCACGCACCGCCGGGCCGGTCGCGCGAGGCCTGGTTCGCGCGCTGCAAGAACGCCGCTGCCGCGCGGCATTCAGCGCGGCAGGTCGGAGCGGCCGCGCAGCAGGGTGTCGATGGCGTGCGCGGCCTGGCGCCCTTCGCGGATGGCCCACACCACCAGTGACTGCCCGCGGCGCACGTCGCCGGCGGCGAACACACGCGGAGTGCTGGTGAGATATCCGTCCGCGGCCAAGGTGCTGGCGCGGGCATTGCCGCGCGCGTCGCGCTCGACGCCGAAGGCCGCAAGCAGCTGCGCCTGCGGATGCGCGAAGCCCAGCGCCAGCAGCACCAGATCGGCCTCGATCACGAAGTCGCTGTCCGCCACCTCGCGCATGCGGCCGTCGTGCCACTCGACGCGGCAGGCGCGCAGGGCACGCACACGCTGCGCGTCGGTACCGCTGCCGGGCAGAAATGCCCGGGTCGCCACCGCCCAGTCGCGCGCGCAGCCTTCCTCGTGGCTGCTCGAGGTGCGCAGCTTGATCGGCCAGTACGGCCATACCAGGGGCTTGTTCTCCTGCGCCGGCGGCTGCGCCAGCAGCTCGAACTGGGTGACGCTGCGCGCACCCTGGCGATTGCAGGTGCCGACGCAGTCGCTGCCGGTATCGCCGCCGCCGATCACCACCACCCGCTTGCCGGTGGCCGACCGCATCGTGACGACGGCGTCGCCGGCATTGCGACGGTTCTGCAGCGGCAGGAATTCCATCGCGAAGTGGACGCCCTCGAGCTCGCGGCCCGGCAAGGGCAGATCGCGTGGCTGTTCGGCACCGATCGCCAGCAACACGGCGTCGAAATCGGACCGCAGCGTGGCAACGTCATCGGCGCCAACCTCGACGCCGCAGCGAAATGCCACGCCTTCGGCTTCGAGTTGCGCAACGCGGCGGTCGATGTGCGACTTCTCCAGCTTGAAGTCGGGAATGCCGTAGCGCAGCAGGCCACCGGGGCGTTCGTTTCTTTCGAACACCGTCACCGCGTGCCCGGCACGCGCCAGCTGCTGCGCGGCGGCGAGCCCGGCCGGTCCCGAGCCGACAATGGCCGCACGTTGGCCGCTGCGCGTCGCCGCAGGTTGCGGCCGAACCCAGCCCAGCGCCCAGCCCTTGTCGATGATCGCGTGTTCCAGCGACTTGATGCTCACCGGGGCCTGTCGGATGCCCAGTGTGCATGCCGCCTCGCAGGGTGCGGGGCAGACGCGCCCGGTGAACTCGGGGAAGTTGTTGGTCGCATGCAGCGTTTCCAGCGCCTCGCGCCAGCGGTCGCTCCAGACCAGGTCGCTGAAGTCCGGGATGAGGTTGTGCACCGGACAGCCGCTGTGGCAGAACGGAATGCCGCAATCCATGCAGCGCGCCGCCTGCGTGCGCGCCGTCGCATCGGCGAGCGCGGGGATGAACTCGTGCCAGTGCCGGACGCGCGTGGCCGGCGCCTCGGGCGACTCGTCCTGCCGGGGGTACTCGAGAAATCCGGTGATCTTGCCCATCGCGACCTCCCTCAGCGAACCCGGTCAAGATCACCGGCACGAGCCCGTTCGATTCCGGCAGCGGCAGCGCAAAGGGCGGCGCGCTCACCCAGCGCGCGCCGGTAGTCGTGCGGAAACACCTTGACGAAGCGGCCACGCGCAAGCTCCCATTGTTCGAGCAGTTCGCGCGCGCGCAGGGAGCCGGTCCAGCGGTGGTGTGACTCGAGCAGGCGCCGCAGCTGGGTCTCGTCGCTCTCGCCGCCATGCCACAGCACACGTGCCGTGGCGTCCTGCTGTTCGGCGGCGGGCAGCACCCGCTCCAGGGTCATCATCGCGGTATTGCAGCGTTGCGCGAACTGCCCGTCGCTGTCGTGGACATACGCCACGCCGCCGCTCATGCCCGCGGCGAAGTTGCGCCCGGTCATGCCCAGCACGACCACGGTGCCGCCGGTCATGTACTCGCAGCCGTGGTCGCCGCAGCCCTCGACGACCGCGACGGCACCGGAATTGCGCACCGCAAAGCGCTCGCCGGCGACGCCGCGGAAGAACGCCTCGCCGGAAGTGGCGCCGTAGAGCACGGTGTTGCCGACGATGATGTTGGCGCTCGCATCCCCGCGAAAATCGATGCTCGGGCGCACCACCACGCGCCCACCGGAAAGACCCTTGCCGGTGTAGTCGTTGGCATCGCCGATCAGATACAGGGTGATGCCGTGCGCGAGAAACGCCGCGAAGCTCTGCCCGCCGTTGCCCTCCATCTGGATATGCAGGGTGTCGTCGGGAAGCCCTGCACCGCCATGGCGCCGCACCACTTCGCCGGAAAGCATCGCGCCGACGCTGCGGTGCACGTTGCGCACATCCTGGATGAAATGCACGCGCTCGCCGGTCTCCAGTGCCGATCGCGCGCGTTCGATCAGCTTGCGATCCAGCGCCTGTTCAAGGCCGTGATGCTGGGCCTCGACCTGGCGGATGGCGGCCCCCGGCGCCGCCACCGGCGCCGCGAAAACGCGACTGAAGTCCAGTCCGCGCGCCTTCCAGTGCTCGCTGCCGGAGCGGGTCTCGAGCAGCTCGCTGCGCCCGACCAGATCCTCGAAGCGGCGCACGCCCAGCTGCGCCATCAGACCGCGCACTTCCTCGGCAAGAAAAAAGAAATAGTTGATGACGTGCTCGGGCGTGCCGCTGAACAGCTTGCGCAGCCGCGGGTCCTGGGTGGCGATGCCGACCGGGCAGGTGTTGAGGTGGCACTTGCGCATCATGATGCAGCCGGCCGCCACCAGCGGTGCGGTCGCGAACCCGAACTCGTCGGCACCCAGCAGCGCCGCGATCACCACGTCGCGACCGGTACGCAGCTGGCCGTCGACCTGCACGCGGATGCGCCCGCGCAGGCCGTTGAGCACCAGTGTCTGCTGTGTTTCGGCCAGACCGATTTCCCATGGCGTGCCGGCATGCTTGATGCTCGACAGCGGCGAGGCGCCGGTGCCGCCGTCGTGGCCGGCGATCACCACGTGGTCGGCCTTGGCCTTGGCCACGCCCGCGGCGACCGTGCCGACTCCGGTCTCGGATACCAGCTTGACGCTGATCGCGGCTTGCGGGTTGACGTTCTTGAGGTCGTGGATGAGCTGGGCCAGGTCCTCGATCGAGTAGATGTCGTGGTGCGGCGGCGGCGAGATCAGCCCCACTCCGGGCACCGCATGACGCAGCCGGCCGATGTATCCGCTGACCTTGCCGCCGGGCAGCTGGCCGCCCTCGCCGGGCTTGGCGCCCTGCGCCATCTTGATCTGAATCTGGTCGGCACTGGCAAGGTACTCGGCGGTCACGCCGAAGCGCGCCGAGGCCACCTGCTTGATGCGCGAACGCAGCGAGTCGCCAGCGTGCAGCGGCTGGTCGGCGACGATTGCCTCCGGGCCGAGCACCGAGGCCAAGGTGTCGCCCGCCTGCACGCGGCCGCCGTGCATCTCGGCGCGATAACGCGCGGGGTCCTCACCGCCCTCGCCGGTATTGCTGCGGCCGCCGATGCGGTTCATCGCCAGCGCGAGCGTGACGTGCGCTTCGGTCGAGATCGAGCCCAGCGACATCGCGCCGGTGGCGAAACGCCGGACGATCTCAGCGGCCGGCTCCACCTCGTCCAGGGGTACCGCCGCCGCGGCATCCTGGCGCAGCCCGATCAGCCCGCGCAGGGTCAGCAGATGGCGCGATTGCTCGTTGATCAGCGCGGCGTACTCGCGGTAGGTCGGCGCATGCCCGGATCGGACCGCGTGCTGCAGCCGTGCCACCGTGTCCGGTGTCCACAGGTGCTGCTCGCCCTGCGCGCGCCAGGCGTACTCGCCGCCGAGGTCGAGTGCCGATGGCGCTGCGGTGCCCCAGGCCGCGCGATGCAGGCGCAGCGACTCCTCGGCGATGGCGAATACATCGATGCCGCCGATCTGTGAAGCGGTGCCGGTGAAGTACTTGTCGACCAGCGCCTGCGCCAGCCCGATCGCCTCGAAGATCTGCGCACCGCAGTAGCTCATGTAAGTGGAGATGCCCATCTTGGACATCACTTTCTGCAGGCCCTTGCCGACGGCCTTGATGTAATGGCGCAGCGCCTGCTCGGAATGGCTTGCGTGCGTCGACGTCGCCGCGGCTTCGCACGCCAGCGTCGCCACCGTGTACAGCGCCAGATAGGGGTGTACCGCCTCGGCACCGTATCCGGCGAGGATGGCGAAATCGTGCACCTCGCGCGCGCTGCCGGTTTCGACCACCAGCCCGGTCTGCGTGCGCAGGCCGTGCGCGATCAGGTGCTGGTGGATCGCCGAGAGCGCCAGCAGCGCCGGGATGGCCACGTGCGCGGCGTCCTGGCTGCGGTCGGAGACGATCAGGATGTTGTGCCCGCTGCCCAGCGCGTCCACCGCCTCGGCGCACAGCGAGGCCAGCCGCGCCTCGATGCCCTCGGCGCCCCAGTCCGCCGGGTAGCAGATGTCGATGGTGTGACTGGAGAACTTGCCATTCGTGACCTGGGCAATGTCGCGCAGGCGCGCCATGCCGGCGAAGTCGAGAATGGGCTGGGCCACCTCGAGGCGCAGCGGTGGATTGACCTGGTTGATGTCGAGCAGATCCGGTTTCGGTCCGATGAACGACCGCAGCGACATCACCAGCTGCTCGCGGATCGGATCGATCGGCGGGTTGGTGACCTGCGCGAACAGCTGGCGAAAGTAGTGATAGAGCGGCTTGCTGCGTGTGGAGAGCACCGCCAGCGGGGTGTCGTCACCCATCGAGCCGACCGCTTCCTCACCCAGGGTCGCCATCGGTTCCAGCAGCAGGTGCAGCTCTTCCCGGGTGTATCCGAAGGCCCTTTGGCGCGCACGCAGGTCTTCTGGCGGCGCTGCATCCGCCGCATCCGGTGCATCGAGCGCATCGAGGCGCAGGCGCAGCTCATCGACCCACTGGCGATAGGGGCGCGCAGCGGCAAGCTGATCCTTGAGTTCGCGATCGTCGACGATGCGCCCGGCATCGGTGTCGATCAGCAGCATGTGCCCCGGTTGCAGGCGCCACTTGCGCAGGATGCGGCTTTCCGGGATCGGCAATACGCCGGATTCCGACGCCAGCACCACGAGATCGTCATCGGTGACGATATAGCGCGCCGGACGCAGGCCGTTGCGATCCAGGGTGGCACCGATCTGGCGGCCATCGGTGAAGGCGATCGCCGCCGGACCGTCCCAGGGTTCCATCATCGCCGCGTGGTATTCGTAGAAGGCGCGGCGGCGCGGGTCCATCTGTGCGTGCTGCTCCCAGGCCTCCGGGATCATCATCATCATCGCGTGCGCCAGCGGATAGCCGGACATGGTCAGCAGTTCGAGCACGTTGTCGAAACAGGCGGTATCGGATTGCCCCGGGTAGATCAGCGGCCACAGACGCCGCAGGTCGTCGCCGAGCACCGGCGAGCGCACCGCACCCTCGCGTGCACGCATCAGGTTGTAGTTGCCCTTGACGGTGTTGATCTCGCCGTTGTGCGCCACCAGCCGGTAGGGGTGTGCCAGTGCCCATTCCGGGAAGGTATTGGTGGAGAAGCGCTGGTGCACCAGCGCCAGTGCCGTGACGGCGCGCGGGTCGGCGAGGTCGCGGTAGTACTTCCCGACCTGGTCGGCCAGCAGCAGCCCCTTGTAGACCACGGTGCGCGTCGACATCGAAGGCACGAAGTATTCGGTGCCGTGGCGCAGGTTGAGCGCGCGGATGGCGTGGCTGGCGGTTTTGCGGATCACATACAGCTTGCGCTCCAGCGCATCGGCCACCATCACCTGGGCGCCGCGGCCAATGAAGATCTGGCGGATCACCGGCGCGCGCGCCTGTACCACCGGCGACATGGGCATGGCGGCATCCACCGGCACCTCGCGCCAGCCCAGCACGCGCTGGCCCAGCGCCCGCACCGCGCGCTCGATTTCCTGTTCGCAGGCCAGGCGGGAGGCCTGTTCGCGCGGCAGGAAGATCATGCCGACCCCGTACTCGCCCGGCTGCGGCAGGTTGACGCCGCGCGCGGCCATGTCCTCGCGATAGAGCTGATCCGGGATCTGGATCAGGATGCCGGCACCGTCGCCCATCAACGCATCGGCGCCGACCGCGCCGCGGTGATCGAGGTTGTTGAGGATCAGCAGCCCGTCCTCGATGATGGTGTGCGACTTGCGTCCCTTGATGTGGGCCACGAAGCCGACACCGCAGGCGTCGTGCTCGTGCTCGGGCCGGTACAGCCCGCGCCGTGCATGCGTCGGTCGATCCTCCGGGGTTCCCGGATCCGCTGCCAGCGATGGCTGCGCCGGGATTGGCGTCGCGTTTGCAGCGTGGATCATGGCGCGACCCGGACCGTCGCCGTCCGTACCTCGTGCAGTCGCGCCAGCTGCCGGCCGAGCAGCTCGGCGTCGCGAGAGCCCTCCAGCGTCAGTTCCATCCGGCACAAAGCATCGGCGCCGACCACGGCGTGCAGCGCGCGTACACGGAAACCGCGTCGTTCGGCGGTGCCGAGCACGCGCAGCATGGCGCCCTCGGCATCCTGCAGCGTCACCTCAAGACGATGGATCATGCCGCCGTGTCCATCATCTCGCCATTGGATTTTCCCGGCGGCACCAGCGGCCAGACGTTGGCGCGCGGATCGATGCGCACGTGGCAGAGCACCGGCCCCGGGGTCTCCAGCAGGCGCCGGATCGCGTCGGGCACCTGCTCGCGGCGTTCGATGCCGAAGGCCTCGAGGCCGAAGGCCCGCGCGAGAGCGACGAAATCGGGGTTGTCCGAAAGATCCACCTCGCTGTAGCGCTCGGCGAAGAACAGTTCCTGCCATTGCCGCACCATGCCCAGGCAGGCATTGTCGAGCAGCACGATCTTGACCGGGATCGCGTAACGCCGCAGGGTGGCGAGCTCCTGGATGTTCATCATGATCGAGCCATCGCCGGTGACGCAGATCACGCAGGCCTGCGGCTGCGCCAGCTGCGCGCCGAGCGCGGCGGGTACCCCGTAGCCCATCGCCCCAAGACCGCCACTGGTCAGGTGCGCGTGAATCGCCTCGATCTGCCAGTGCTGGGCCACCCACATCTGGTGCTGGCCGACATCGCAGCTGACGATGGCCCGCTCGCCCGCGGCGAGCGACAGGTCGCGCAGCAGCGCCGGAGCATAGATATCCGTGCCGGGAGCGTCGTAGCGGCTGCGATACAGATCATGCAACGCAGCGCAGTGCACGCGCCAGGGCTCAATCTGCAGCGGCTGCGCGAGCTCGGCCAGTATCCATGGCAGCGCTCCGGCAAGACCGATGTCGACGCTGCGCAGCTTGCCGATCTCGGCCGCATCGACGTCGATGTGGATCACGCGCGCGCCCGGTGCAAAGGTGTCGAGCTTGCCGGTGGCGCGATCGTCGAAGCGTGCGCCGACCACGATCAGCAGGTCGCAAGACTGCACCGCGTGATTGGCCGCCGGGCTGCCATGCATGCCGAGCATGCCGAGGTTGTATGGCGATGCCGCGTTCACCGCACCCAGCGCCTTCAGGGTGCACACCGAAGGCATGCCGGTACAACTCACGAAATCACGCAGCGCCATTTCGGCGCGCGCGATGCCCACGCCGCCGCCGATGTACAGCAGCGGCCGTGCCGATCGCGCCAGCAGCATGCCAGCCGCCGCCAGCGCGGCGGCCGCGGGCTTGACCGGCGCAGGAATCGCGTCATGTTGCACGGGGCGTGCCGGCGCGCGCGATTGCGCGACATCCTTGGGCAGATCGATCAGCACCGGCCCCGGCCGGCCGCTGCGCGCGATCGCGCAGGCCTCGTGGACCACGGCAGCGACGTCCTCGGCGCGGCGCACGATGAAGCTGTGCTTCACCACCGGCAGGCTCATGCCGAAGATGTCGACCTCCTGGAATGCATCGGTGCCCATCAGCCCGCTGGCGACCTGGCCGGTGATCGCCAGCAGCGGTACCGAATCGAGATACGCGTTGGCGATGCCGGTCAGCAGATTGGTGGCGCCGGGACCGGAGGTGGCCAGGCACACGCCGATGCGCCCGCTGGCGCGTGCGTAGCCGTCGGCGGCCAGCGCCGCCGCCTGCTCGTGGCGGACCAGGATATGGCGCAGTCGGCTGTCCACCAGCGCGTCGTACACCGGCATGATCGCTCCACCGGGATAGCCGAAGATCGTATCGACGTCCTCGGCCTCCAGCGCCGCAACCAGCCATTGCGCGCCACTGCGCAAGCCTGCCTCGATCGCGCCGGTGTCGGCCATCTCAGCCACCGGTACCGGTATTCTTGATCGGCGCGACACTCGCGCCCTTGGCCGGGCTCTTGGGCGCCAGCAGCCAGCCCATCTGCGCGCGTAGCGCGGCGCCGGTCTTTTCGATCGGATGCTCCAGGTCGCGCTGCTTGAGCGCCTGGTAGCGCGGATTGCCGGCGGCGTACTCGGCCACCCATTCGCGCGCGAAGCGGCCGTCCTGGATTTCGGCCAGCACCTCGCGCATGCGTTGCCGCGTCTCCGCGTTGATCACGCGCGGGCCGCGGGTCAGATCGCCGTATTGCGCGGTCTCGGAGACGTACCTGTGCATCTGCGCGAGGCCGCCTTCGTACAGCAGGTCGACGATGAGCTTGAGCTCGTGCATGCACTCGTAGTACGCCACCTCGGGTTGGTAACCGGCCTCGACCAGGGTCTCGAAGCCCTGTACCACCAGTTCGGTGGCGCCGCCGCACAGGACCGCCTGCTCGCCGAACAGATCGGTTTCGGTTTCCTCGCGGAAACTGGTCTCGATGAGCCGGGTGCGCGCGCCGCCGATGCCGGCGGCGTAGGCCAGCACGCGCTGACGCGCGTGGCCGCTGGCGTCCTGCTGCACCGCGAACAGGCACGGCACGCCGGCACCTCGTTCGTACTCGCGGCGCACCAGCGCGCCCGGTCCCTTGGGCGCGACCAGGATCACGTCGATGTCGGTGCGCGGTTCGATCATGCCGTAATGGACGTTGAGCCCATGTGCGAACAGCAGTGCGCCACCCTTGCGCAGATGCGGCGCGATGGCCTCGCGATACAACTGCGGCTGCACCATGTCCGGGGTGAGCACGGCAACCAGATCGCTGCCGCCGACCACCTCGGCCGGCGCGGCGACCGCGAATCCGTCGGCGCGCGCCTGCGCCGTGGTGGCGCCACCCGGACGCAGGCCGACGCGCACGTCGAGACCGGAGTCGCGCAGGTTCAGCGCGTGCGCGCGGCCCTGGCTGCCGTAGCCGAGCACGCCGATGCGCTGGCTCTTCAGGGCGTCGAGGTTGGCTTCCTGGGTGGGGTTCATGGTGCGTGTCTCCGGGAGAAAGTGAAATGGGGGAATGGAGCCGGTCAGAACGATTCGGTGATGGCGCCGCGCGCGGCCGAACCGACGCTGCGCGCGTACTTGGCCAGCACGCCGCGCTTCACCGGCGGCTCGCGCGGCACCCACGCGGCGCGGCGCGATTCGAGATCCGCGGGGCCGTCGATGCGCCGCGCATCGCCGTCGATCAGTACCGCGTCGCCATCACGCAGCAGGGCGATGGGGCCGCCGCGCGCGGCTTCCGGGGCGATGTGGCCGACCATCACGCCGTGCGTGGCGCCGCTGAAGCGGCCATCGGTGATCAGGGCCACGCTGCCGCCCAGGCCGCGCCCGACCAGGGCCGCGGTCACCGCCAGCATCTCGCGCATGCCGGGGCCGCCGGCCGGGCCTTCGTTGCGGATCACCACCACGTCGCCGGATCGGATGACGCCGGCCTGCACCGCGGCGAAGGCTTCGCTCTCGTTCTCGAACACCCGCGCCGGGCCGGCGAAATGCGTGCGCCCGACGCCGGCCAGCTTGAGGATGCAGCCCTCGGGGGCGAGCGAGCCGTAGAGGATGGCGAAACCGCCGCGCGGCTTCAGCGGCGCGGAGACCGGATGCACCACGTCCTGTCCGTCCGGCGGCGGCGGCGCGGCGGCGAGTTCCGCGAACAGGCCGCGACCGCTGACCGTGGGCGAATCCTCGAGCATGCCGGCGGCATGCAGCATCTGCGCCACGATGGTGGTTCCGCCCGCCGCCGACAGCTCGACCGCGGTGTAGCGCCCGGCGGGCTTGAGGTCGGCGATCACCGGCGTGCTGCGCGAGGCGGTCTCGAAATCCTCCAGCGTGAATGGCACCTCGGCCTCGTGCGCGATGGCGAGCAGGTGCAGCACGGCGTTGGTCGATCCGGCCGTGGCCGCGACCATGCGCGCGGCGTTGCGGAATGCGGCCGGCGTGAGCACCTCGCGCGGCAGCGGCCCGTG
>JAGWPB010000102.1 GCA_028870665.1 Lysobacteraceae bacterium
AGCACGTCGGACAGGATCAGGCTGGCGGCGTAATCCTTGGCGGTCATGCCGGGCATGCGGTAGGACACCGCGACCAGGCCCACCGGCAGGTCGGTCGGCAGCTTCAGCGTCTGCGCCGCGACCGGTTGCAGATCCACCGCCGGGCGTGCCGGCAGCGGCCGGCGCGGGATGTTGCCGAACAGCGCACTGACCCGCGCCAGCGCCGCCGCGGGATCGACGTCGCCGGCGATCACCAGGATCGCGTTGTTGGGCACGTACCAAGTCCGGTGGAACTGCCTGAGCATCGCCGCGGTGGTCTTGTCGAACGACGGCCGCGTGCCCAGCGCGTCGTGCGCGTAGGGCGTGCCCTTGAACATCGTCGCCAGCAGCTGCGAGTAGAACACGTACTGCGGGCTGGACAGATCGCGCGAGACTTCCTGCTCGATCGCGCCGCGCTCCTTGGCCCACTGCGCGGGCGCGGCGTCGAGGCCGCGCATGCGCAGCGACTCGATGTGCAGGGCGACGTCGAGATCCGCCGCCGGCACGGTGAAGAAGTACTGCGTCACCGTCTGCGTGGTGTCGGCGTTGAAGCCGCCGCCCATCGCCGCGGCGATCGCCGACAGCTGGTCCTTGCTCAGGCCCGGGCTGCCGCGGAACATCATGTGCTCGAGCGCATGCGCGGTGCCGGGGAAGCCCGCCGGCGCCTCGTTCGAGCCGACCAGGTAATTGATCTCGGTGGTCACCACCGGTGCCAGCCGGTCAGGCACGATCACCACGCGCAGCCCGTTCGACAGGGTGGCGCGCAGCACGGCGTCCTTCGGCGGCGCCTGCGCCGTCGCGAGCGCGGGCAGCAGCAGCAATCCCGCCAGCAGCGCCGGCAGTCCTCGCAGGATCTTCCTCATCGTCGTCTCTCCTTGGGTGAAACCGGGATCGTGCCGGTGCGGCACACCGGATACGCGCGTGCGCTTCCCCGCGCCAGGCGCCCACACTGCGACCCTGCGCGGCGCGTGAAGGTTCAAAACCGTCACGCGCGGGAGGCATCGTAACCGTAGCGCGAGGGGGCTGCGTCGTAGCCCGTGCCCACATGCCGGATGGCTGCGATGAGTGAGCGCCGCTGAACAGGCCGCGTCGTCAGCGCGCTGACGTACGCCCCCTGACAAGGTGCGCGAAGCACGCGATACCCGATCCGATCGTCGCGGCACGCGGTCACTTCGTAGCCGACCCGTATGCTGTCCCCGATTGCGTTGCGCACGCGGCGCCTCTAGCGTGGCCGCCATGCCATCAGCGCCGGCGCATGCATGAACGCCACGGAGGGCCGCGTGCCGCACGGCGCGCTGCGCGACTTCGTGCTGCGGCCGTCGCGAGCCGTCGCCGGCACGACCCCGTGGTTGAGCGGGCCACAACGGCTGCGCCCGGCTGCGATGGAAATCCTGCGGCTCGTCGGCATCGGCTACGCCGTGTCGCTGCTGCTGCTGTTGCCCGCGGGCGCGGCCTCGCTGGCGCTGCATCTGAGCGTGGCGAAGAGCAACCTGCTGATGCAGTCGCCGCTGCTGCGCAGTCCGCTGGCGCTGCTGCTGATCGCGCTGGCCGCGACGCTGGAGGAGTGCGTGTTCCGCGGCTTTCTCTCGGCGCGTCGTTTCGGCGTGGCGCTGCTGTGGATGGCGCTGCCGTTCTTTGCGGTCCTCATGGCGACGCGACTGCTCGATTTCACGCCGAACTTGCTGCAGCGTCTGCTGGCCTTCACCGCGGCCTTCGCCGTCGGCTATCTGGCCTGGCCGCTCTACGGGCGCGCGACGGCGGCCTTCATCGAGCGTCACTTCCGCGGCCTGGTGTGGCTCTCGGCGCTGGTGTTCGGGCTGGCGCACATCAGCAATTACCAGTCCGATGCGCTGAGCCCGTGGTGGATCCATCCGCTGTTCGTGCTGCCGCAGATGGGGCTCGGCCTGCTGCTGGCTTATGTGCGCACGCGGCACGGGTTGCCGGGCAGCATCCTGGTGCACTTCCTGTTCGATGCGCTGCTGGTGCTGCTGATGGTCACCAAGGCGCAGCACTGGACGCTGCTGGCGGTGCCGCTGGGCCTGCTCGTGTTCGGCCTGCTGCTGTGGGGGCTGGGCACGCTGGCGCTGGAGATCTTCGGTCCGGCGCCGAAGCCGGAAGGGCCGGCGTGAGCCCTGCGGCGAGCGGCCGGCGCGGCCGCGCGCCGTCGCCGCGCATGCCGGGCGTGAGGCGCGCGTGCTGTCGGTGCCGAGCGCCCGCGCGGCAGCAGGGCGCGACACGACGAGGTCGCCGCAGCAACACGCGCGCGGCGCGCCCGGGCCGGGGCTCGCCGGGGCAACCCGGCGGGCCCTGTTTTGCGCCGGCTATGATCCGGGCATGCCGTTATCGCTGACGCCCGCGCTCGAGGCCCTGGTCGCCGAGCGCTATGCCGATCTGGTCGCCCGCTGCCGCGCGGCCGGCGTGCCGCTGCACGACGACGCCGGCGTCGCCGAACGCGTGCGGCGCACGCTGCTGGCCAGCGATTTCGCCTGGGACGCGTGGTGTCGCGATCCGACCCTGCTGAGCCCGTCCGCGCTGGACTGGCTGCGCGCTCCCGGCGATGCCGGTGCGCGCGCGGCGGCGTTGCCGCTGGCCGGGCTCGACGAGGCGGCGCAGCATTCCGCGCTGCGCCGCCTGCGCCGTGCCGAGGCGCTGCGGCTGGTGTTTCGCGACGTCAACGACTTCGACGATCTGCCGGGTACCCTCGCCGCCACCAATGCGTTGTACGCCGGCCTGATCGAGGCCGCGCTGGGCGCGGCCGAGCGCATGCTGGCGCAGCGCCACGGCGTCGTCCGTGACGCCACCGGCGAACCGCAGCGCCTGCTGGTGCTGGGCCTGGGCAAGCTGGGCGGCGGAGAGCTGAACTTTTCCTCCGACGTCGATCTGATCCTCGCCTACGCCGAGGACGGCGTCAGCGATGGCGCGCGGCCGCTGGAGGCCGGCGAGTACTACGCGCGGCTCGGCCAGCGCATGGTCGGCCTGCTGGCCGACACCAGCGCCGACGGCCAGGTGGCGCGCGTGGACCTGCGCCTGCGCCCGTTCGGCGCCGCCGGCCGCCTGGCGCAGTCGTTCGCGGCGATGGAGCAGTACTACCAGCGCGATGGCCGCGACTGGGAGCGTTATGCCTGGATCAAGGCCTGGCCGGTGGCGGGCGATCTGGGCGCCGGGCGCCGTCTGCTGGCGCAGCTGCGGCCGTTCGTCTACCGGCGCTATTTCGACTACACGGCGTTCGCCGGCCTGCGCGCGATGAAGGCGCTGATCGACGCCGAGGTGGCGCGCAAGGATCTCACCGAGAACCTCAAGCTCGGCCCCGGCGGCATTCGCGAAATCGAGTTTCTGGTCCAGCTCGAGCAGCTGATCCGCGGCGGTCGCGAGCCGGCGCTGCGGGTGCCCGGGCTGCTGCCCGCGCTGGCCGCGCTGGAGTCGCGCGGTCGCATGGGCGTGGCGCGTGCGCGCCGCCTGCGCGAGGCCTACCTGTTCCTGCGCCGGCTGGAAAACCGCGTGCAGATGCTGCGCGACCAGCAGACCCACGATGTGCCTGCGTCGGCGCAGGATCGCCTGCGCCTGGCGCTGACGCTGGGTTATCCCGACTGGGCGCCGCTGGCGGATGCGCTTGCGGCGCATCGTGCCGCGGTCGCCGGGGAGTTCGCCGCGGTGCTGTTGCCGGGCGGCGCGCAGCGCCCACCGAGCGCCGGCATCGGCGCGGCGCTGTGGCGCGCGGCGCAGGATGGCAGCCTGGACGCGGCGATGCTGCAGGCGGCCGGTTTTGCCGACCCCGAAGCAGGCGCGGCGCTGGCCGCGCTGCCCGCAAGCGCCACGCTGCGGGCGATGAGCGCGGAGGCGCGGGCGCGACTGGAGCGCGTGCTGCCGGCGCTGCTGGACGCCGCGCAGGCCAGCACCGCGCCGTCGGCCGCGCTCGAACGCCTGCTGCGACTGCTGCAGAGCATCGCCCGCCGCGCGGCGTATCTGGCCCTGCTCGAGGAGGCGCCGGCGGCGCGCCGGCGCCTGGCCGACCTGTTCGCGCGCAGCGCCTTCCTGGCCGAGCGCGTGATCGCGCAGCCGCTGCTGCTCGATGACGTGCTCGATCCGCGCATCGAACGGCTGCCGCTGCGGCGCGCGGAGATTTCCGCCGAGATCGGTGCGGCGCTGGCGGCGCTCGACGAGCGCGACGCCGAGGGCGAGCTGGAGCGCCTGAATGAGCTCAAGGCCAGCTTCGCATTCCGGCTCGGACTGGCCTTCAGCGACGAGCGTGCCGATGCCATCGCCACCGCGCGCCGGCTGGCGGCGCTGGCCGAGGCGGTGATCGCCGCCGTGCTGACGCTGGCCGAGCGCGAACTGGTCGCGCGCCATGGCCGCCCACCCGGCAGCGGCTCGGGCTTCGCCGTGCTGGGCTACGGCAGTCTCGGCGGCGAGGAGCTGGGCTTTGCCTCCGATCTCGATCTGGTGTTTGTCTACGACGGCGCGCGCGCGGCGCTCGGCAGCGAGGGCGCGCGGCCGCTGGAGGGCGCGGCCTGGTTTCAGCGTCTGGCGCAGCGGG
>JAGWPB010000039.1 GCA_028870665.1 Lysobacteraceae bacterium
TTGTTGTAGTACTCGTCGCGGTAGATGAACATGATCACGTCGGCGTCCTGCTCGATGGCACCGGACTCGCGCAGGTCCGCCATCACCGGACGCTTGTCGGTGCGCTGTTCGAGCGAACGGTTGAGCTGCGAGAGGGCGACCACGGGGATGTCGAGTTCCTTGGCCAGAGCCTTCAGTCCGCGCGAGATTTCCGAGATTTCGGTGGCGCGATTCTCCTTGTTGCCGGGCACCTGCATCAATTGCAGGTAGTCGATCACGATCAGGCCGAGGCCGTGCTCGCGCTGCAGCCGGCGTGCGCGCGAGCGCAGATCCACCGGCGACAGCGCCGGGGTGTCGTCGATGAAGATCTTGGCCTCGCCCAGCAGCCGGATCGCGCTGGTCACGCGCGGCCAGTCCTCCTCGGCGATGTCGCCGTTGCGCAGGTGGGTCTGGTCGATGCGGCCGATCGAGGAGATCAGGCGGAACGCCAGCTGCGAGGCGGACATTTCCATCGAGAACAGCGCGACCGATTTCTTGGCGTGGATCGCGGCGTGCTCGGCGATGTTGAGCGCGAAGGCGGTCTTGCCCATCGCCGGGCGCGCGGCGACGATGATCAGGTCGGATTTCTGCAGGCCCGAAGTCAGGTTGTCGAGATCGACGAAGCCGGTCGGCGTGCCGGTCAGCTGGCCGCGATTCTCGTAGCGCTCGTGCAGGATGCGCACGGCGTCGCGCGCGGCGCTGCGCATGTCGACGAAGCCCTTGCGCCCTCGCGCGCCGGCCTCGGCGATGCTGAACACGCGCTGCTCGGCCAGCTCCATCACCTCCGGCGTGGTCTTGCCGTCGGGACGGTAGCCGTCCTCGGCGATCAGGGTGCCGGCGTCGATCAGCTGCCGCAGCACCGACTTGTCGCGCACGATGTCGGCGTAGGCGGCGATGTTGGCCGCGCTGGGCGTGGCGTTGGCCAGCTCGATCAGATACGACGCGCCGCCGATCATCTCGGCGAGGTTGTTGGACTCGAACCACTCACCCAGCGTCACCGCGTCGCACGGCATGCCGTGCTGCGACAGCTGGCTGAGGGCGCGGTAGATCAGCCGGTGGTCCTTGCGGTAGAAATCGTCTTCGGTCAATCGGTCGGCAACGCGATCCCAGGCCTCCGGCGCCAGCATCACGCCGCCCAGCACGGCCTGCTCGGCCTCGATCGAGTGCGGCGGCACCCGCAGCGCATCGACGCTGGAGAGCGGTTTGCGATCGGGGAACACGGCGGCCATGGGTGCTCCGGTGCGGCGGCGGCGCCTGCGCAGGCGTCGCTGCATGATGGGCACAGCGTCGTCTCAAAGGAAGAGAACAAGTCTGTGGATAAGCTGTGCGGCGACCATCGGCATGGCGTCGGCGACCGGGCTCATCGCATGCCGCCGCAAACGCCGACGGGCGCCTCACGGCGCCCGTCGGAAGGGACCTCGGACCCCGGTTGCCCGCAGCGTCCACGCACGGTGTCGCATCGCGGCGCCGGGATCCCGTGGCGTCGGCCCTCCCCGGCCGGCACGGGATGAGCCCGCCGGGAACTCAGCTTTTCTCGGCGACCACGACCACCTTGACCGTGACCTGCACGTCGGCGTGCAGCACGACCGGCACCTCGAACTCGCCGATGGCGCGGATCGGGCCGTCGGCCTGGATCACCTCGCTCTTCTCCAGCACGAAGCCCTGTGCGGTGAAGGCCTCGGCGATGTCGCGGGTACCGACCGAGCCGTACAGCTTGCCTTCCGGACTGGCATTGACGGCGATGGTGACGCTGGCGCCCTCGATCTGCGCCTTGCGCGCCTCGGCGGCGGCCAGCAGCTGGCCGGCCTTGGCCTCCAGCTCGGCACGACGCTGTTCGAACGCGGCGAGCTGGGCCGCCGTGGCCGGGACCGCCTTGCCCTGCGGCACCAGGTAATTGCGGCCGTAGCCCGGCTTGACATTGACCTTGTCGCCGAGGTTGCCGAGGTTTTTCACTTTTTCGAGCAGGATCAGTTCCATGGGTCTCTCCACTTCGTTAGCGCCGGCGAGCCGGCGCAGCCGCGGACGGTTGTCCGAACAGGGGCACGGCGTCCGCACCGCGGACGCACAGGCCTCAGATGTCGTGCTGATCGGTGTACGGCAACAGCGCCAGGAACCGCGCGCGCTTGACCGCCAGCGACAGCATGCGCTGGTAGCGCGCCTTGGTGCCGGTGACGCGGCTGGGGACGATCTTGCCGGTCTCGGTGATGTACTGGCGCAGCGTGTTGAGATCCTTGTAGTCGATCTCGGTCACGTGCTCGGCGGTGAAACGGCAGAACTTGCGGCGGCGGAAGAATTTGGACATGGCAGGCTCCTTGATCAGGCGGCTTCGTCTTGGCCGAAGGTGCCGACGCCTTCGCCGGCCTCGTCGTCACGGCGGCGGGACGATTTGCTGTCCTCCTTTTCCTTCGCCTTGAGGATCGGCGAGGGCTCGCTGACGGCATCGTCGCGGCGCATCACCAGATGGCGCAGCACGGCGTCATTGAAGCGGAATCCCGCCTCCAGCTCGCCAAGCACGGCCTGGCCGCACTCGATGTTCATCAGCACGTAGTGGGCCTTGGCGAGATTCTCGATGCCGTAGGCCAGCTGGCGGCGGCCCCAGTCCTCGAGGCGGTGGATCTTGCCGCCGTCGGCCTCGATCAGCGCCTTGTAGCGCTCGATCATCGCCGGGACCTGCTCGCTCTGGTCCGGATGGACCATGAAAACGACTTCGTAGTGACGCATGGTGTCTCCTTGTGGGTGTCACCCCTTGCGGGGATGGCAGCCTCCCGCAGAGCGGTGAGGCAAGGCCCTGCGCGCGCGCAGGAACTCGCAACTATAGCGGGATCCGGCGGACAGCCGCAAGGCGAGCCGGTCAGGCGGCGGGCTCGACGGTGAAGCTCTCGCCGCAGCCGCAGGCGCCGGTGGCCTGCGGATTGTGGAAGGCAAAGCTGGCGTTGAGCCCGTCGCGGCGGAAGTCGATCACGGTACCCTCCACCAGCGGCAGGCTGGCGGCATCGACCACCACGCGCACGCCATCCAGATCGAACACGCGATCGTCGTCACGCACCTGCTCGGCCAGATCGACGGTGTAGGCAAAGCCGGAGCAGCCGGTGCGCTTGACGCCGAAACGCACCGCCGCCGCCGCGGGCGTCTGCGCCAGGAAGGCCTGCATGCGGTCGCGTGCGCTGGCGGTGAGGCGGATGCTCATGGCGTACCGGAGTCAATGGCAGTCGGCAGTGTAGTACCACGGAGCGCGCCGGATCCGATGGACCCGACCGCGCGGTTCAGGGCAGCGCCGGGCTTCCATTATGATCGCCGGCTCCCGGTGCCGGTATGCGGTGCCCGCGACGGAGTTTCAAGCGATGACGGCGATCAGCGTGAAGCAGGCCCTGGCAGGCGCGGCAGGAGCCGGCGCCGTGGTGACGGTGCGCGGCTGGGTGCGCACGCGACGCGATTCCAAGGCCGGGCTGTCGTTCGTCAACGTCAGCGACGGCTCCTGCTTCGATCCGATCCAGGTCGTCGCACCGGCGACACTGGTGAACTACGCAAGCGAAATCACGCGCCTGACCGCCGGCTGCGCGGTGATCGTCCAGGGCGCGCTGGCGTCGTCTCAGGGCAAGGGCCAGGCCTGGGAAATCCAGGCGACGCGCATCGAGGTGGCGGGCTTCGTCGACGATCCCGAGACTTACCCCATCCAGCCCAAGGCACACTCGCTGGAATTCCTGCGCGAGGTGGCGCACCTGCGCCCGCGCACCAACCTGTTCGGCGCCGTGGCGCGCGTGCGCCACACCCTGATGGCGGCGATCCACCGCTACTTCAGCGAGCAGGGCTTCGTCTGGGTCAACACGCCGATCATCACCACCTCGGATGCCGAGGGCGCCGGGCAGATGTTTCGCGTCTCGACGCTGGATCTCGCCAATCTGCCGCGCACGGCGGCCGGCGGCATCGACTTCGGCCGGGACTTCTTCGGCAAGGAGGCGTTCCTGACCGTTTCGGGCCAGCTCAACGTCGAGGCCTACTGCCTGGCGCTGAGCAAGGTCTACACCTTCGGCCCGACCTTCCGCGCCGAGAACTCCAACACCGCACGGCATCTGGCCGAGTTCTGGATGATCGAGCCGGAGATCGCGTTCGCCGATCTCGCGGCCGACGCCGATCTCGCCGAGGCATTCCTGAAGTATCTGTTCAAGGCGGTGCTGACCGAGCGTCCCGACGACATGGCCTTTTTCGCCCAGCGCGTGCAGCCCGACGCGGTCAGCCGGCTCGAGGCGCTGATCGAGGCGCCATTCGAGCGCATCGACTACGGCGCGGCGGTCGAGATCCTCAGGAAATCCGGCCGCCGTTTCGAATACGCGCCGGAGTGGGGCCACGACCTGCAGACCGAGCACGAGCGCTATCTCACCGAGGAGCACGTCGGCCGCCCGGTGGTGGTGATGAACTATCCCGAAAAGATCAAGGCCTTCTACATGCGCCTCAACGCCGACGGCCGTACCGTCGCCGCGATGGACGTGCTGGCACCCGGGATCGGCGAGATCATCGGCGGCAGCCAGCGCGAGGAACGCCTCGATGTGCTCGACGCGCGCATCGTGCAGTTCGGGCTCGACCCGGCGCACTACGGCTGGTACCGCGATCTGCGCCGCTACGGCACGGTGCCGCACGCCGGCTTCGGGCTGGGCTTCGAGCGCCTGGTCTGCTACGTCTGCGGCCTCGCCAACATCCGCGACGCCATCCCCTACCCGCGCGCACCCGGCAACGCCACGTTCTGAGCGTCAGGGCGGCGACCGCCATCCTCACCATCCATCCTGCGAGCGCCCTCGCCATGAATACGCTCACCGATCTGCTCGAGAACAATCGCCGCTGGGCCGAACGCCTGCACGAGCGCGATCCGGGTTTCTTCAGGCGCCTGTCGCAGCAGCAGGCGCCGAAGTACCTCTGGATCGGCTGCTCCGACAGTCGCGTGCCGGCCAACGAGATCGTCGACCTGCCGCCGGGCGAGGTGTTCGTGCACCGCAACGTCGCCAATGTCGTCGTGCACGCCGACCTCAACTGCCTGAGCGTGCTGCAGTTCGCGGTCGACGTGCTCAAGGTCGAGCACGTCATGGTCGTGGGCCACTATGGCTGCGGCGGCGTGCAGGCGGTGCTGGAGGAACGCCGCGTCGGTCTCGCCGACAACTGGCTGCGCCATGTCGGCGACGTGATGCACAAGCACCAGGCGGCGCTGGCCGAGCTCGACCTGCCGAGCCTGCGCCACGCGCGCCTGTGCGAGCTGAACGTGATCGAGCAGGCGGTCAATGTCTGCCAGACGACCACCGTGCAGGATGCCTGGGAGCGCGGCCAGCCGCTGGCCGTGCATGGCTGGATCTACAGCCTGTTCGACGGCCGCCTGCGCGACCTCGGCATGGACGTGCACTGCTCCGGCGCGCTGGCGCCGGCCTACGAACGCGCGCAGCGGCGGCTGACCGCGGGGCTCGATTTCGGGGCCTGATCGCCGGCTCGCGTCGGCGCCCCCGGATCGGGCTAGACTCGGCGCCAGCCGTCGCAAGGGTCACGCCGATGCCGATGCGCCCGAGTCCTGCCGCGCTGCCGCGCCTGCTCTGCATGCTGCTGGTACTGGCCGGCGGCGCGTCCGCGGCGATGGCGCAGGACGCGCAACCGACGCCGGCGCAGTGGCAGGCCGAGCAGATCGCCGCCTTCGACAAGTCCGAGCGGATCTTCGATCAGGCGAAGCAGGTGCGCGGGCTGCTGGCGCAATACCAGCTGATGCGCAACGCCTACGACGGCGACAAGGGTGCGGCCTTCCACGCCATCTTCAGCCAGTACGTCAGCTGGTATCAGACCTACATCGGCGATTATGTGGCCGCCGAGCGCAGCTTCTCGATCGCGCAACCGGCACAGCCCGGCGATGCGCCCTCGCCGCTGGCCGATCCGCGCTGGCACGCGCTGCCGGCGCTGGACGCGATCACCGCGCTGGCCAAGGACCGCAAGGCGATCTTTCTCAACGAGAACCACAGCGCGCCGATCACCCGCACCCTGACCGTGCAGCTGCTGGCGAAACTGCGCGCCGAGGGCTTCAACACCTTCGCGGCCGAAACCCTCTACAACAGCGATATGCCGGCGCTGGCACGGCGCGGTTATCCCGTCCGCGCGACCGGCTTCTACACCGAGGAGCCGATCTACGCCGAGATGGTGCGCAGCGCGCTCAAGCTCGGCTACCGCGTGGTCGCCTACGAGGCCGAGTCCGACGCCACCGGTGATGCGCGCGAATACGAGCAGGCGCTGAATCTCTACGATCGCGCGATCAAGGGTCACCCCGGCGCGCGTCTGGTCGTCAACGCCGGCTATGCGCACGTCCAGAAGCAAGGCGTGTATCTGGGAGGCCGGTCGATGGCGGAGCATTTCATGCAGGTTTCCGGCATCGATCCGCTGGTGGTCGAACAGACCATGCTGTTCGGTCACATCAATGTCAGCGACGACCAGCCGACCTGGAGCGCCGTGATCGCGGCGCTGCATCCGACGCAGCCGATCGTGTTCGAGGACGCCGCCGGCAGACCGTGGTCGCTGCGTCCGGGCGCCTACGATGTCAGCGTGTTTTTCCCGCAGGAGCTGCTGGTGCGCGATCGCCCGACCTGGCTCAGCCTCGGCGGCTTGCGTGATCCGTACCAGGTCGGCGACGGGCTGTGCATGGGTCATTTCCCGTGCCTGATCGACGCGCGCTACCGGGACGAGGGCGCCGATGCGGTGCCGGCCGACCGCCTGGTGCTCGAATGTCCCGGCGAGGTGCGCCTGCTCTGGCTGCGACCCGGACGCTACCGTCTGAGCGCGCGCGATCTGGACGATCACGTGCTGCTGCGCGAGGAGGCCCGTGTCACTCCGCAGACACTGCCCGGCAACGGCTCGCCGCCGAGCGCGTACCGCGAGCATCGCTGTTCGCGCGACCGGGTGCAGTCGGTCACCCAGTGAGATGGACGGGAATGAAAACCCCGGCCGGGCATCCGGCCGGGGTTGCGGACAGCGGCTGCATTACGCGGTGATCAGCCGCCGCTCTTGGCCGGTGCCGGCATCGCCTTCTTCATTTCGTGATGCGGAGCCTTCTTGGCGGCATGGTGCATGGTCTTCTTGGGGTGCCATGCCTTCTTGTGCTCCATCTTTTCCTCGTGCTTTTTCTCCATCATCTGCTGGTGCTTGGTTTCGTGCTTCATCTGGTGCTTCATGGCATGGGCCGATGCCGGCTTGGCCGGCTCGGGCTGCGCCGCGCCTTGGGCGAAGGCGCCCGCCGACAGCAAAAGCCCGCCCGCCAGCAGGGCCGTGATCGCGATCTTGCGCATGGAACTCACCTCGTCGTGAAAAGTTGGGCCGCAGACCGGGCCGGATGGCCATCGGCGATGCGGCGCAGGAACACTGCCCCGCGCCGCCCTTCCCGCAGCTGAACGCGCGCGGCCGTGCGCGTGCGGCTGTTCAGCAATGCCCCGGGCGCCGTCCGGATGCTCACAGCGCCGCCAACGCGGTTTCCAGCAACCGCCGCAGCAGGCCCTGCAGGGCCGTGGCGCGCGCGGCGTCCCAGCGCGCCGTCGCTTCGTCCAGATAGGTGCGCTGCGCCAGCTCCAGCTGGACCGCATGGATGCCCTGCCCGGGCCGCCCGTAATGGCGTGTGATGTAGCCGCCCTTGAAGCGGCCGTTGATGGCAAAGGTATAGGCCGATTGCGCGCCGAGCGCATGCGCCAGCGCCAACGCCAGACCGGGGCCGCAGCTGGCGCCGTCGGCGGTCCCCAGATTGAGGTCGGGCAAGGTGCCCGGGAACAGGTGCGGCAGCTCGCCGCGGATGGAGTGTCCATCCCACAGCACGACACGGTCATGGGTGGCGCGCAAGCGCTCGAGCTCAGCGCCGAGCGCGGCATGGTAGGGCTGCCAGTAGGCCTCGACGCGCGCGGCGATCGTGGCGGCATCGGGCGCAGCGCCATCACGATGGATCGGTGCGCCGGAGAAACTGCGCAACGGACAGATGCCGGTCTCGAATTGGCCCGGATACAGCGATGCACCGTCCGGCGGACGGTTGAGATCGACCACGTAGCGCGACCAGCGCGGGGTCAGCACGCTGGCACCCAGCTCGCCCGCGAACGCGTACAGCCGGCCGACCAGCCAGTCCGTGTCGGGCAGCGCGCGCGCCGAGTCCGTCAACGTCGCCGCCACGTCCGGCGGCAGGGCGGTGCCGTCGTGCGGCAGGCTGAGCAGCAGCGGCACTCGGCCTTGCTGCAGGGTATATCCGGTCACGGACCGGATCTCAGGTGTTGCGCACCGGACAACTGCTGATGCCGAGCAGGCTGTAGAGCGGGCAGAAGCTCAGCGAGGCGGTGGCGAGCGGGATCACGCCGAGCAGCCCCCACCAGCGCTCGGGACCCGGCAGCAGCACGATCAGTGACAGCAGAACGAGGCCGATGGCGATGCGCACGATGCGATCCAGACGACCGACGTTGGCTTTCATGACGGTGACCCTCGCGGAACCGGAACCGCATCCTAGGCGCTGTGCCCGTCCATTGCATGCGGCGCTGCGTCGCGGACCGCCCGGCCCGCCCGGATACGCATCGGGGTTGCGCCCGAGCGCCGAGCGCCCCGGCCCGGGGCCGCTGCCGACCTGCCCGTGGCGCTCCGTCCCGACCCCGTGACCGGCGCACGCCCCGCTGACGGCATGCAGGGAGCCGGGGCCTCTGTACAAGCCCCATCAGGGACGGTCGGGGGCCGGCGCGCCCGGCACCGGTGCGGGCCGAGCTAGAGGCCGAAGCGGGCGGGGGCGTAGGGGCTCGGATCCAGTTGCGGTGCGCCGCCGGTACACAGCGCCGCTACCAGTTCGCCGGTCGCCGCCGACATGCTGACGCCGAGCATGCCGTGCCCGGTGGCCAGCAGCAGATTGCTCCAGCGCGTGCTGGGGCCGATCAGCGGCAGTTCGTCCACGCACATCGGCCGCCAGCCCCACCACTCTTCCTGCGGCGGTACCTGCGGCACGTGGCGCAGGTAATCACGCGCGCCGCGCGTCAGCGCATCCAGGCGCACCCGGTTGAGGCCTTCGACATACCCCGAAAACTCCATGGTGCTGCCGAGCCGGAAGCCGTCGCCCCAGGCGGTGACGCAGACGCTGCGCTCCTTCAGTACCAGGGGCATGCGCGGCGCGGCGGCCTGGGCCGGCCAGGTGATCGAGTAGCCCTTGCCGGGCTGCATCGGCAGCCGTAACCCCAGCGCCCGTGCGGTCAGCGGCGACCAGGCGCCGAGCGCGAGCACGACACGATCGCCGCTGAACTCGCCAGCCGACGTGGCGACCGCGGCGATGCGTGCGCCGTCAAGGCGAAAGCCCGCGATGTGCGCGCCCGGTTCGATCACGCCGCCCTGCTCGGTCACTCGCCGTGCCAGCTCCGCGCCGTAACGGTCGGGGCGCAGGCAGGCATCGCCCGGATGCCGGAAGGCGCCGGCCACGCCGGGTGCCAGCGCCGGCTCCAACGCCTCGGTGGCGGCGCCGTCGAGAACCTCGACCGCGATCTGCAGCCGGCGCAGCGCATCGGCGTGCCCGCGCTCGCGTTCGAAGGCACGCCGATCGCGAAACACGATCAGGGTGCCGGAGGGCGCAAAGCCGCACTCCAGTCCCTGCGCATGCACCAGCGCCTCGATCAGCCGACGCGAGCGCTGCAGGATGGCCGCGCGCGCATCGGCGGTGGCGGCGAAATCGCGCGGGTTGCAGCGACGCGCGAAGCCGAGCAGCCAGCGCAACCGTTCGAGATCGGGTCGCGGATTGACATACAGCGGCGCATCGCGCTTGAGCATCCAACCCAGCGCGCGGCCGATCGTGCCGGGCGCCGACAGCGGCGGCGCGTGGCTGGGCGTCAGGGTGCCGCAATTGCCGTGCGAGGCCGCGCCCGCCGGGGTGCCCTGCTCGAGGATGCGAACGCCGGCACCGGCGTGGCGCAGATACAGCGCGCAGGCAAGGCCGATCACGCCGCCGCCCAATATCAGTACATCGCTGTGCCGGTCCATCCATCCAGTTTACGCAGCCCGGGATGGCGGCGGACCGCTGCGCGATCCGAAGGCCACCGCGCCGGCGGCATGCGGCCGCCGCGCGGGCGCCGCGGCAGGCGTGGTCCCGGCGGGCGCTGCGACCAGGGTCGGCGCGCGGATCGACGCAGGCGACGCCTTGCGATCACCGCAGGCAGGGCGTCCAGCGGCAGGTTGCGGGTCGGAGCCTGACCCGGGGTGTCCAGGTCGGCCGCGGGAAGTGACGCGACTGGGTCGAACCAGCTTTCAATAGGACCTTCAAAATGATGTATTTCATCAATTTTTACATTTGGCATTGTTCCTGCTTGTCCATGGACAACTCCGGAGGTTTCGCCATGGCTGCCACCACGCCCACCCTGCTGCTCGCCCTGCGCTCGCCGCAATCCGGCTGGCTGGCAACGCTGATCACGGCACTGGATGAGGCGCGCGCCGACCCGGGCTTCGACGCCCAGCAGCAGGCCCTGTTCGCGGAACTGGCCGCCGGCGCACCGATCGCCGCCAACGTGCGCAAGGCGGCCATGGAACGCCAGTACGCCTTCGACCGCAGCATGGCCGATGAACTGGCCGCCGCGCTCGAGCCGGCCGACGTGTCCGCGCCGGTACGCCTCGACCTGGCCGGCTGATTCACGGACCGCCGCGACGCGTCGCGGTAGCGCGTCGCGACAGCGGACCCGGCATCCGCCCTGCCCGGCGGTGCGGGGTTTCCAGACGTTGCGCTCTTGGCTAGGCTGCGGTCGTCTGCTGCCGGATCGCCGATGCCTCCCCGCCGCCTCGCGTCGCGTGCCCTTGCCTGGTCAGCCTTGCTGCTGCTGACCGCCTGCGCCAGCGCGCCGCCGCGACCGCAACCCGGAACCGGCTATGCCGAGCGCGCCAATGATGTGCTGTTCAGCGCGATCGGCCTGGTCGGCACGCCCTATCGCTACGGCGGCAATACACCCGGCAGCGGCTTCGACTGCAGCGGTCTGGTCGATTACGTGTTTCGTACGGCGGCGGGAGTCGTACTGCCGCGCACGACCCGACAGATGGGCGCCCTGGATGCGCCGCGGGTGACTCGCGGCCAGCTGGCGCCCGGCGATCTGGTTTTTTTCGCGACCGAGGGCGGCGGCGTCAGCCATGTCGGCATCTATGTCGGCAAGGGCCGCTTCGTGCATGCGCCCGACACCGGCGGCACGGTGCGCCTGGACCCGCTAGCCAACCCCTACTGGGCGCGGCATTTCCTCTACGGCAAGCGCGTACTGGAGTAGCGCTCCGGTGCCGCCGTCGCGTCGCCCCGGGACGCGCGGCCTGCTCCGGCACCGCACCCGGTCTAGTCGGCGTGCGGGTGCCCCTGCGGACCGTGCGCGTGCCCGTGCGCCAGCTCTTCCGGCTGCGCCGCGCGCACCTCGACGATCTCGATGTCGAAGCTCAGCTCCCGGCCCGCCAGCGGATGATTGGTGTCGACGTCGATGGTGGTCATGCCGACCTTGCGGACCATGACCGTCTGCCGGCCGCCGTCCTTCAGTGCCAGCGTGGTGACCATGCCGGGCTTGAGGCGATCGGGTCGCTGGAAGTATTTCTTCGGCACGCGCTGGATGGCGTCCTCGCGACGCGGGCCGTAGGCGTCTTCGGCAGCGACGGTCACGCTGAACTGTTCGCCGGCCGCGCGGCCTTCCAGTGCCCGCTCCACGCCGGCGATCAGACCGCCGCGTCCGAGCAGCACCGCGACCGGTTCGCCGCGCTCGCGCGAACTCTCGATCGCCAACCCGGTCGCATCGCTCAGCGTGTAGTGGATGCGGACCACTGCGTCTTTGCCGGCCTTCATGCGCTCACCTCGCGGGAAACCGGGCATGGTAGCGGCGCCATCGCGGATCGTCACTCCGCATCGTCACTCCGGATCGCGCATGCGCCGGCGTTCATGCGCGGGGGCCGCGCCGAAGCGGGCGCCCCGCGCTTCCGGGCCCAGCGCGGTGATCACCGCCACCAGCACGGCAACGCCGGCGACGAAAAACGCCAGCACCGCGGCGTAATCCCCCTGCTGGCGCAGCGCCAGCATCGACAGCAGCGGCGCGGTGCTGGCCGCGATCAGGTTGCCGGTCTGATAGGCGAAGCCCGGCAGCGTGCCGCGCACGCCTTCGGGTGACAACTCGTTGATGTGCGCCGGCACCACGCCCCAGGCACCCTGCACCATGAACTGCAGCGCGAAGGCGCCAACCCCGAGCAGCAACGGTGTCGGCGCCCAGACCCAGAGCGGAATCGCGGGCAACGCCAGCAGGGCTGCGATCACGATCGCCCGGCGACGCCCGATGCGCTCGGACATGGCGCCGAAGAAAAGACCGCCGAGGATGGCGCCCACGTTCAGAACCATCGTCAGCAGGCCGGTCTGCTGCACGCTGAAATGGCGCTGTTGCTGCAGGAAAGTGGGATACAGATCCTGCGAGCCATGGCTGAAGAAATTGAACGCCGTCATCAGCAGCACCAGGAACAGGAAGCGCGGCACCAGCTTGCGCCAGCCGCCGGACGGCTGCGTGCCGACACGCCCGCGGTGGGCGCTCCAGACCGGCGATTCCGGCACGTGCCGGCGCACATACAGCACCAGCAGCGCCGGCAGCAGGCCAAGCAGGAACATGCCGCGCCAGCCGATCCAGGCGAACAGGCCGAAGTACGCCGCCGCGGCCAGCAGATAACCGAACGCATAGCCTTCCTGCAGCAAGCCCGACACGACGCCGCGGGCCGCGGCCGGAATGCTCTCCATGGTCAGGGCCGCGCCGAGGCCCCACTCGCCGCCCATCGCGATGCCGAACAGCGCGCGCAGCACCAGCAGCATGACCAGCGAGGTCGAGGCCGCGGCCAGTGCCGCCAGCACGCTGAACAGGACGATGTCGGCCATCAGCACCGGGCGCCGCCCGTAGCGGTCGGCCAGACGGCCGAAGATCAGCGCGCCCAACGGGCGCATCGCCAGCGTCAGGGTGATGGCGACGGCGACGGCCGGCACGCCGACCGCGAAGGTGCGTGCCAGCGTCGGCAACATCATCACCAGCAGGAAAAAATCGAACGCGTCCAGTGTCCAGCCGAGGAAGCTGGCCGCGACCACGTGGCGCTGGAACGTGTCGAGGGCACGCAGACGGGAAAGGGGATTCATGGCGGAGACCGGCGGCGGAAAGCAGCGAGATTAGCGGCTGACCGGCGCGCGCACGATACGCGGCGAATCCGCCCCGGCACTGCATCGACCCGGCGCGATCGGCACGACGGGCAGCTCACGGGTACGCCGGCCGCCGACCGTGCCATGCTGACGCGCCTGCACCGGTGACGGATCGTCCGCCTCCTTGAAACCGACCCGAGCCCGCCACGACCTGCGACCGCAAGCCAACCCGCCGGCAGCGACGCGCATCAGCGCGCGTTTCGCGGGACGCTGGCAGCAGGGCTACGTGCGCGGCAAGCTGCGCCACGATCCGGCGTTCGCGGCGATCAGCGCACTCGTCAGCGACGCCGGGGTGACGTTGCCGGTGCTGGATCTCGGCTGCGGCATGGGCCTGCTGGGCCAGTGGCTGCGCGAGCACGGCCACCACGGCGACTATCTGGGCATCGATCATGACCCGCGCAAGGTGGCCGCCGGCCGCGCCGCCGCGCGCGGCCTGCAGCCGCCGATCGAAATGCGCGCGGGTGATCTCGCCGCGCTGCCGCCCTGGCGCGGCCATGTCGTGCTGCTGGACGTCCTGCACTACCTGGATCGCGACGCCCAGGTCACCCTGCTCGCCGCGGCCGCCGGCCGGCTGGCCGGCGACGGCCTGCTGCTGATCCGCGGCGTGCTGCGCGACCGTTCCTGGCGCTGCCGCGTGACCCTGGCCGCGGAGTACCTGCTGGCTTTCGCCGGCTGGATGCGCACGCCGGCGCGACACGTGCCGACCCGGGCCGAGCTGGAAGCCGTGCTGACGGATGCGGGCCTGGGCATCAGCGCACGCCCGTTGTGGGGACATACGCCGTTCAACAGCTGGCTGTTCGTCGCACGCCGCGCATCGCCGGCATCCGCTCAGCGCTCCTGATCGGTCGGCCGCATCAGGATCTCGTTGATGTTGACGTGTTCGGGCTGGCTGACGCAGAACACGATCGCGTTGGCGACGTCGACGCTCTGCAGCTGGCGCATGCCCTCGGCCCAGCTGTTGATCGCCTGCTGCGTCGGCGCATGCGCGATGTGCTCGCGCAGCTCGGTGGCAACCACGCCCGGTTCGATCACGCTGACGCGGATGTTGTCCTTGCAGACCTCGCGACGCAGCGACTCGCTGAAGCCGACCACGCCCCATTTGGTCGCCGAATAGCCGCCGGCGTTGGGGTTGGCCTGGCGACCGGCGGTCGAGGCCACGTTGACGACATGCCCGCCATGACGCGCGCGCATGCCCGGCAGGGCCGCCTGGGTCGAGGCGATCAGGCTCAGCACGTTGAGCTCGAGCATGCGTCGCCAGCGGCCGAGATCCGCGGTCTCGATCGGCTCGAGGTACATCACGCCGGCGTTGTTGACCAGGATGTCGAGCCGGCCGTAGTGGCCTTCGGCCTCGCGCACCACGCGCTGGGCCTCGTGCTCATCGAGCAGATCGGCGGGCAGCGCCAGCGCCTCGCCACCGGCAGCGCGGACGCGCTCGGCCAGAGCGTCGAGCCGGTCGGCACGCCGCGCGACGAGGGCGACGCGTGCGCCGGCCGCCGCCAGCGCCAGCGCCGTGGCCGCGCCGATGCCGGACGAGGCGCCGGTGACGAGGGCGACCCGGGATGCCAGGGGCTGGGGGTTCATGGGCGGACTCCGCAGGATCAAGCGGCCATTGTCGCGCAGCGCGCCGCGCCGCGGGTCAACGTGGTGTCGAGACGCGGCGGCCGTCAGGGAAGGCCGCTCGCACAACCTCGGAAGGTGGCGCCGGTGACTTCCAGCATCGCCGACCAGGCGTAATGTTCGCCGCCGAGACGGCAGCCGCCGGGACGCACGGTCAGCCGCACCCAGCCGTGGTTGGCGGTGAAGATCACCGTCCCCGACCGCAGGCGCTGCCGCAACACCCCGGCATAGCTGCGTCGCACCTGGCCATCGCCGATCACGGTGTCGAGCCGGCGTGCGCGCTCCTCGCCGTAGATGAAAGCGTTCCAGCCGCTCGGCTTCATGCCCAGCGCGGACACCACCGGAGGAGCATTGACCGCGGCGGGTGCCGCCACCGCGGGCCGCGTCAACGCTGGCGAGGGCGTGACCCGCGCCAGCAGCAACGCCAGCGGCGTCGCGGTTCCGGTGGCCGGCACGGCCACCGGCTGCGGCAGTCGCCACAGGACCTTGCCGTGGACATCCTCGATGCGCGCCTGCAGGGCATAGGACTCGCCGGCGCTCAGCGCGGCGGCGGCGATGCCGATCGCGAACCCGGCCGGCGACGTGCGCGCCGGCTCGTTCACGTGTGCCAGTTCGCGCACCCCGCCCTCGGTTTGCCGGACCAGCGCCACCACGACCTGTGCGCCCGGCGGCAATGCGCCGTGCTCGCGCCAGAGCACGCTGCCGGCGAACATCACCGGCGCTGCCGGCGGCGGCGGCGCGACTTTGGGCGGCAGCGGCGCGCAGGCGGCCAGCATGAACAGCCCGCATGCGGCAACCCACGCCCGAATGCCCCGATCGATTCCGGCCCGCATCACGCCCCCTGTTGCGACGTTCAATCCAAGGCATCCAGAGTAACGCGTTGCGCCGGCTGCGACAGCGGGTCGCGCTTGATTCCGCGGTGGCGATCGCCACCTTGCACACAAGGAGCCCACCATGCCGACCCCGATCGAAATCGCCTGCCCGCGCTGCGGCGCGATCAATCGCGTCCCGGCCGGCCGCCTCGCCGACGCGCCGGCCTGCGGCCGCTGCCATCAGCCGCTGTTCGACGGCCATCCGGTCGCGCTGACCGATGCCAACTACGCCACGCTGGTCAGGCACACGCAGATCCCGCTGATCATCGACTGCTGGGCCGCGTGGTGCGGGCCGTGCCGCCAGTTCGCTCCGGTGTTCGAGCAGGCCGCGCGCCAGTTCGAACCGCAATTGCGCTTCGCCAAGCTCGACACCGAGGCCAACCCGGCCAGCGCCGGCGGCCTCGGCATCCGCAGCATTCCCACGCTGGTCGCCTTCCGCGACGGGCGCGAGACCGCCCGCATCTCCGGCGCCCTGCCATTGCCGCAGTTCACCGCCTGGCTGCGCCAGCAGGGCCTGATCGCCGGCGCGTGATACAAGACGCGGCATGCGCCGCATCGTCATCGACCGACCCGGAGGCTACGACCGGCTGCGCCTGGTCGAGGAACCCGACCCGTCGCCGGCTGCCGGCGAGGTGCTGATCACCGTCGACGCGGCCGGTGTCAACTACGCCGACAGCATCGTGCGCATGGGCCTGTACGCCTCGGCGAAGCAGCTGCACGGCTATCCGATCACGCCGGGTTTCGAGGTCGCCGGACGGATCGCTGCGCTGGGCACGGGCGTGCAGGGTTGCGCGATCGGCGACCGCGTCGTCGCCCTGACCCTGTTCGAGGGCTACAGCAGCCATCTGCGGGTGCCCGCGGGTCAGGTGTTTGCCCTGCCCGCCGTCCTCGACTCGCTGCAGGCGGCCGCCTTGCCGACCGCGTTCCTGACCGCCTGGTTCATGGCGACGCAGCAGGTGCTGCCGCGGCCCGGTGATACCTGGCTGGTGCATTCGGCGGCCGGCGGCGTCGGCTCGGCCCTGTGCCAGCTGGGACGGCTGGCCGGCTGCCGGGTGATCGGCATCGTCGGAGCCGCGCACAAGAGCGCACACGCCGCGGCCATGGGCGCTGCCGTGGTGATCGACAAGTCCGCGCAGGATCCGTGGCCGCAAGTGCGACGGCTGCAGCCGCACGGCTGCCACGCCATCTTCGATGCCAACGGCGTCAGCACCCTGGCCCGCAGCTACGCGCATCTCGCCGCGGCCGGCAAGCTCTGCGTCTACGGATTTGCCAGCATGCTGCCGCGCGATGGCCGCCTGAACTGGCTGGCGCTGGCACGCGACTGGCTGCGCACGCCGCGCTTCAATCCGCTCGAGATGACCCGGTCCAACCGCAGCGTGCTGGCCTGCAACCTGAGCTTCCTTGCCGCCGAAGCGCCACGCCTGGCCGAGGGCATGCGCTGGCTGCTCGAACGCTTCGCGGATGGCCGCCTGCAGCCATTGCCGGTGCAGACCTTCGCATTGGCGCAGGCCGCTGACGCGCAACGACGCATCGAGTCGGGGCAAAGCGTCGGCAAGCTGGTGCTGATCCCCTGAGGGGGAGCGGCGACGAGCGCTTCAGGTGAGACGCCGCCACAGCCACGGCAGCAGGCACAGCAGCAGGCCCAGCACGACGATCCACAAGCTGCTGGTGACGACGAAGGTCATGCCGACCAGCCCGGCGCCGGCGACCATCACGATCGGTTCGCCCTGCTTCTTGCCAAAGATGAAGTAGCCGGAACCGATGGCGCC
This sequence comes from Lysobacteraceae bacterium, assembly GCA_028870665.1. Lineage (GTDB taxonomy): Bacteria > Pseudomonadota > Gammaproteobacteria > Xanthomonadales > Rhodanobacteraceae > Metallibacterium. The sequence continues at coordinate 17,466 of JAGWPB010000039.1, forward strand.
GAACAGCACGCCCCACAGCAGGGCGGCGGTGGTCAGTCCGAACATCAGCGTGGTGGCGGGGTGCATGCACGCTCAGACCGCGGCCCGCCGTCGATGTTCCCGGCGCCGTGCCGCGGCGCATTCGGCAATCCGGGCATGACCGGCTAAAGTGGCAGGCCCCCTGTCCCGCGCGCGCCGCCTACCGCGACCGCTGCGCGCATCGAGAACGCATCATGGCCACTCCCGTCCCCGTGCCGGCCGCCGCCGGCTTTCGCGACCTCGGCCTGCCCGAGCCGCTGCTGCGCGCGCTGATCGATGTCGGCTACGAAACGCCCTCGCCGATCCAGGCCGCGACCATCCCGCCGCTGCTGGCCGGTCGCGATCTGCTCGGCCAGGCGCAGACCGGCACCGGCAAGACCGCCGCCTTCGCTCTGCCGCTGCTGGCTCGGCTCGACCTCGCACGCGCGCAGCCGCAGGTGCTGGTGCTGGCGCCGACGCGCGAGCTGGCGATCCAGGTCGCCGAAGCGTTCCAGCGCTACGCCATGCACCTGCCCGGCTTCCACGTCCTGCCGATCTACGGCGGCCAGGGTTACGGCCCGCAGCTCGCCGGCCTCAAGCGCGGCGCGCACGTGGTGGTCGGCACGCCCGGTCGCGTGATCGACCATCTCGAGCGCGGCACGCTCAGGCTCGACGGCCTCGCCTGCCTGGTGCTCGACGAGGCCGACGAGATGCTGCGCATGGGCTTCATCGACGACGTCGAGAAGGTGTTCGCGCGCACGCCCGCGACGCGCCAGGTGGCGCTGTTCTCGGCGACGATGCCGACGCCGGTGCGGCGCATCGCGCAGCGTCACCTGAACGATCCCGCCGAAATCACCATCGTCGCCAGGACCACCACCGCGCCCAATACCCGCCAGCGCTACTGGTCGGTCAGCGGCATGCACAAGCTCGACGCGCTCACGCGCATCCTCGAGGCCGAGCCGTTCGACGCCATGCTGGTGTTCGCGCGCACCAAGCAGTCCACCGAAGAGCTGGCGGGCAAGCTGTCGGCGCGCGGTTTCTCGGTCGCGGCGATCAACGGCGATGTCGCCCAGCCGCTGCGCGAACGCGCCGTGCAGCAGCTCAAGGACGGTCAGATCGACATCCTGGTAGCCACCGACGTCGCCGCCCGCGGACTCGACGTCGACCGCATCAGCCACGTGCTCAATTACGACATCCCCTACGACACCGAGTCCTACGTGCACCGCATCGGCCGCACCGGCCGCGCCGGACGCAGCGGCGAGGCGATCCTGTTCGTCGCGCCGCGCGAGCGCGGCATGCTGCGCACGATCGAGCGCGCCACGCGCCAGCCGATCACCCCGATGAGCCTGCCCAGCATCGAGGCGGTCAACGACCGCCGCATCGCGCGCTTCAAGCAGCGCATCGGCGATGCGCTCGCCGCCGGCGGGCTGGAACCGTTCCAGGCGCTGGTCGAGCAGTACGAGCAGACGCACAACGTGCCGGCGCTGGAGATCGCCGCGGCCCTGGCGCGTATCGTCCAGGGCGACGCACCGCTGCTGCTGGAGGAGTCGGCGCAGACGGCGCACGCCGACGAGCACCCGGCGCGAGCGCCGCGCGGCGGCGGCGCGCGCGCGTCCCGCGATCGCGGCACCGGCACCCCGCGCAACCAGGACACGCGGTCACCCCATGGGCGCGACACGGGCGCAACCCGCACGCCCGCCGCGCGCGGCGGACCCTCCCGAGAGCGCGCCGACAGCGCTCCGGAAGCCGGCTTCGAGACCTATCGCATCGAGGTCGGCAAGATGCACGGCGTGCGTCCGGGCAATATCGTCGGCGCGATCGCCAACGAGGCCGGACTCGACAGCAAGCAGATCGGGCGTCTGCGCATCCTCGACGCGCACAGCCTGATCGATTTGCCCGGCGAAATGCCCGCCGAACTGCTGCAGCATCTGCGCAAGGTCTGGGTATCGGGGCAGCAGCTGCGTATCGCCCGCGCCGCCGACGGTCCGACGCCAACCCGACGCGCGGGCGCCGGCGACCGGCCGCGACCGGGGGGCGGACGTCCCTTCAAGCCCAAGGCGCGCCCGCCGCGCTGAAGCCCGGGGCGCCGCGTGCGATGATCGGCGACGTCCCTGCCCGAGGATCCGCGCATGCTCCCGTTCTGGCCCGCCGTCGTCACCCTGCTGATCGTGCTGCTGCTGTTCGCCACCGCGTGGAGCGTCGGCAGTGCGCGCGGCCGTTACGGCGTCAAGGCACCGGCGACCGGCGGTCATCCGGCCTTCGAACGGATCTTCCGCGTCCAGATGAACACCCAGGAAGCCGCGCTGATGGCGCTGCCGGCGCTTTGGATCGCCGCCTGGTACGGCAATCCCGATTACGCCGCGATCGCGGGCGGTGTCTGGATCGCGGCGCGTGTGTGGTACGCGGTGGCCTACCGCCGCGATGCCGACAAGCGCGGGCCGGCCTTCAGCCTCGGCGCACTGGCCCTGGTGGCGCTGATCGTGATCGCGGCCTCCGGGCTGCTGCGCGCCGCCGGCCTCTGACCGCGCAGCCGCTGATGCTGCGCCACGCGCTCGCCTTCATCCCGCTGGCATTCGCCGCCCTGCTGCCGCTGGTCAACCCGGTCGGCTCGGCGCTGATCCTGCTCGGCATGGTCGGCCACGCGCCGCCGGCGGTCTATCGCCAGCTGGCCGCGCGCATCGCCGTCGGCATGGTGATCTTCGTCGCCGTGATCGAGCTGCTGGGCTCATGGATCCTGAAGTTCTTCGGCATCTCGCTGCCGGTGGTGCAGGTCGGCGGAGGGCTGACCCTGGCCGCGATGGGCTGGAACATGCTCAACGCGCGCGATGCCGCCGCCGGCAACGATGCGCAGCCGCCGCTGCCGGATGCCGCGTCGCCGATGGACCGGGTGTTCTATCCGCTGACGTTCCCGCTGACCGTCGGTCCCGGCGTGATCGTGGTGGTGCTGACGCTGAGCGCGCATGCCTCCGCCGGGCGCTGGCAGGCCAGTCTGCTGGCGCACGGCGCGATCCTGGCCGCCACGCTGATGCTGGCGCTGCTGGTGTACGTCAGCTACGCCTACGCGCCCAAGCTGGCGCGGCTGATTCCGCAGCACGCCTTCAACGGCGTGCAGCGGCTGATCTCGTTCATCCTGCTCTGCATCGGCGCGCAGATCGCCTGGGGCGGCATGGACACCCTGATGCGTTCGCTGCCGCACTGAGTCCGCCGGCCGCATCCAGCGCGTCGACCGGTCCGGCGCGGGTCCGGGACCGCCCGCTCACGACGATGCCGCCCCGCGGGGGCACGCTCAGCGCAGCGCGGGCAGTTGCGCGATTTCCAGCGCCGCGACGCGACGCCGCAACCGTGGGCTGAGATAGGCATGCGAACCGCAGGGCATCAGGCCGGCCTCGAGAAATGCGCGCCGATACCAGTCCGGGCTGCGGCGGATGAAGCCGCGGGTATCGCCGCCGGCGCCATCGCGATCGGTGTAGACCTCGATGAAGGCCAGTCCTTCAAGCAGCTCGCCGAATCCCGACAGCCCGGCGCGCAGCTCGGCCGCGGGCACATAGTGCAGCATGTCGGCGCAGACGATCAGGTCGTAGCGCCGCTCGAAGCGCAGCGCCGCGAGATCGCCGAAGCGCGCCAGCCCGATGTGCCGCGAAGGCCCGTAGCGCCGCGCCACGTAGGCGCTGGCGTCGAGCCCGCGATAGTCGATGCCCGGCCGCGACCGCCGCAGCGGAGCCCGCCACAGGCCCTCGCCGCAGCCGACGTCGAGCACGTTGCGCAGCGGCCGGCCGAGGTAGTACTCGGCCAGCGCCACCACCATCCGCGCCTTGCGCGCGCGCTGCGCCTGCGAGCCGACGCGATGCTCGGGATCGCGGTACCAGCGGTCGAAATAGGCGCGGTCGTAGGTCTTGGTCATGCCGCGCATGATGCCGACGAAAGACCGGGCGCGACAGCCGGCAGACGAAGCGGTTGCCGTACGCAGTCCGCATCCGCGGATCGGATGCGGGCGCGGCGTGCCCGGCGCGTCGGCGACGCACCGGGGTTTTGTTTGCGGCACCGCAACAGGAGCGCGATAATCCGGAGTTCGGCCGGCGCCCTTTGCGCGGGCAGCGGAGAGTTTCATGTCCGACATTGTCATCGCCGGCGCCAAGCGCACTGCCATCGGCTCCTTCCTCGGCCAGTTCAACGGGGTGCCCACGCCGACCCTGGGCGCCACCGCCATCCGCGCGGCGCTGGCACAGGCGGGACTCGACGGCGGCTCGGTCAGCGAGGTCATCATGGGCTGCGTCCTGCCCGCGGGCCTCGGCCAGGCGCCCGCGCGGCAGGCGGCGCTGGCGGCCGGTCTGCCGACCGCGGCCGGCTGCACCACGATCAACAAGGTCTGCGGCTCGGGCATGAAGGCGATCATGCTGGGCCACGATCTGATCCGTGCCGGCAGTGCCGAGGTGGTGGTGGCCGGCGGCATGGAATCGATGACCAACGCGCCCCACCTGCTGCCGAACTCGCGCAACGGTATCCGTTACGGCGAGGCGACCCTGATCGACCACATGGCATGGGACGGCCTGACCAATCCCTATGACGGCAAGGCCATGGGCATCTTCGGCGAGAGCTGCGCCGACAAATACCATTTCAGCCGCGAGCAACAGGACGCCTTTGCCGCCGAGTCGGTGCGCCGCGCGCTGGCGGCACAGCAGTCCGGCGCGTTCACGGACGAGATCGCCCCGGTGCGGGTCAAGGGCCGCAAGGGCGATGTCGAAGTGGCTGCCGACGAGCAACCGGGCCGCTGCGACATCGGCAAGATCGCCAGCCTCAAACCGGCCTTCCGCAAGGACAACGGCACCATCACCGCCGCCAGCTCGTCGAGCATTTCCGACGGCGCTGCCGCGCTGGTGCTGCTCGCCGCCGAGGACGCCGCGCGCCGCGGCATCCGGCCGCTGGCGCGCATCGTCGCCCACGCCACCCACGCCCAGGCACCGGAGTGGTTTACCACCGCGCCGGTCGGCGCGATCCAGAAACTGCTGGCCAAGACCGGCTGGAACGTCGGCGACGTCGATCGGTTCGAGATCAACGAGGCCTTCGCCGTCGTCGCCATGGCGGCGATGACCGAACTCGGGCTGCCGCACGACCGGGTCAATGTGCATGGCGGCGCGTGCGCCCTGGGCCACCCGATCGGCGCCAGCGGCGCGCGCATCGTCGTGACCCTGCTGCACGCGCTGATCGCGAGCGGCGGTCGCCGCGGCATCGCATCGCTGTGCATCGGCGGCGGCGAGGCCACCGCGCTCGCGATCGAGCGGCTTTGACCGCGGTTCGGCTATTATCACCGCCGACAGCACCATCGCACGGTCGTTGCATGGCGAAATCACAGCCGCATGCTGAAGGCCCCGGCAGCCGGCTGGTTTTGCTGGACTCTGGCGCGCGCCCAATGGACGCGCTCTAATATCGGGGCCACCATGTTGGCATTCCACGGCATAAGGAGAAAGACAATGAAGTTCACCCGTACCGTTCTCGCCGCGTCGCTGGTCGGTCTGCTGGCTGCATGCAGCCACAGCGAGCAGTCCGCCGAGACCCCGGCCCCGGCCGCCTCGGCCCCGGCAGAAGCTCCGGCCCCGGCCACCACCGCCGCTCCGGCTGCGGCCTCCACCGCGGCTCCGGCTGCAGCCTCGACCGCGGCTCCGGCTCCGGCTTCCACCGCGGCTCCGGCTCCGGCAGGCACGGCCAAGACCGGCGGCTGATTGCCGCAGGTTTCAGCGAACGCCCGAACCGGCCGCGCAAGCGGCCGGTTCCTTGTGGGGCCCGGCGCTTTCCGCCATCCCGACTGTCGGCAATCCGTAAGGATTGGCGATTTGCTCCGCGCAGTGGACGTGATTCAATGTTGGCGCCAAAAATCACTTTGGCCCTCACTGCTCAGGGGACTGTCATGACATTCGCCCGTATCGCACTCGCATCCTCGCTGCTGGTCGTGCTCGCCGCCTGCAGCCACGAAGAATCCTCGACCACGACGCCGGCACCCAGCACCACGGCGGC
>JAGWPB010000103.1 GCA_028870665.1 Lysobacteraceae bacterium
GTCGTTTCGTCGACCGCGAAACCGTGGTTCTGACTGGTGATCAGCACGCGGCCGCTGGCCAGCTCCTGCACCGGGTGGTTGGCGCCGTGATGGCCGAACTTCATCTTCAGGGTCTTGCCGCCCACCGCCAGGCCCAGCAGTTGATGGCCGAGGCAGATGCCGAACAGCGGCAGGTGCCGCGCCAGGAATTCGCGGATCGCGGCGATCGCGTAGTCGCAGGGCTCGGGATCGCCGGGGCCGTTGGACAGGAACACGCCGTCGGGTTTGAGCGCCAGCACCTCGGCCGCGGAGGTCTGCGCCGGCACCACGGTCAGCGCGCAGCCGCGGTCGGCGAGCAGGCGCAGGATGTTGTGCTTGATGCCGAAGTCGTAGGCGACCACATGGAACCGCGATACCGGCTGCGCGAACGCGGTGCGGTCGAGGTCATAGCTGCCGGCCTGCCAGCGGTAGCGCTCGCGGGTGCAGACCACCTTGGCCAGATCCATGCCCTTGAGACCCGGGAAGGCGCGCGCGGCGGCCAGCGCCTGCGTGTCCCCGGCGTCGCCGGCGGCGTCGGCGCCGGCGAGGATGCAGCCGGCCAGCGCGCCCCGGTCGCGCAGCAGCCGCGTCAGGCGACGGGTGTCGATGCCGGCGATGGCGACGATGCCCTGGCGGCGCAGGAAATCCGGCAGCGATTCCTCGCTGCGCCAATTGCTGGCCAGACGCGGCACGTCGCGCACGATCAGCCCGGCGGCGTGCACGCGGCCGGATTCGGCGTCGGCGGCATTGCAGCCGGTGTTGCCGATGTGCGGATAGGTCAGGGTGACGATCTGCCGCGCGTAGGACGGGTCGGTCAGGATCTCCTGATAGCCGGTCATGGCGGTGTTGAACACCACCTCGCCGACCGTCTCGCCGGTCGCGCCGACCGCCTGGCCGTGAAACAGGCTGCCGTCTTCAAGGGCCAGCAGGGCGGGAACATGCATGGGGGTACGCCTTCCGGGTGCGACAAGACCCGCGATCCGGCGCGCGGCAGGATCGTGGGGCGAGGTTCAACAGGCGAGCGGGGATTGTAGGCGCGGCGCGGCGCGAAGTCACGCACGGCGCGCCGCGCGCGCCATGCGCGGGTGGCCGAAGCCGGATGCAGGGTGCCGCCTTCAGCAAGGCGCAATCCGACCCGGATTGGAGCCGCGCCCGGCCAGCGAGTCCGCGACCACCCAGGCGGTGCCGGTCAGGACCAGATTCAGAGCGTTCTCGCTCCAGACCCAGTGCTGGAGGGAATCGACCAGCAGCATCGGCCCCCACACCAGCAGGGTGAAGGATGCGTACATGGCGGTCAGCAGGGTCGCGGCGAGGCGGGCCTGTACGCCCGTCAGGATCGCGACGCCCGCAGCGATCTGGCCCACCCCGGTCGCAACGGCCCAGAACGTCTGCGTCGGCGGCAGCCAGCGGGGGACCAGCGGGACGGTCAGGTTCAGGTAGAAAAAGTGCGCCCCGCCGAACAACAGCGCGCAAACACCGAATGCCAGCCGGCCCACGCGCGCCAGACGTGCGGCCATGGCCGCATCGATCCCGGCGCTGGCGGCGCAGATGACCAGTCCGCCCGCCGCGATCGCGAGCTGCTCGGCCAGATTGCTGTAAGTGATGAATTCGGTGCCATGAGCGAGCAGCACGCGGCCGTTCATCAGGGCGACGACGATCAGCGTGTAGTACGCGGCAAGCGCCGCGGCACCCCAGGCCGCGGTCCGGCGCCACGCGATGGCCGTGCCCGCGGCGAGCATGAACATCGCGGCAGCATGGGCCAGGACGGTGCGATCGGGGAAGTCCGGGGGCACCGGTTGCCCGGGGTCGAAGACCCCCCACACCAGGCAGAGCAGGCCCAGCGCCATCACGCCCAGGCCGTACACGTACCGGCCGCATGCCCGCGTCGGCTTTTCCGCAGTCATGCGGCGAGCGTGCCGCATGCCGGCGCGGAGCTCAACCCCGCCACCGCTTCCGCGGGAAGCGACGTGGGACCTGATGCGTGAGCGCGGGGAGCGCTGGCGCGGGCTTGACATGCAATTCGTTACTTGCCTAAACTAAGGCAAGTAATTACTTGCTTGAAGAACATGACGGAGCACCACGACACCGACCTGCTGTTCAAGGCCCTGGCCGACCCCAGCCGGCGCAAGCTGCTGGACCTGCTGCATGCGCACGACGGCCGCACCCTGAACGAGCTGTGCGCGCACCTGGACATGACGCGCCAAGGCGTGACGCAGCACCTGGGCGTGCTGGAGGCGGCGAACCTGGTGGCCATTCTTTGGCGCGGCCGCGAAAAGCTGCACTTCCTCAATCCGGTGCCGCTGCAGGAGATCTACGAGCGCTGGATCGCCAAGTTCGAAAGACCGCGCCTCAAGGCGCTAAGCGACCTGAAACGACGACTGGAGAAAGCCCATGGCTGATTCAACTTTCGTGTACGTGACCTACATCCGCACCACGCCAGCGAAACTGTGGTCGGCACTGACCGACGCGGAGTTCATGAAGCAGTACTGGTTCGGCATGCACTGCGAAAGCCGCTGGACGGCGGGATCCTCGTGGAAGCTGGTGTCCGGCGACGGCCAGGTCCTGGACTCCGGCGAGATCGTCGAGGCCGAGCCGCCGCGGCGCCTGGCGATCCGCTGGCAGCACCAGAACAAGCCCGAGCTCAAGGCCGAAGGCGCCTCTCTGTGCCGCATGGAGCTGGAGCCCAGCGGCGCAGCAGTCAGGCTCACCATCACCCACAGCATCGAGCGCGACCCCTCGAAGCTCATCGCCGCGGTGTCCGGCGGCTGGCCGAAGATCATCTCCAACCTGAAGTCCCTGCTGGAGACCGGCGCCATCGCGCTGCAGGAGCCATACCCCAGCGGGAGCACCCACGCCGGGAAGCCGCAGTGACTGAGCGGAGGCGCGAGTCTGCGCCAGCTGCAGCCGGCTTTCGATGTAGCGTCGGGCGTAACGGTGGATGCCTGCCCGGTATCCCACCCCGCCCCTGGCTAGAATGCTCCCGCCTCTCCCCCTGAGTCGCCGCGATGAATGCCGTTCCCCTGCCCGTCCCGGACGCCTGGCTGCCGAACGCGGCGCGTCTGGACCGTCCGGACACGCTGGTGCGGAGCGAGCCGTTTCCGTTTCTGGTCGCGCACGGCCTGCTGCCGGAGGAGGCGCGCGAGGCGCTCGACCGCGATTTTCCGCGCTATGCCGGCGCCGGGTTTTTCCCCTACGACGCGGCCGACTGCGGGCCGGCGGTGGCGGCCCTGATCGCGCGCCTGACCGCGCCGGAATTCGCCGGCCGCATCGGCCAGTTGCTGGGCATCGAGGATCTGGGGCGCTATCCGACGCTGGTTACGCTGTGCCGCTCGCTCAACCGCCGCCACGGCACCATCCACACCGACAGCCGCTCCAAGGTCGCCACCGCCCTGCTCTACCTCAACCCGCAGTGGCCGGACACCAGCGACGGCTGCCTGCGCTTTCTCGCCCGCGGCGACGACATCGAGGCGCTGATCGCGCCGGAGCTCAAGCCGCTGTACGGCGAGTTCGCCGTGTTCAAGCGCACCGAGTGCTCGTTCCACGGCCACCTGCCCTACGAGGGCGAGCGCCGGGTGATCCAGATCGCCTGGGTGGTGAGCGAGGAGGCCAAGGCGCGCAAGACCCAGCGCGGGCGCGCCTCGCGACTGCTGAAACGCCTGTTCGGCGCGATCGATCGCCGGCTCGGCGCGCGCCGCGACAAGAACGCCGCGCACCGCGACTGAGGATGCGGCCCGGAGCGCATCCGCTGCTACTGGCAGCTGACGTGGATCTCGGACCCGGAGGATTGGATGCTCGCCCTGTAACCCCGCGCCTTGCAGGCCGAGGCGAATTCGGACAGGTCCGCCTCGATCGCCGATTTCGCAGCCCCCGCGCCTACCGAACTGCCGACGCCAGGACCGGCACCCTGCCGGCGTTTCCAATCGCGGATGATCGCGGCGGCCTGCTGATCGATCCGGATCGTCAGCCCCGTTTCCGACTGGATCTTTTCGCCGGCCGCCAGCCGGGGGAAATAGTGGATCTTGATCAGGACCGCCAGCGCGATCAGCAATGCCGCGATGATAACGTGCGATGCCTTCATGATCTTCCGTCGTCTGTGAAGGGATCGATGGCTCGGACGAACTGGCCACCGTGACGCTGAAATCATAGCCCGTCGCCGAGCCGGCCCGCCGCCTGTGCCTGCAGGGGAACGCGGGCCCTGCCCAGCACGCGGCCCCGCTCAGGGTACCGCGTCGAACACCGCCTCCAGCGCATACGACCCCGGCGCGCGGCCGGCCAGCCAGGCCGCGGCGCTGAGCGCGCCGCGCGCGAAGATGGCGCGGTCGTCGGCGCGGTGGGTCAATTCCAGGCGTTCGCCCGGGCCGGCCAGCAGGGCGGTGTGCTCGCCGACGATGTCGCCGGCTCGGATCGACGCAAAGCCGATGCT
>JAGWPB010000040.1 GCA_028870665.1 Lysobacteraceae bacterium
CGCGGCAAGGTGGACGTGGCGCTGCGATTGCGCGCCGGAACCGGTGCCGGCACGCACGCGCTGCGGCTCAACGATGCCTATCTGCGCCAGCTCGCCGACAGCGCGCTGCACCTGTCCGGGCGGTTCCCCGAGCTGAGCGTGGAGTTCACCGAGCTGTTGCGCCTGCCCGGCGTGGTCGAGCAGGTCGAGCCCGACCAGCAGGAACTCGGTTCGACCTTGCTGGCGCTGGCCGAGCGCGCGCTGGCCGAGCTCGGCGCGGCGCGCGAGCGCGAAGGTGCGCACCTCGGCGAAGTGATGGGCGAGCGCCTGCAGGGCATCGCCGCGCAGGTGGCGGCGGTGCGCGCGGTGATGCCCGAGATCCGCGCCGCGCAGCGCGGCAAGCTCGACGCGCTGCTGGCCGAGATCAGGGACGCCGCCGATCCGGCGCGCATCGAGAAGGAGCTGGTCGCGCAGCTGCTGCGGCTGGACGTCGACGAGGAGCTCGATCGCCTCGATGCGCACGTCGCCGAGGCGCGCCGCGTGCTGGCGCTGAGCGAGCCGGTCGGCCGGCGCCTCGACTTCCTGCTGCAGGAGTTCAACCGCGAGGCCAACACGCTGGGCTCGAAGTCGGTCGACCCGCGCAATACCCAGGCGGCGGTCGAGCTGAAGGTGCTGATCGAGCAGATCCGCGAGCAGGTGCAGAACATTGAATAGCCGATCACCGAGCAGCGGGCGTTCCGCCACGATGGCGCCGGAGCCGAGGTCCCGCGCAGCGGCGCCGATCGCGGAGGCGCGATGACCGGAACCCTGTTCATCGTCGCGGCGCCTTCGGGCGCGGGCAAGTCCAGTCTGGTCAACGCGCTGCTGGAGCGCGAACCGGGCATGGCACTGTCGATCTCGTACACCACGCGGCGGCCACGCTCCGGCGAGAGTGAGGGCAGCCACTACCATTTTGTCGATCGCGACGCATTCGAGCGGCTGCGTGCCGCCGGCGCGCTGCTCGAGCACGCCGAGGTGCACGGCAATCTCTATGGCACCTCGCGCGCAGCGGTCGAGCACGAGCTTGCCGCTGGTCGTGACGTGCTGCTGGAGATCGATTGGCAGGGAGCGCGGCAGATCCGCGCGGCGATGCCCGGTTGCGTCGGCATCTTCATCCTGCCCCCCTCGCGTGCCGAGCTGGAGCGGCGCCTGCGCGCGCGCGGTGCCGACAGCGACGCCGTGATCTTGCGCCGGCTGGGCAATTCCCGCGAAGAACTGCGCCGTGCCGGCGAGTTCGAGTACTGGATCGTCAACGATCGCTTCGAGCGGGCGCTGGACGACCTGACTGCGATCGTGCGCGGCGTGCGCCAGCGCGCGCCGTTGCAGTGGCCGCGCCCGCAGGCGCTGCTGGACGCGCTGCTGAAAGACGGCTGAACCCGGCTGCTTGGCGCGTTGCGGCAGGTCCTGTACCTTCGAGTTCATTTTCCGATGCCGAAACCCGCTTCCATGCCGACTGCCGCTGCTGCCGATGCCCTGGTCGAGGTCCGCGACCTGACCACGATGCTCAGCGGCAAGGCCGTGTTCGCCGGCCTCAGTCTCGACATCCCGCGCGGCAAGGTCACCGCCATCATGGGTCCCAGCGGCACCGGCAAGACGACCCTGCTCAAGCACATCACCGGGCAGATGCGTCCCGACCGCGGCGTGCTGCGCGTGGACGGCCAGAATGTGCCGGCGCTGGGTCGCGAGGCGCTGTATGCGTTGCGCGAGCGCATCGGCTATCTGTTCCAGAACTCGGCGTTGCTGACCGACTACGACGTGTTCGAGAACGTGGCCTTTCCGCTGCGCCAGCATGCGCGGCTGCCCGAGGTCCTGCTGCGCAACATCGTGCTGACCAAACTGCAGGCGGTGGGCCTGCGCGGCGCGGCACGGCTGATGCCCAGCGAACTGTCCGGCGGCATGGCGCGGCGCGTGGCGCTGGCGCGCGCGATCGTGTTCGACCCGATGCTGATCCTCTACGACGAGCCTTTCGTCGGCCTCGATCCGATTGCGCTCAACCAGGTGCTCAAGCTGATCCGCACCCTCAACCGCACACTGGGCATCACCTCGATCCTGGTCGCGCACGAGTTCGCGGCCGTGCGCCAGGTCGCTGATCTGGTCCACCTGATCGCCAACGGTCAATGCGTCGCCTCGGGTACACCCGAGCAGCTGGCGCGCGGCGAATCGGACTGGACGCGCCAGTTCTTCGGCGGCGATGCCGACGGCCCGGTCCCGTTCCAGTATCCGGCCGGCGATTACGCCACCGCGCTGGGTTTCACGGGAGCGGCGGCATGAGCGCCGACATGAAAGCCGGGGCGCCGCGCGGCGGCATGCTGGTGGACGGACTGGCGCAGGTTGGCGCCTGCGGCCTGTTTCTGCTCGGCATGCTCGGCGCGATTCCGCGCAGCCTGCGCCATCTGCGCGAGATCTCGCGCCAGATCTGGTTCGTCGGCGCGATGAGCCTGGTGATCATCATGATCAGCGGCTTGTTCGTCGGCATGGTGCTGGCGCTGCAGCTTTACTACACGCTGTCGATCTTCGGCGGCACCGCCGCGCTGGGCACGGTGGTGGCACTGTCGCTGTACCGCGAGCTGGGGCCGGTGATCACCGCGCTGCTGTTCGCCGGCCGCGCCGGTACCGCGATGACCGCCGAGATCGGCCTGATGCGCGCCACCGACCAGCTGGCCGCGATGGAGATGATGGCGGTCGATCCGATCGCCTTCGTCGCCACGCCGCGCTTTCTCGCCGGCGTGATCGCGATGCCGCTGCTGGCCAATGTCTTCAGCATGCTCGGCCTGCTCGGCGCGCATCTGGTCGGCGTCACCTGGCTGGGTGTCGACAACGGCACGTTCTGGTCGAACATGACCTCCAACGTCGACGTCTGGAAGGACATCGTCAACGGCACCTGGAAGGCGCTGGCGTTCGGTGTCGTGGTGTCGCTGATCGCCGTGTTCCAGGGTTACACCGCACCGCCGACCAGCGAAGGCGTGGCCTATGCCACCACCCGCACGGTGGTGTTCGCATCCATCGTCGTTCTGGCGCTGGATTTCGTCATGACCGCATTCCTGATGTGAGAGGGCCTTCGCCGTGAATCCCCGCCGCTCCTTTGCCGCCGGCACCGGCCTGTTCATCCTGCTGGGCTTTGCCGCGCTGGCCTATCTCGCCACGCAGACTTCGTCGGTGGCCAACTTCAGCTCCGGGCCGACCTATGACGTGGTCGCCCAGTTCGACAACGTCGGCTCGCTGAAAGACCGCGCGCCGGTCAAGATCGCCGGCGTGCGCGTCGGTTCGGTCAAGTCGATCCAGCTCGACAATCAGAGCATGGAAGCCAAGGTCACCCTGGCGATCGACACCCGCTACAACGATATTCCCGACGATTCGTTCGCCAAGATCATGACCAGCGGCCTGCTCGGCGACCAGTTCGTCGCGCTGTCGCCGGGCGGTTCGCCGGACGTGCTCAAGAACGGCAGCCGCATCGTCAACACGCAGTCGGCGATGCAGCTCGAGGACCTGATCGGCAAGTTCCTGGTCGGAGGTTCGTCGCCGGCCAAGAGCGGCAGCGCCGGCGCAGCCGGCGGCGGCAAGAGCGGCGGTTGAACCCATGCACCCCTCGATCGACACGCGGCGCCGGTCGTCGCGCAGGAGAAGCCCATGATGCGCACGTTTGCATTTGCCCTTGCCGTGACCCTCGCCGGCGCGACCGCCACTCCCGTCGCTGCGCAGACCGCCGCACCCGCGCTGCCGGCGGCGGCCACGCAGCAGACACCGCAGCAGATCGTGCAGTCGATCGCCGATCAGCTCGGGCAGGCCATCGAGGGTCACCAGGCCGAGCTCAAGAACGATCGCCCCAAGCTGATCGCGATCATCAACAGGATCCTGCTGCCCCATTTCGACGTGCAGTACGCCTCGCTGCTGGTGCTGGGCCGTTACGCGCGCACCGCCACGCCGCAGCAGCGCGAGCGCTTTGCCAGGGCGTTCTACGACTCGATCACGCAGCGCTATGCCGAGGGTCTGCTCAACTACACGCGCGGCCGCGTGCAGGTGCTCCCGGCGCGGGCCGGCGGTGACGATCGGCGCCAGATCGTGCGCACCGAGGTGGTACTCAATGATGGCAAGAAGGTCGCGGTGGATTACGTGTTCCATCGCGCGCTCAATGGTCAGTGGCAGGCCTACGACGTGATCATCGAGGGCATTTCCTACATCGCCAACTTCCGCAGCCAGGTCGGCGAGGAAATCCGGCGCAGCAGCCTCGATGCCCTGATCACGCGCCTGGAATCGCAGGGCGGCAAGGCCATCGATACCCTCAAGCAAGGTGGCGCGGGGTGAGCGACAGCGCCTGCCGTTTGCAGCAGCCGCAGGCCGGCACCCTGGCGCTGGTCGGCACGCTCGGCTTCGCCAACGCCGCCGCCTGCCATGCGCAAGTCGCCGGCGCCCTGCACGCCGACGGCATCACCACCCTGGATCTCGGCGGGCTGGAGCGCGCCGACAGCGCGGCGCTGGCCTGCGTTCTGGCATGGATCGCCGACCGCCGCGCGCACGGCCGCATGCTGCAGGTCAGCGCGCTGCCCGAAGGCTTGCGTGCGCTGGCGCGCGTTTGCGAGGTCGAGGATCTGCTGGACGCCGCGGCGCGCGGCTGACGCATGGCTTGGACCGGGCCGCTTTCCGCGGCCCGTACCGCATGCGGTTCAGTCGGTGCTGGACGCGGCGGCGGGCGTCATGACACTGCCGGCCGCGGCGGGTGCCGGCACGCGGCCTCCAGACCCGGCCGGTGCCGCCGAGCTGGCCGCGGATGCCGGAGGCGCCGTCGATGTCGCGGGCGCCGGGGCCGTTGCGGGCGGCGCAGTCGCGGCCTTGCCGTTCTTGCCCTGTTCGTAGGCCTGCTGCTGTTGCAGCAGCTGGTCGATGTCATCACTGGAGCTGTCGTTGAGCCCCTGCATCTGCTCGATGATCGCGGCCGGCGGGTTGCCGTGGTAGATCAGGTAGGTGCGCCGCTGCAGGTAGGCGTCGCGGGTCATCAGGTAGGGGTCGTAGGCCGAATTGAGAAAGCTTTCGGAGTCGATGAAGCTCGCGCGCAGCTGCACGTAATACAGCATGATCGGCAGGTATTCGGCGTAGTAGCGGAAGCGGTGTTCGCGGGCATACCAGGACATCGGATCGAGCAGATAGCTGTCCACCGGCCACGCCCAGACATTGCGAACCGTGGTCGGACCCAGCAGCGGCAGCACGATGTAGGGCCCGTCAGGCACGCCCCAGCGCGCCAGGGTCACGCCGAAGTCGGTCTTGTCCAGGGTCAGGCCGAGCTCGCTCGCCGGATCGAAAAAGCCCAGCAGGCCGATCGTGGTGTTGACCGCGAAGCGCCCGGTATTGCGCGCCGCGCCCACCGGTCGCACCTGCAGCAGGTCGTTGACGATGCTCACCGGCAGCTCGATGTTGGAATAGAAGTTGCCGATCAGCTTGCGCATCGTCGTCGTGGTGATCTTGCGGTAGCCGACGGCAACCGGTCGCACCACGGCCTTGTCGACCTTCTCGTTGAAAGCGAAGGTCTTGCGATTGAAGTGCTGCCACGGATCCTCGGTCCTGGGCGGCTGGATGGCGCAACCGGCAAGACTGAGCAGGGCGACGGTCAGCGCCGTGCGGTCGAGCAGGCGCGGTCGGGTCGGCAGGGGCATGAAGTGATCCGGCTGTGGGCCATCGGGGGAGCCATAATAAACTATCAAGTACACCATCGTGGCGGGTGCGGCCGAAATCAGTGTCCGGCGCGCGCATTGCCAGCACCGTCTTCGCGCCGGTACACTTGCTGCCCATTTAAGTTTCTGTAACTAAAAGGTTTTGAAATGGCACGCATTACCGTAGAAGACTGCCTCGAGGTCGTCGACAACCGTTTCGAGCTGGTGTTGATGGCGACCAAGCGCGCGCGCCAGCTGTCAAAGGGCGCCGAGCCGCGCGTCGATCCCCAGCACGACAAGCCCACCGTGGTGGCGTTGCGCGAGATCGGCGAACGCCGCATTGACCAGATCACGATCGACGAGATCGAGCGCATCGAGCGCGAGCGCGCCGAGCGCGAGGCGCTGGAATGGGCCGCCGCCGAGGTCGCCGCCGACGACGACCTGTCCAAGGGCGGGGACGACTGATGCCCTCCGACGGCCGCTGTCCACGCGCGGAGGCCGCCTGAGCCGGCGGCCCGGACGCGAATGGAGGCGGCCGCGAATCTGACGCGCGCGGGCGCCGGCCTGGTCCCCGACTATGTGCGCGCGCTGGAATCGAAACTGGCGCAGTACCTGCCCGCGGAACAGATCCTGCGCGTACGCGGCGCGTTCCGGCGCGGCGCCGAGGCGCATGCCGGGCAGACCCGGCTCAGCGGCGAGCCCTACATCACGCACCCGGTGGCGGTCGCGGGCCTGCTCGCCGATCAGCGCATGGATGCGGAAACGATCATCGCCGCGATCCTGCACGACACCCTCGAGGACACCGCGTTCGATCGCACGGCGATGGAGGCCGAATTCGGCACTACCGTCGCCGAACTGGTCGACGGCGTGACCAAGCTGGACAAGGTGCGCTTCGCCAGCCGCCAGGAGGCCACCGCCGAAAGCTTCCGCAAGATGCTGCTGGCGATGGCGCGCGACCTGCGCGTGATCCTGATCAAGCTGGCCGATCGCCTGCACAACATGCGCACGCTCGATGCCAAGGACGCCGATGCGCGCCGGCGCATCGCCGTCGAGACGCTGGAGATCTATGCGCCGATCGCGCAGCGGCTGGGCATGAATCTGGTCAAGTCCGAATTGCAGGACCTGGGGTTCCGGGCGCTCCATCCCGACCGTCATCGCGTGATCGGAGCGCGCATCCAGGCGGCGCTCGGCAACCGCCGCGAGGCGATGGCGAAGATCGAAACCGCGCTGGCCGAGCGCCTCGCGGCCGAGGGCATCACGGCACGGCTGGTCAGCCGGATCAAGGCGCCGTGGAGCGTGTACGCCAAGATGCACGCCGAGCACAAGTCGTTCGCGCAGGTGATGGACGTCTACGGTTTCCGCATCGTCACCGACAGCGTGACGCGCTGCTATCAGGCGCTCGGCGCGGTGCATGCGCTGTACAAGCCGCTGGATGCGCGCTTCAAGGATTTCATCGCCATCCCCAAAGCCAACGGCTACCAGTCACTGCATACCGTGCTGTTCGGGCCGTTCGGCGCGCCGATCGAGATCCAGATCCGCACCGAGGACATGGACACCATCGCCGAGCGCGGCATCGCCGCGCACTGGGCCTACAAGACCGAGTCGCAGCCGCCCAATGGCGCCCAGGCGCGCGCGCGCGAATGGATCGCCGGCCTGGCCGATCGCGAGGCGGCGACGGCGTCGTCGCTGGAGTTCATCGAGAACGTCAAGATCGACCTGTTTCCGGACGAGGTCTACCTGTTCACGCCGCGCGGCGACATCCTTTCGCTGCCGCGCAACGCCACCGCGCTCGACTTCGCCTATGCGGTCCATACCGACGTCGGCGATCATGCCGTCGCGGCGCGTGTCGACGGCGGCTTCGCGCCCCTGCGCACCAGGCTGTCCTCCGGTCAGGGTGTCGAGATCGTCACCGCGCCCTCGGCGCAGCCCAGCCCGCAATGGCTGGAATTCGTGGTCAGCGGCAAGGCGCGCACCGCCATCCGCAATCACCTGAAAAAGCTGCAGCACGAGGACGCCGTCGATTTCGGCCATCGCATGCTGGATCGCGCGCTGTCGGCGCTCTCGACCAGCCTCGACGCGATACCGCCCGCGGTGCTGCAGCGCTTTCTCGAGGACAGCCGTTACAAGCGCCTGGAGGAACTGCTGGCCGAGATCGCGCTGGGCAACCGCATGCCCGACCAGGTCGCATTGCAGCTGCTGGCTGCCGCTGGCCCCGCGGCTGCCCGTAGCGCGCCGCATGCGCGCGAGAAGATCACCATCACCGGGGCGGAGCGCGGCGTGCTCAGTTTCGGCAACTGCTGCCATCCGCTGCCCGGCGATGCGATCTTCGGCTACCTGTCCACCGGCAAGGGCATCGTCGTGCACCGTCTCGAATGCCCGAATGCCGCCGAGTTGCGCAAGACGCCCGAGCGCTGCATCGAGATCGACTGGGACCGGCGCGTGCAGGGCGACTACAAAGTGCAGCTGCGCATCGAGGTACTCAATCGGCCCGGCGTGCTGGCCACGGTCGCCGCGGCGATCGCGGAAGCGGGCTCCAACATCGAGAACGTCGAGTACAGCGAGCGCGACAGCACCGCCGCGACGCTGCTGTTCACCATCGAGGTGAAGAGCCGCAAGAACCTCGCCGACGTCATGCGGCGCGTGCGCCGTGCGCCGGTGGTGCATGGCGTCTATCGCCATCCGGTCTGACGTTCCCCGCGCCGGGCGCCTTGCGTATGCTGGCGCTCCCGTTACCGGAGTTACCGCCATGGACCGCAGCATCATCGCGACCGATCGCGCTCCCGCCGCGATCGGTCCCTATTCCCAAGCCGTGCGTGCCGCCCGGACGGTGTATCTCTCGGGACAGATCCCGCTTGATCCGCTCAGCGGCGTGCTGGTGGCGGGCGACATCGGCGCGCAGGCGCGCCGCTGCTTTGACAATCTCGCGGCGGTGGCCGAGGCGGCCGGCGGTTCGCTGGCGGACGCCGTGCGCATCGGCATCTATCTCGTCGATCTTGCCCACTTCGCAGCCGTCAACACGGTGATGGCGGAGTACTTCGCGCCGCCCTATCCGGCGCGGGCGACGGTCGGCGTCGCGGCGTTGCCGCGCGGCGCGGCGGTCGAGATCGAGGCCGTGCTGGTGCTGGGCTGAGGCTGCCCCGCGCATGGGCGCCGCATTGCCCGCCGCACCCACTGCCGGCCAGGCGGCGGAGCAGCCGCTGGCGACCTTGCGCGGGGTCGGTCCGACACTGGCTGCCGCGCTGGCGCGACGCGGACTGGAGCGCGTGCAGGATCTGTGGTTCCACCTGCCGCTGCGTTACGAGGATCGCACCCGCATTGCCCCGATTGCCGGCCTGCTGCCGGGACAGCGCGCGCAGGTCGAGGGCACGGTATCGGCGGTCGAGCGCGGCTTCCGTTTTCGCCCCCAGCTGCGGGTGGCGCTGGATGACGAGTCGGGCGCCACCTTGCTCCTGCGTTTCATCCACTTCAGTCGCAGCCAGGCCGAGCAGTTCGCGCCGGGCCAGCGCCTGCGCTGCTACGGCGAGGTGCGCCAGGGCGCGCACGGTCCGGAGATCGTGCACCCGCAGTATCGCCGCGTCGATGCCGCGGCGATGCCGGCGCTCGAGGAACGCCTGACGCCGGTGTACCCGGCTGCCGAAGCGATCGGCCCGCGGCGCCTCGCCGGTGCGGTTGCGCGTGCGTTGGAGCGGCTGCCCGCCGATGCCGAGCTGGAGCTGATTCCGCCCGAGTTGCGCGCGCCGCTGCAGCTGATCCCGCTGCGCGCGGCGCTGCTCGAGGTGCACCGTCCGGCCGTCAACGCCGATCTCGACGCGCTGCGCGCCGGAACGCATCCGGCACAACGGCGGCTGGCCTTCGAGGAACTGCTGGCCCACCACATCGGCCTGCGTCGTCTGCGTCAGCGTGTGCGCGCGCAGCCGGCGCCGGTGCTGAGCGGCGACGGCCGGCTGGGTGCTGCCTTCGAGCACGGACTGGAATTCACGCTGACCGCCGCGCAGCGGCGCGTTGGCGCCGAGATCGCGCGCGATCTGGCTGCACCGGTGCCGATGCTGCGGCTGGTGCAGGGTGACGTCGGCAGCGGCAAGACCGTCGTCGCGGCGCGGGCGGCCCTGGTCGCAGTCGCGGCCGGCTACCAGGTGGCGTTGATGGCGCCGACCGAATTGCTGGCCGAGCAGCACCTGCTGAACCTGCGCGCCTGGTTCGGGCCGCTGGGACTCGAGGTCGCCTGGCTGGCCGGCAAGGTTCAGGGCCGCGCGCGCCAAGCGGCCCTGGCACGGGTCGCGTCGGGTGCCGCGGTGGTTGTCGGCACCCACGCGCTGATGCAGGAGGGCGTGCGGTTCGCGCGGCTGGGGCTGGCGATCATCGACGAGCAGCATCGTTTCGGAGTGCATCAGCGTCTGGCGCTGAGCGAAAAGGGGCGT
Organism: Lysobacteraceae bacterium; assembly: GCA_028870665.1. Taxonomy (GTDB): domain Bacteria; phylum Pseudomonadota; class Gammaproteobacteria; order Xanthomonadales; family Rhodanobacteraceae; genus Metallibacterium. Next base: position 10,079 of record JAGWPB010000040.1, read on the forward strand.
GACGGGGGCCGGGTGCCGCATCAGCTGGTGCTGACGGCGACGCCGATTCCGCGCACGCTGGCGATGACCGCCTGCGCCGACCTTGACATCTCGGTGATCGACGAGCTGCCGCCCGGGCGCAGCCCGGTGCACACGGTCGCGATCGCCGACCGTCGCCGCGACGAGGTGATCGGGCGCATCCGCGAGGCCTGCGCGGCCGGGCGCCAGGCCTACTGGGTGTGCACGCTGATCGAGGAGAACGAGCAGCTCGCCGCGCAGGCCGCCGAGGTGGCTTACGCCGAGCTTTCCGCCGCGCTGCCCGGCCTGGTCGTCGCGCTGGTGCACGGGCGCCTGAAAGCGGCCCAGAAGCAGGCGGTGATGCAGGCATTCAAGGCCGGCTCCATCGCGCTGCTGGTGGCGACGACGGTGATCGAGGTCGGCGTCGATGTGCCCAATGCCAGCCTGATGGTGATCGAGAACGCCGAGCGGCTGGGACTGGCGCAATTGCACCAGCTGCGCGGCCGCGTCGGTCGCGGCAGCGCCGCATCCAGCTGTGTGCTGCTCTATCGCACGCCGCTGTCGGCGCTGGCGCGCGAGCGCCTGGCCGTGCTGCGCGCGACCGGCGACGGCTTTCGCATCGCGGAGAAGGATCTCGAGTTGCGCGGCCCCGGCGAGGTGCTGGGCACGCGCCAGACCGGGGACATGGTCTTTCGCGTCGCCGACCTCGCGCGCGACGCCGATCTGCTGCCGGCGGTGCGCCAGGTCGCTGACGTGATGCTGGCGCAGCAGCCCGCCGCCGCGGATCGCCTGCAGGCGCGCTGGGTTGGCGGCACCGCGCGATTCGCGCAGGCTTGATGCTGATCGTCCCCGGGAGGGTCCACCATGAAGCCGCTGCTGCTGATCGATACCGACCCCGGCGTGGACGACGCGCTGGCGATCCTGATGGCGCACCGGCATGCCCGCATCGCCGGCCTCAGCATCGCCGCCGGCAATGTCGGTCTCGGCCATACCGTCGCCAACGCGCACAAGCTCTGCGATCTGCTCGGCGCCGATATTCCGGTGTTCGCCGGTTGTCCGCTGCCGCTGGTGCGAGCCGCCGCCGATGCCGCTCATGTCCACGGTGCGGACGGTTTCGGCGATACCGGCTATCTTCCCTCGCCTCGCGTGGCTGCCAGCGAGCATGCCGCGCTGGCGATGCTGCGGATCAGTCGCGAGCACGCCGGCGAAATGACCTTCGTCGCCCTGGCGCCGCTGACCAACCTGGCGCTGGCGCTGCGGCTCGATCCGGCGCTGCCGCAACGCGTTCCACGCCTGGTGGTGATGGGCGGGGCAGTCAGCGGTCGCGGCAATACCTCGACGGCGGCCGAGTTCAATGTCGGCTTCGATCCCGAGGCCGCGGCGATCGTCTTCGGCGCCTGGCCGCGGTTCGATCTGGTCGACTGGGAGCTGACCGTGCGCCACGCTCTCGATTTCACGCGTTGCGAAGCATGGCTGACGGCGGACGATCCGCGGGCACGCTTCTACGCGGCGATTTCGCGCAGGGTGCGCGACTTCAGCCGTGCTCGAGGCCGCCCGGGATTGCTCGCGGCCGATGCGCTGGCGATGGCGGTGGCGCTCGAGCCGGGCCTGGTGACCGCGGCCGAGGAGCGTCATGTGGCGGTGGAACTGGATGGCACGTTGACCCGCGGCGGCACGGTCGTGGATTGGGAACGGCGCGGTACCGGCCGCGCCAACGCACGCATCGTCATGGCCGTGGATCAGGCGCGCTTCGAGGCGCTGGTCGCGAGCGCGCTGGGCGCCGCCGCGTGAGCCGATTGCCCGTCGCCGCAGCTCCGGGCTACAATGCCGGCCTTTTCCCGGTCTTGCAGAGTCCGCCATGAAGTCCGACGTCCATCCGCCGTATCAGCAGGTCGTGTTCCACGACATGACTGCCGATTTCGCCTTCCTCACCCGTTCGACCATGACCAGCAAGGAAAAGGTCAAGTGGGAGGACGGCCACGAGTATCCGCTGATCAAGGTGGAAATCTCCAGCGCCTCGCATCCGTTCTACACCGGCCAGCACAAGATCGTCGATTCGGCTGGTCGCGTGGACAAGTTCCGCCGCCGCTACGCCGCTGCCAAGAAGTGATCGCCGCGGCGCGCGATGCTTCGCGCGCCGCCTCCTGACGGCCCGTTCGAGGCTCTGCGCACCGCGTTCGCCGAGTGCTGCTGTGCCATAATTCCGGCTGTCCGAACGCGAGTTTGAAACTTGCGTTCCACGTGCCGCACGCTGCGGCCCGCGCATGTGACTTGTCCCACCTGGCGCCGCCGCGCCCCAGCGGATCCGGCGCCTGCAGCCAGGAGTCTGCCGTGACCGATGCAAACTACAAACTGACCGACGAGGCGCGTCGGATCAGCGTCGATCTGCCGGCCGTGCGCGGCACGGTCGGTCCCGCCGCGCTCGACATCGGCAAGTTGTATCGCGAAACCGGCTGCTTCACCTTCGACCCCGGATTCATGTCCACCGCCAGTTGTCGCAGCGCGATCACCTACATCGACGGCGATGCCGGCGTGCTGATGTATCGGGGCTACCCGATCGAGCAGCTCTCGGCCAACTCGAATTTCCTTGAGGTCGCCTATCTGCTGCTGAATGGCGAATTGCCGACGGCCGCCGAATTCTCGGAGTTCGAGCACGAAGTCACGCACCACACGATGATGCACGAGTCGATGCGCTTCTTCCTGCGCGGTTTCCACCACGATGCGCATCCGATGGCGATGCTGTGCGCGGCGATCGCCTCGCTGTCGGCGTTCTATCACGACAAGATCGACATCAACGACCCGGCGCACCGCAAGCTGGCGGCGATCCGCCTGATCGCGAAGATGCCGACCATCGCGGCCGCCTGCTATCGCTATTCGATCGGCTGGCCGATGCGCTATCCGCGCAACAACCTCGATTACTGCACGCGCTTCCTGCACATGATGTTCGAGGTGCCCAGCGAACCGCTCGACCTGAGCCCGGTGGCGTCGAAGGCGCTGGACCTGCTTTTCATTCTGCATGCCGATCACGAGCAGAATGCCTCCACCTCGACGGTGCGGCTGGTCGGTTCCACCGGTGCCAATCCCTACGCCAGCGTCGCCGCCGGCATTGCCGCGCTGTGGGGCCCGGCTCATGGCGGCGCCAACGAGGCCGTGCTGAAGATGCTGGCCGAAATCGGTGACGTGAAGAGCGTGGGCAAGGCGGTCGAGCGTGCCAAGGACAAGAACTCCGGTTTCCGCCTGATGGGCTTCGGCCACCGCGTCTACAAGAACTTCGATCCCCGCGCCAAGATCATCCGCACGATGTGCTATCGCGTGCTCGACGAGCTGGGTGTCTCCGATCCCCTTCTCGACGTGGCGATGAAGCTCGAGGAAGCCGCACTCAAGGACGATTACTTCATCGAGCGCAAGCTCTATCCGAACGTCGATTTCTACTCCGGCATCATCTACAAGGCGCTGAAGATCCCGACCGAGATGTTCACGGTGATGTTCGCCATTGCACGGACTGCCGGCTGGATCTCGCACTGGATCGAGCAGCAGGAAACACCCGATACCAAGATCGGTCGCCCGCGCCAGGTCTATACCGGCGCCATCGAGCGCGACTACCGTCCGATCGAGGTGCGCTGAAACGGCAGCGGCCGCTCCGCGCCCGCAATCGCGGCGCGGCTTGTCCATCGGCCCCGGTTCTTGCGCCGTCGCGGGAACGGTGACTTGCGTTGCGGATGCAGCCTGCCTGGCGGTTCCGGGTGACGTCGCGACCCAGCGGGCCCGCAGGCCGGGCTGACCCTCCGGCACCTGGGCCGGCGCGGCTCGCAGGGCCTCTCAGCCCAGCCTGGGGGCGCCATCACGCGCGACTGCGACAAATCAGGCGCCGCGGCGGGGGCTGCCGTCGTGCGAAGCCAGCAAGGCCTCGACGCCGGCCAGTGAGGCGCGCGATTGCGGGCGCCCATCGATGGGGTCCAGCGGCGCCTGGCGCAGCGCGTCCAGCGGCAGCACGGTGAGATCGAAGCCCAGATCGTCGGCACCGAACAGCAGCACGAGTGCCTGCAATTCGCGGTCACGATCGAGCCGGACGCGGCGAAACCGCGTTTCGGCGGCGATGCCGCGTTCGCCGAGAAACAGCGGGACGGCATCGGGATCGTCGCTGAAGACATGCAGGCAGATGGCCGAATGCGCGTCCGCGGTACCCTCGAGCACGGCGCCCACCAGACGCGGTTCGAAGCGGGCCAGAAACCGCATCGCCGCCCGTGCCCCCTGGCGGCGTGCGTGCAGCGCCTGGGGTTGCGAGACGGCCTGGAACAAACGCTGATGCTCGCGCAGGGCGTCTTCGATCTCGGCGTTGCGCGGCAGCGCCTGCTCGTCCCAGACGCCAAGGCGATCGGCGGCGCGACGCTTGGCGTGACCATAATCGCGGATGCCGTGCTCGCTGATCAGGCGTGCGGCCTCCAGCGCCACACGGCGTCGCAGTTCCTGGCGGTCGTTGCCTTGCCGGGAGGAATGTCGGCCGCGCGCCATCAGAAGACGTCGTAGGCTTTCTTGTCCTGCTTCGGCGTGATCGGTGACTGCGCCTTGAGGCGGTCGTAGTCCTCGACGCGGAAGATCTCCGGCATCGCCAGCGGGTCATCGGCTGCCGCGGGCAGGCCGGTTTCGCGGTTGATCAGCGCGGTGATGATGCCGGGTGGCATCGGCAGCGGCGCTGGCGGCTGCCCCTGCAGCGCATCACCCATCACCTGCATCCAGATCGGCAGCGCCGTGCGCGCGCCGAACTCGCCATGGCCGAGCGAGCCGTAGTCGTCGAAACCCACCCATACGGTGGTGACGATGTCGGTGTTGAACCCGGAAAACCAGCCATCGCGGAAATCGTTGGTGCTGCCGGTCTTGCCGGAAAGATCGCTGCGCCCCAGTGCCATCGCCGCTGCACCCGTGCCGTGACGGATCACGCTCTGCATCAGCGACGCGATCAGGTAGTCGTTGCGTGGGCCGATCACGCGCGGCGCCAGTCGCAGCGGCACCGGACCCTGCAGCGGTGCCGGCTGACTGAGGCCGTTGCTCAACGCCGGCGCCGTAGGCACGCTGGCGACGGTCGTCGGAGTGCGCGCCCCGCCGGCCTGGGCATCCGCCAGCAGGCGCTGTGGGCAGTCGCGGCAGGCGCGTGGTGGATTGGCGAGGTACACCGGCTTGCCATCGCGGTCGTCGATCTCGCTGACGAAGTAGGGATTCACCAGAAAGCCGCCGTTGGCGAATACGGCGTAGCCACGGGCCATTTCCATCGGCGAGACCGATGCCGTACCCAGTGACAGCGAGAGGTTGTCGGGTATGGCGTCGGGCCGGAAGCCGAAGCGCGTGACGTACTGGCGTGCGTAGGGCACGCCGATGGCGTCCACCAGGCGAATCGTCACCAGGTTCTTCGACTGCGCCAGCGCCTCGCGCAGACGCATCGGCCCTTCGAACTTGTCGTCATCGTTGGCCGGCATCCATTCGCCGTTCTTGGCCGATGGGTCGGCAAACACCAGCGGTGCATCATTGATGATCGACGCCGGCGTGAAGCCGCGCTGGAAGGCGGCCGAGTACAGGAACGGCTTGAAGCTGGAACCGGGTTGCCGCGCGATCTGGGTGGCGCGATTGAACTTGCTCTGGGTATAGCTGAAACCGCCGACCAGGGCCTCGATCGCGCCGTCGTCGGGGCGCAGCGTCACCAGTGCCGCTTGTGCCCGGGGCAGCTGCGCCAGCTGCCAGTGGCCATTGGCATCGAGCGCCACGCGCACCACGTCGCCGCGCTTGAGCACCTGATCCACGCGCTTGGGTGCTGGCCCCATGCGACTGTCGTTGATGTAGGGCCGGGCCCAGGCGATCGCCGCGAGATCCAGATCCACGGTCTGGCCGTCGGCGAGGAAAACATGCGCGCGGGTGGCGTCGCTCTCGCTGACGATGCCGGGGACCAGGCCGGCGACCGGATACAGCGCCGCGAGTGCCCGGCTGCGCGCCTGCGGCCCGCTCCCCGGCGGCAATTCGACGTGGGCTTCGGGTCCGCGCCAGCCGTGGCGGTGATCGTAGGCCAGCAGCTGCGACCTGACCGCGTTGTTGGCGTCGTTCTGGATGCTGCTGACGATCGTGGTCCTGACCACGTAGCCGTCGGTGAGCGCGCGATTGCCGAGCTGCGCGATCGCCGCCAGCCGCGCCATTTCGGCCACGTAGGGCGCCTCGACCTGGACCGGTGGTTCGTGCGGAAAGGCGTCATCCGGTTCGTGAACGGCCTGCTCGTACTGCGCCTTGCTGATGAATCCGACCTCGAGCATGCGGCCCAGTACGTAATCGCGTCGTTCGACCGCCTTGGGGCGGTTGGTGACCGGGTTGCCGGTCGATGGGAACTTGGGCAGCGACGCCAGCATCGCGCACTGGGCGATGCTCAGCTGGCCGAGCGTCTTGCCGTAGTAGTACTCGGCGGCCGCGGCCACGCCATAGGCCCGATGGCCGAGGAAGATCTTGTTGAGGTACAGGTCGAGGATCTCGTCCTTGGTCAGCTCATGCTCGATGCGAAAGGCCAGGAACCACTCCATCAGCTTGCGTGTGTAGCTCTTCTCCGGGCTGAGGAAGAAGTTGCGCGCCACCTGCTGGGTGATGGTGCTGCCACCCTGGACCTTTTCGCCGCCGCTGATCAGCACATGCAGTGCGGCGCGCAGGGTGCCCCAGACGTCAACGCCGGGATGATGGTAGAAATCGGCGTCCTCGGCGGCCAGAAAGGCATCCTTGACGTGTGCCGGCACCTGCTGGATCGTCACCGGGATGCGCCGGGTTTCGCCGAAGGTGGCGATCAGTTTGCCGTCGGCGCTGACCACGCGCAGCGGCACCTGCATCTCGACATCCTTCAGTATGGCCACCGAGGGCAGGCGAGGCGCGAGAATCCAGTAGGCGATGCCGAGCGCAGCCGTGCCGAGCACGGCGCCGAGCAGGGTGAGCAGCAGCGCGTAGCGCAGCAGACGCTTGAGTAGGGGCATGGCCGCGGGGAGTGTGATCGCTGTCTAGGCAGGCGGCGGGAAGGGCGGAGTATAGATGCGCAGCCGGTGGCTCGATAGCGCGCTGCGGCTCACGGATTGCGGTGCCCGAAATGAAAACATTTGAAAATCAGCCGGTTGTGGGATAGAAACCGGGGCGTTGCCAATCCGTTAACTTTACGATCTAATGTTGTTGCGCATCTTTCGCTTGTAACCGCGCGTGGCAAGGGGGAAAACGTGGGCCTGTTCACTCCCAAATCGGCACCACTGGTCGGAGTCGATATCAGTTCGACTGCGGTCAAGGTGTTGCAGTTGAGCCAGGCGGGGACGCGTTATCGCGTCGAGCACTACGCGGTCGAACCGCTGCCGCCCAATGCCGTGGTCGAGAAAGGCATCGTCGAGGTCGAGGCGGTGGGCGAGGCGATCCGGCGCGCCCTCGCGCGCTCGGGTGCCAGGACCCGCTTCGCCGCGGCGGCGGTCGCCGGGTCGGCGGTGATCACCAAGGTCATCCCGATGCCGGCCGAGCTGTCGGACGAGGATCTGGAAAGCCAGATCCAGGCCGAGGCGAACCAGTACATCCCGTATCCGATCGAGGAAGTCAGCCTCGATTTCGAGGTGATCGGCCCGATCCGCGACAACCCCGAGATGGTCAACGTGCTGCTGGCTGCCTCGCGTACCGAAAACGTCGACATGCGCGTCGCCGCGCTGGACCTGGGCGGTCTTACCGCGCGGGTCGTCGATGTCGAGGCGTTCGCGATGGAAAACGCCTTCGGTCTGATTGCCGACCAGCTTTCGGTCAGCCGCGACGCGCTGGTGGCCATGGTCGATGTCGGCGCCACCATGACCACCCTGATCGTGCTGAAGAACCAGCGCACGATCTACTCGCGCGAGCAGGTGTTCGGTGGCAAGCAGCTGACCGACGAAGTCATGCGCCGCTACGGTCTCACCTACGAGGAAGCCGGTCTGGCCAAGCGCCAGGGCGGCCTGCCGGAATCCTACGAGATCGAGGTGCTGGAGCCCTTCAAGGAGGCGATGGTCCAGCAGATCAGTCGCCTGCTGCAGTTTTTCTATGCCGGCAGCGAGTTCAACAAGGTCGATCAGGTGGTGCTGGCCGGCGGTTGCGCCTCCATCGCCGGCGTCAGCGAGATGGTCGAGGAACAGCTCGGCGTACCCTGCTGCGTCGCAAATCCGCTCGCCAATATGGCGCTGGCGCCGAAGGTGCAGGCGCAGGCGCTGGCCCAGGATGCCCCGGCGCTGATGATCGCCTGCGGGCTCGCGCTCAGGAGCTTCGACTGATGGCGAAGATCAACCTCCTACCTTGGCGTGCCGAACGCCGCAAGCAGCGCGAGCGCGAGTTCTTCGTCCAGCTGGGTGTTTCCGCGGCGGCGGCAGTCGTCGTGCTGATGCTGGCCGTGTCCTGGATGGGCCTGCGCGTGGACAACCAGAACGAGCGCAACGCGTATCTGCAGGGCGAGATCAAGCAGGTCGACGTCAAGATCGCGGAGATCAAGGACCTCGAGAAGACCCGCGCTCGGCTGCTGGCACGCAAGGAGATCATCGAACAGCTGCAGGCCAATCGCTCGCAGATGGTCCACCTGTTCGACGAGCTGGTGAAGCGCACCCCCGACAGCGTGCGGCTGACGGCGATGAAGCAGACCGGCAACAAGCTGGTGCTGGACGGTGTCGCCCAGTCCAACGCGAGTGTCGCGACCTATATGCGCAACATCGAAGCCTCGCCATGGCTGGGCCCGGCCGACCTGTCCAAGACCGAAAAGGAAAAGGGCAACAGCAGTGTCATGCCCTATGTGTTCGGTCTCGATGTCACTCTGTCCCGGCCCAAGCCCAAGGATGACGGCAGCGCCGCCGCCCAGATGGCGGCGCCGGTGAAGGGAGGGGCCAAGCCGTGAGCTTCCTTGACGACTTCCGCAATCTCGATCGCAACAACATCGGCGGGTGGCCCAACTCGGCCAAGCTGACCTTCACCGTGCTGGTGTTCGTCCTGATCCTCTTTTTCGGCTGGTGGTTCAAGATCAGCGATCAGCAGGACCAGCTCGGCAGTCTGCGGCAGAAGGAAACCCAGCTCCGGCAGGAGTTCGTGCAGAAACAGGCCAAGGCGGTCAATCTCGACGCGCTGAAGCAGCAGCTCAGCGAAATGCAGGACATGCTGCGGCAGATGCTGCGGCAGCTGCCGAGCAAGACCGAGATGCCAGAGCTGCTGGTGGATATCTCCCAGACGGCACTCTCGGCCGGCCTCGAGACCGACCTGTTCCAGCCCGGTCCGGAGACGGTCAAGGAGTTCTACGCCGAGAAGCCGATCCAGCTGCGCATGATCGGCACCTACAACCAATTCGGAACCTTCATCAGCGGCGTGGCTTCGTTGCCTCGGGTCGTGATCCTGACCATGCACGACGTGTCGTTGCGACCGGTCCAGGGTCCCGTCAACGGCAAGCTGCCAAGCAACGGGCTGCTGCTGCTCGAGGGCACGGTCAAGACGTATCGTTATCTGGACGAGGATGAGACCCAGGCGGCCGACAAGGCCGCCGGGCAGGGCTCGCCAGCGAAGGGAGGGAAGTGAGCATGAAGCTTGCACTCGCCCGTATCCTGCTTGCTGCCGGCCTGCTCTCCACCCTCGCCGGCTGCACCCGCGGCATGAGTGACCTGCGCGAGTGGGTCGCGCAGCAGAAGGCCATGAAGGGCGCGCCACTGCAACCGCTGCCGGTGGTCAAGACTTTCGAGACCTTCACTTACAACGACCAGGACCAACGCGATCCGTTCAGCCCCAGCCCGATCGAACTCAACGGCTACGGCAACAACGGCAACGGTCCGCGCCCGGACGCCAACCGGCCCAAGCAGCCGCTGGAGGCGTTCCCGCTGGACTCGCTGAAGATGGTCGGCACCATCGGGACCGGCGCCAACATCGAGGCCCTGATCAAGGATCCGACCGGCGTGATTCACCGTGTTCACCGCAACAACTACCTCGGCCAGAACGATGGGCATGTCACCGACATCACGCTGGACCATGTCGATCTGACCGAGTTGATTCCAAACGGCAATGGCGGCTGGATGGAGCGTCAGGCCACTATCGCGCTGAGCGGCCAATAGGACCCTGTGGGGGGATGTACATGACGACGAAAGCCACTCGTGATCCGGCCCGCGTCGCACGCCGCCTGTCTGGTGCGTTGCGTCGCGTGATGCTGGCCATGGTCCTGCTCGCGGGCGCCGGGCTCGCATGCGGTGCGCGCGCCGAGAGCGTGCTCAAGGACATCAGCTACCAGGCCATGCCCGGCGGCAGGATCGACCTGACGCTGAAGTTCAGCGGCGGCGTGCCCGCGCCGAAGATCTTCACCACCGACGATCCGCCGCGCATCGCGGTCGATCTGGCCGATACCCAGGTGGGTCTGGCCAAGCGGCGAGTGGAGATCGGCACCGGTGCCACCTCCAGTGTCACCGCGGTCTCCGCCGGCGGTCGCACGCGCGTGGTCGTGGATCTGTTCCACACCTCCAGCTACACCACCCACGTCGAGGGCGACAGCCTGGTGATGAGCATCGCCAACGGCATGACCGGGGCGGCGGCGGGTGGCGCGGCCTACACCGACCCGAGCAAGATGCTCGCCAGCGCCACGGCTCGTGTCGGCAACATCGACTTCCGTCGCGGCGGCAACGGTTCGGGCGAGGTGGTGGTCAGTTTCGAGGGCAACGGCGCCAGCGCCGACATGCATCGCGAAGGCGACCGTGTGATCGTCGACTTCAGCAACGTCAAGCTGCCGGAAAAGCTGGCCCAGCGCCTCGACGTCAATGATTTCGCCACACCCGTCAGTTCGGTCGTCACTCGGCCGCGCCCCAACGGCGCGCGCATGGAGATTGCCACCCATGGCGTGATCGAGCCCTCGGCCTACCAGACCGGCAACCAGTATGTGGTCGAGATCGCGCCGAAGAAACCCGAGGAACAGCAGGGCGTGCTCGGCAAGGTCGAAGAACCGAAGTTCTCGGGCAGCCGCGTGACCTTCAACTTCCAGGACATCCCGACGCGCTCGGTGCTGCAGCTGCTGGCCGACGTCTCCAACCTCAACATCGTCGCCTCCGACTCGGTCGGCGGCAGCGTGACCCTGCGCCTGGTCAACGTGCCCTGGGATCAGGCCCTGGCGGTGGTGCTGCGCGCCAAGAATCTCGACATGCGCAAGACCGGTAACGTGATCTGGGTCGCGCCGCAGACCGAGATCGCGCAATACGAGCAGAATCTCGCCAATGCGCGCATGCAGGCCGAGCAGGCGCAGCCGCTGGTCACCGACTACATTCCGATCAGCTACGGCAAGGCCGCCGACATCGCCAAGCTGCTGACGCAGAAGAGCCTGCAGAGCAACAGCGCAGGCGCGGGTGGCGCCACCGGCAACCGCGGCTTCCTGTCGGCTCGCGGCAGCGTGTCCTACGACGACCGCACCAACACCCTGCTGGTCAGCGACATCCCGGAGAAGATCCGCGAGATCCGTGCGCTGGTCGCCGTGCTGGACAAGCCGGTGCAGCAGGTGCTGATCGAGTCGCGCATCGTGATCGCCACCGACAGCTTCGCGCGCGATCTCGGCGCCAAGTTCGGCGTGACCGGCTTCCGGACCCAGCCCAGCGGCCAGATCCTGAGCACCGGCGCGACGATCGGTGACACCACCAGCCTGACCAACAGCATCGCCGCACAGCAGGCGGTGATCAACCAGAACAACCTCAATGCCGCCTACGCCGCGCAGCAGGGCACGGTCCCGGCGCAGCCGACGCTGCCGCCGGCGATCACCTTCCCGGGTGGCCTCAACGTCAATCTGCCGGCCACCCCGGCCGCGGGCAGCTTCGGCCTGGCGATCCTGGGCTCGAATTACCTGCTCGATCTCGAACTGTCGGCGATGCAGACCGAGGGGCGCGGCGAGGTGATCTCCAGCCCGCGCGTGATCACCGCCAACCAGCAGGAGGCCGTGATCAAGCAGGGCCAGGAGATCGGCTACGTCACCTTCCAGAACACCGGGGGCGGCGCGGGCGCCGGTACCGCGACCGTGCAGTTCAAGGACGCCGTGCTGCAGCTCAAGGTCACGCCGACCATCACCGCCGACAACCGCGTCTATCTGCAGATCAACGTCAAGAAGGACGCGCTGGCCGGCTTCGTCAACAATCCGGGCGGTGGCCAGGTGCCGCAGATCGATACCCGCGAGATCAACACCTCGGTGCTGGTCGACAATGGTCAGACCGTGGTCCTGGGCGGCATTTACGAGGTCAGCAAGCAGGAAAACCTGACCAAGGTTCCGGGTCTCGGTGACATTCCCGGCCTCGGCGTGCTGTTCCGCAACAAGCAGCGCACCAACACCAAGGCCGAACTGCTGATCTTCGTCACTCCGAAGATCCTCAGCGAAAACATGAAATAGACCGCTGCACCGTGGTGCGACCGGGGGCGGCTGCGGCCGCCCCCGGCGTTTCCGCGACTTGCGGACTGCGCCCGCGACCCGTCCTGCCGCCGCGGCGACGCTTGCGGCGACCGCGGCGGACACCGACTATGGCGCCCATGCCCGGCAGCTACGACCACGATTTCGGCTTTCTGATCAGCGATGTCGCGCGTCTGGTGCGCAAGCACTTCGATCGCCGCGCCGCCTGCCACGGGCTGACCCGGGTGCAGTGGCGTACATTGCGTCGTCTGTTCCGCAGCGAGGGCATCACCCAGGCGGCGCTGGCCGAGCAGTTGGAGATCGAGCCGATCGCGGTCGGCCGTGTTCTCGACCGCCTGCAGACCGCGGGCTTCATCGAGCGGCGCGCCGATC
>JAGWPB010000041.1 GCA_028870665.1 Lysobacteraceae bacterium
ACCGAATGCTGGGTCGGCTTGGTCTTGATCTCGCCGGCGGCCTTGATGAACGGCACCAGGGTCAGGTGCATGAACAGGCATTTCTCCGGGCCGCGTTCGATGCGCAGCTGGCGGATCGCCTCGAGGAACGGCAGTGACTCGATGTCGCCCACGGTGCCGCCGATCTCGACCATGGCGACATCGAAGCCGCGCGTGGCCTCGTCGATCGCATGCTTGATCTCGTCGGTGATGTGCGGGATCACCTGCACGGTCGCGCCGAGATAGTCGCCGCGCCGCTCCTTGCGGATCACGCTCTCGTAGATCTTGCCGGTGGTGACGGAGTTCTTGCCGGTCAGCCGCGTGCGCACGAAGCGCTCGTAGTGGCCCAGATCGAGGTCGGTCTCGGCGCCGTCGTCGGTGACGTAGACCTCGCCGTGCTGGAACGGGCTCATCGTGCCCGGATCCACGTTGATGTAGGGATCGAGCTTCATCAGGGTGACGCTGAGCCCGCGCGATTCCAGAATGGCGGCCAGCGAGGCCGAAGCGATGCCCTTGCCGAGCGAGGACACCACGCCGCCGGTGACGAAGATCAGGGGGGTCATGGAGCAGGTTCGCGCTTGGAAAGTCATACTTTACCGGCTTGTGAAGGCGCCCGCGAGCGCAGACCGAGGAAATCCATGTCCAGCACCGTTTTGCAACGCCTCGCCGCCCTGCGCGCCGCGCTGAGCGCCAGCGGCGCCGCCGCCTGCATCGTGCCGACCGCCGATCCGCATCTGTCGGAATACCTGCCGGCACGCTGGCAGGCGCGAGAATGGCTGTCGGGATTCACCGGTTCGGCCGGCACCCTGATCGTCGGCGCCGATCACGCCGAGCTGTGGACCGACAGCCGCTACTTCGAGCAGGCCGGGCGCGAGCTGGACGGCAGCGGCATCGCGCTGATGCGCCTGAGGGTTGCGCATGCGGCCGAACACATCGACTGGCTGTGCGATCACCTGCCGGCCGGCGCGACGGTCGCCGTGGCCGGCGATTCGATCAGCGTGGCCGGTGCGCGCACGCTGAGTGCTCGGCTGGGCGAAAAAGGCCTGCAGCTGCGCCTCGATCTCGACCTGCCGGCGCAGATCTGGAGCGATCGCCCGCCGCTTCCGGCCGCGCCGATCCGCCCGCACCCGTCCGCCTACGCCTGTGCCAGCCGCAACGAGCGCCTGACTGCCTTGCGCGCATCGATGCACGAGGCCGGTGCGACGCATCACCTGATCAGCAGCCTCGACGACATCGCCTGGCTGACCCTGCTGCGCGGCGGCGACGTCGAATACAACCCGGTGTTCGTCGCCCATCTGCTGCTGAGCGACGTCACGGCGACGCTGTTCGTGCCAGCCGGCAAGATCGACGGCTCCCTGGCTGCCGAACTGGCCGCCGACGGCATCGCCCTGGCCGACTATGCCAGCGTGACCGCCGCGCTCGCCGGATTGCCGGCCGCTGCGCATTTGCTGGCCGATCCCGTGCGCATCGCGGCGGCGCTGGGCGAGGTGATTCCGGCCACGGTGCGGCGCATCGAGCACGCCAACCCGTCCACGGCCTGCAAGGCGCGCAAGTCGGTCGGCGAGCTCGATCACTGGCGCGAGGTGATGCGCCGCGACGGAGCCGCACTGGTACGCGGCTTTCGCCGGATCGACGAGCGCGTGCGCGACGGCGAGCGCCTCACCGAACTCGATGTCGACGACATCGTCACCGGAGAGCGGGCACTCCAGCCCGATTTCGCCGGACCGAGCTTCGCCACCATCGCCGGCTACGCGGCCAACGCCGCGCTGCCGCACTATCGCGCCACGCCTGCACATCACGCCGCGCTCGAGGCGCGCGGCCTGCTGCTGGTCGATTCCGGCGGCCAGTATCTCGGCGGCACCACCGACATCACCCGCGTCTGGGCGCTGGGGCCGACGACGACCGAGGAGCGCGCCGACTTCACCCGGGTGCTCAAGGGGCTGATCGCGCTCAGCCGGGCGCAATTCCCGGCCGGCGCCAGTGGCCCGCAGCTCGACGCGCTGGCGCGCGCGCCGCTGTGGGCGGCGGCGGCGGACTACGGCCATGGCACCGGCCACGGCGTCGGCTATTTCCTCAACGTCCACGAAGGCCCGCACGGCATCCGCCCGCCCGCGCCCGGCGGCGGCCTGGTCCCGCTCGAGTCCGGCATGATCAGCTCGATCGAGCCGGGGCTGTACCGGTCCGGACGGCACGGCGTGCGCCACGAGAACCTGGTCGCCGTGCGCGAGGCAACCGGATCCGAGTTCGGCCGATTCCTCGGCTTCGAGACGCTGACGCTGTGCCCGATCGACACTCGCGCCCTGGAACCCGATCTGCTCGACGACATCGAACGCGCCTGGCTCGACGCCTACCATGCCGAAGTCCGCGCCGCGCTGGCGCCGCGCCTCGAAGGCACCGACCGCGCCTGGCTGGAGGCACGCTGCACGCCGCTTGCGGGCTGAGTCGAGCCCATTCCGCGGAGACGCAGTGGGCATGCGGCCGGCTTGACCGCCCCGCCGCGCGCACCCATGCTCCGCGGCCTTCGCCATGGGACCATGCGCAGGCATGAGCAGCCGCTACAACGCCGCCGATATCGAAGTGCTTTCGGGCCTGGAGCCGGTCAAGCGCCGGCCCGGCATGTACACCGACACTTCGCGCCCCAATCACCTCGTGCAGGAGGTGGTCGACAATGCCGTTGACGAGGCGCTGGCCGGGCACGCCAGCCGGGTGGAGGTGACGATCTTCGCCGACGGCTCCGCCGAAGTCAGCGACGACGGCCGCGGCATGCCGGTGGACATCCATCCCGACGAAGGCATCTCCGGCCTCGAACTGATCATGACCCGGCTGCATGCGGGTGGAAAGTTCTCCAACAAGCACTATGCCTTCGCCGGCGGTCTGCACGGCGTCGGCGTGTCGGTGGTCAACGCGCTGTCGTCCAGGGTCGAGGTGACCGTCCGCCGCGACGGCCAGATCCATCGCATGACCTTCGCCGGCGGCGACCGCAGCAGCGCGCTGGAAGTCATCGGCAGCGTGCCGAAGAAGCAGACCGGAACCACCCTGCGCTTCTGGCCGGACCCGAAGTATTTCGACACGCCGAAGATCGCGCTGCCGAAGCTCAAGCACCTGCTGCGCGCCAAGGCGGTGCTGTGCGCCGGGCTCACCGTCAGGCTCACCGACGCGGCCAGCGGCGAAACCGAGGAGTGGCGCTACGAGGACGGCCTCGCCGACTACCTGCGCAGCGAGCTGCAGGGCGCCGAATGCCTGCCGGGCGAGCTGTTCGTCAATCAGCTGGCGCGCGCCGGCGAGGGACTCGACCTCGCCCTGGCCTGGCTGCCCGAGGGCGAGCTGGTGCAGGAGAGCTACGTCAATCTGATCCCGACCGCGCAGGGCGGCACCCACGTCAACGGCCTGCGCTCGGGTCTGACCGAGGCGTTGCGCGAGTTCTGCGACATCCGCAACCTGCTGCCGCGCGGCCTCAAGCTGGCGCCCGAGGACGTCTGGGACCGGCTGACCTTCGTGCTCTCGGTCAAGCTGCAGGACCCGCAGTTCGCCGGCCAGACCAAGGAGCGGTTGTCGTCGCGCAACGCCGCCGCCTTCGTCGAGGGCGTCGCCCACGACGCCTTCAGCCTGTGGCTGAACCAGCATGTGGCCGAGGGCGAGCGCATCGCCCAGCTGGCGATCGAGCGCGCCAGCGCACGCCTGAAGGCCGCCAAGCTGGTGGTGCGCAAGAAAATCACCCAGGGCCCTGCCCTGCCCGGCAAGCTCGCCGACTGCGCCGCCACCGACCTCGCCCGCACCGAGCTGTTCCTGGTCGAAGGCGACTCCGCCGGCGGCTCGGCCAAGCAGGCGCGCGACAAGGATTTCCAGGCGATCCTGCCGCTGCGCGGCAAGATCCTCAACACCTGGGAGGTCGAGTCCGGCGGCGTGCTCGCCAGCCAGGAAGTGCACGACCTCGCCGTCGCCATCGGCTGCGATCCCGGGCGCGACGATCTCTCCGGACTGCGTTACGGCAAGGTGATCATCCTCGCCGACGCCGACTCCGACGGCCTGCACATCGCCACCCTGCTGTGTGCGCTGTTCCTGCGCCACTTCCCGGCACTGGTGCGCGAGGGGCATGTGTTCGTGGCGATGCCGCCGCTGTTCCGCGTCGATGTCGGCAAGCAGATGTTCTATTGCCTGGACGAGGACGAGAAGCGTGCGCTGCTGGAGCGCATCGAGCGCGAGAAGCTGCGCGGTCAGGTCACGGTGACGCGTTTCAAGGGCCTCGGCGAGATGAACCCGTCGCAGCTGCGCGAATCGACCGTCCACCCCGACACCCGTCGTCTGGTGCAACTGACCATCGATGCCGGCGAGTCCACCGCGCAGCTGATGGACATGCTGCTGGCCAAGAAGCGCGCCGGCGATCGCAAGGCCTGGCTGGAGACCAAGGGCGATCTGGCTTCGCTGGAAGTGTGAGGAGGCTCGGATTCAAGCTTGTCACCCTGAGCGTGGCGAAGGGTCTGTCTCGCCGGCACGCGGGTGGGCTGTGCCGAAGCGTGGCCATGCGGAAAGATCCTTCGCTACGCTCGGGATGACAGCTTGCTTTCACCGCCCACCGCCCACCGCCCACCGCTCACTGCTTACTGCTTACTGCTCACTGCTCAGCGCCCGCCGCGACCACTTCGCCGCCATCCGCCGCAGTGAAGCGTCGGCCTCGGCATCAGCCGCGACCTCGATCACCGGCCGCCACGCCAGCGCGAGTGATTCGGCGCTGACGGCAAAGCGCTCGCCGCCCCCGGCGCGCACCACATAACGCACGTCGTAATGCCAGTGCTCCGGCTCGTCGCCCCGAGCCGGGATGCGATGCCGGTCGAGATCGAAGATCGCCTCGCCATCGAGCGCCAGCCCCGCCAGGCCCGATTCCTCTTGCGTTTCGCGCAGCGCGACGCGGGCCAGATCCGGATCACCATCGGCATGTCCGCCCAGCTGCAGCCAGCGGCCGAGTTTGCGGTGATGCGTCAGCAGCACGCGCCGACCATCGGCGCTGACCAGCCACGCCGAACCAGTGAAATGCCCGTGCGCCAGCGTGCGCTCGAAGCACTGCGGATGATCAGCGAGAAAGCCGCGGAACAGCGCGACCACGACCGCCTCGTCGCAATGGGCCTGCGCATAGGCCGCGAGAGCGTGTTGCAGGGGTATGCGCGGCGAAAGGGCGTGCATGGGGGATCCGGAAGTTTGCGACGGCGTGATGTTGCAGCGCGGTTGCCGTGCGGCGGCAGGCTGCGTAAGGTAGCGCGGCGCGCGGGGCGGGAGGCGAAGATCCGGTTGCGCGCGGGGCAGCGCACCAGCCGACAGCGGGGTGCGCGCCTCCCGGTCCATCACCCCATCAACCAGTCACGCGCCGGCAGTGTCCTTACGCGACCCACCGGCAGCGCGCAGCGGGAGCTTGCAATGATCTTTTGGCGCGTCAAACCCCTTGATCAGATCCTTGCCACGGCGGAAAGGAAAAGCCTGACGCGCCAGTTGGGCGCCTTCCAGCTGACCATGCTCGGTATCGGCGCGATCATCGGCACCGGCATCTTCGTGCTCACCGCCGAGGCGGCGCAGAAGGCCGGCCCCGGCATGATGATCTCGTTCGTGATCGCGGCGGTCGTCTGCGGCCTGGCGGCGCTGGCCTATGCCGAACTGGCGGCGATGGTACCGGTGGCGGGCTCGGCCTATACCTATTCCTATGCGGTGATGGGCGAGGCGGTCGCCTGGATCGTGGGCTGGGCACTGATCCTCGAATACGCGGTCTCCGCAGGCGCGGTCGCGGTCGGCTGGTCCGGCTATTTCAACGGGCTGCTGCAGACCTGGGGCTTTCCCTTGCCGGATTTCCTGCGTTCGGGGCCCTTCGGCGGCGGCAGCTTCAATCTGGTCGCGGCGCTGATCTCGCTGGTCGTCACCGCCCTGCTGGTGATCGGCACCAGCGAGAGCGCCCGGGTCAATGCCGTGCTGGTGCTGATCAAGGTCTCGGCGCTGGTGGCTTTCATTTTCGTCGCCGTGCCTGCGGTGAAGACGGCGAACTTCCATCCGTTCCTGCCGGTCGGCTGGGGCAGCCCGATCGGCGGTGGCGGCTTCGGCGTGCTCGGCGCCGCGGCATCGATCTTCTTCGCCTACGTCGGGTTCGACGCGGTATCGACCGCGGCCGAGGAGACCATGAACCCCAACCGCAACATTCCCATCGGCTTGATCGGCTCGCTGCTGGTCTGCACGGTGT
Source organism: Lysobacteraceae bacterium (assembly GCA_028870665.1). GTDB lineage: Bacteria > Pseudomonadota > Gammaproteobacteria > Xanthomonadales > Rhodanobacteraceae > Metallibacterium. Next base: position 6,236 of record JAGWPB010000041.1, read on the forward strand.
TCTATCTGCTGGTGGGCTATGGCGCGATCGGTTCGGTGGGCGCGCAGCCGATGACCGCTGACGGGCATACCCTGCTGCCGGGCAGCCCGGCGATGGCCGCCGCCTGCGCGCATGCGCACAATCTGGTCTGCAGCAAGGAGGCGCTGGCCTTCGTGCTCAAGGATCTGGGCTTCCCCTCGATCGGCAATCTGGTCGCGCTGGCCGCGAGCATCGCCCTGCCCTCGGTGATCCTGATGATGATCTACGGCCAGACCCGCATCTTCTTCACCATGTCGCGCGACGGCCTGCTGCCGCAGGGATTGTCCAAGGTGCACCCGCGATTCCGCACCCCGCATGTGATCACCATCATCACCGGCGTGTCCGTCGCATTGTTCTCGGCGCTGTTCCCGGTCGGCCTGCTGGCCGACATCTCCAACACCGGCACCCTGTTCGCCTTCGCGATGGTTTCCGTGGGGGTTCTGATCCTGCGCTACAAGCAGCCGGATCGCCCGCGGCCGTTCCGCATTCCCAACGCGCTGGTCTGGCCGGTCTGCCTCGGCGGACTGATCGGTTGCGCGGTGCTGTTCTTCAGCCTGCAGGCATTGACCCAGATCTGGTTCCTGATCTGGGCCGCCGTCGGACTCGTGGTCTATCTGCTGTACGGCATGCGCCACAGCGAGATGGCTCGCGGCACGAAGTGACTTCGACCCGCTGACCGGCCGTGTTCGGATCGATGGCTGGGCGACCATACGATTGCGTATGGTCGCCCTTCCTCCTCGATCCAACTTTACGAATATTAACTTATCTTGTTGATTTCAAATGGACGTGATCGGCCCTGATGGCACCGTCCGTCGCCGCGAATTGGACACGGTGGTGACCCGCGCTATGATCCCCCGCTCGGAGGTTTCCATGGCAGTGGGCCCCCGACTCGCGGCCCGGCCGCGGCAGGCGATCAGCTCCCGTCCTGTCGCGCCCGGGCCGCCGTTTGTCCGCGATGCGCCAATATCCGCAGCCTGCCGCCGGCCCGATCACCGCGACGATCCGGGCGACGCGACAGCGGACCGCCCGGATGAACGCGAAAGCCGGCACGCGGCCGGCTTTCTTCGGTGATACGACGCGGGCTCAGGCTTTGGGTGCGTGCGCCGAACACCAGCCCTTGGCATTGACATCCTTGCCCGGGAACAACTGGCAGGGTCCCCATGCCGAGCCGGCAGCGCCCTTGTAGAAGTTGCAGTTGCTGCAGTCCTGGCTGACCTTGTGGTTCGGGTATTTGGCCTGGTTGGCCTTGGCCGTGTTCTCGACATAGCCAAGCGCGACGGCAGCGGGATCCGCAGGCAGCAGATGCGGCAGACCCGCCGATCGTGCCGCCTTCGGCAGTACACCGGCGATCGCCGCGGCGGCCGCCGTGCCGGCGGCGATCCTGAGAAAGCGCCGACGCGATTCGGGATTGTGGTCGTGGTTCGACATGCGCACGTCTCCATGAAGAGGGAAGACCGGCGACTCGGGGGGCCACCGATGCGGCCATCCTACGCCCGTGATTTCCGCCTAGGCGCGAACGATTCGCGCTTGCGTCGTCCGCCAGTCAGGAACGTCAAGCCTGCATGCTATAGTGAAACGTGATTTAGACGGCCAAACGCATGTCCTCCGCCGCCCACTCCACTCGCGATGACGCTCTGCTGCGACAAGCCGCCGCAGCCCTGGTCGCCGCCGGTCACCAGCTGGCCGCGCGCGGCTGGACACCCGCGACCAGCAGCAATTTTTCGGTGCGCATCGATGATGAGCGCGTCGCGATCACCGTCTCGGGCCGCGACAAGGGTCGCCTCGAGACAGCGGACATCATGCTCGTCGACACGGCCGGCAAGGCACTGGATGCGCGGCAGCGCCCATCGGCGGAAACCGCGCTGCACCTGCAGATCTATCGGCGCTTCGCCGATGTCGGCGCGATCCTGCACACCCACTCGCGCACGCAGACCGTGGCCTCGCGCCTGTACGCGCATGCCGGCAGCGTGCGCCTCGAAGGCTGGGAGCTGCAGAAGGCGATCAGCGGCCACACGACCCATGCCACCCTGCTCGAACTGCCGGTGTTCGCCAATACCCAGCACATGCCCGATCTGGTATCGCGCATCGATGCCTGGCTCGATGCCGGCAAACCGCTGCACGGCTACCTGATCGACGGGCACGGCCTCTATGCCTGGGGTCGCGACCTGGCCGAGGCCATGCGTCATCTCGAGGCCCTGGATTTCCTGCTCGGTTGCGAGCTCGACCTGAGGAGACTGTCGCCATGAGTCGCCTGCGCATTTTCAGCGAATCCGAACCGCACGCCCCGGTCGCGCATCTGCATGATCATGCCGGCATCGCCCACGAGCTGGGCGCGGCCGGAGTCCGCTTCGAACGCTGGGAAACCTCAGCCCCGCTGGCGGCCGGCGCCAGCCAGCCGGCCGTGATCGCCGCCTACCGCCACGAGATCGACCGTCTGATGGCCAGCGAGGGCTATCGCACGGTCGATGTGATCAGCTTGACGCCCGAGCATCCCGACCGCGAGACGCTGCGCCGGAAGTTTCTCGACGAGCATACCCATGCCGAGGACGAGGTGCGCTTCTTCGTCGCCGGATCGGGCCTGTTCAGCCTGCACATCGGCGATCGCATCTACGAAGTGCTGTGCGAACAGGGCGACTTGATCGGCGTGCCCGACGGGACCCCGCACTGGTTCGACATGGGCCCGCACCCGTTTTTCGTCGCCATTCGGCTGTTCAACAATCCCGAAGGCTGGGTCGCCCGCTTCACGGGCAGTGACATCGCCGCGCGCTTTCCGCGTTTCGAACTCGAACACGCCGCCTGATCGGGTACTTGCGCGTTCGTTGCGGCGTGATGCATCGCGGTGGTTCCTGGCCGGTACGGCTGGTTCCGGATGCGGCTGGATCGGATGCGGCGTCGGCGCCGCGGAGAGCGATGACCGAATTGCGCGCCATCATCACCGACATCGAGGGCACCACCAGCTCGATCCGCTTCGTCCACGATGTGCTGTTCCCCTACGCTCGCCGGCGTCTGCCGGCCTTCATCGAAACCCATGCCGACCGCGCCGAGGTCCGGCACTGGTTGCACGAGGCGGCGAAGGAAGCCGGCTACACCGAGGCTACGCGCACCGAGGTGATCAACCTGCTGCTCGGCTGGATCGATGCGGACCGCAAGGCCACGTCGCTGAAGGCGCTGCAGGGCATGATCTGGGAAGAGGGCTACGCGGCCGGCGACTTTCGCGCCCACGTCTATCCCGAGGTAGCGCCGCGGCTGCGCGCCTGGCGCGCGCGCGGCATCCGTCTGTATGTGTACTCCTCAGGCTCGGTGGCGGCGCAGAGGCTGTTCTTCCGTCACAGCGAAGCGGGCGATCTGACACCGCTGTTCGCCGGCTATTTCGACACCGAAACCGGGCCCAAGCGCGCGCCGGACTCGTATACGCGCATCGCCGCCGCGATCGGCGAGGATGTCTCGCATCTGCTGTTTCTATCCGATGTGGCCGCCGAGCTCGACGCCGCGCGCGACGCCGGTCTGCGCACCACCCTGGTCTGCCGGCCGCCGGAAGCCTGCCCCGCGGGCACGCCGCATCCCTGCGTCACCGATTTCGACGCGATCGCGGCTTGATCGCATCTGCCCTGCGTACCCGGCATCCGCGACATGAAGTTCTATCTCAGCCCCACCTCCCCGTTCGCCCGCAAGGTCAAGGTCGCACTGCTCGAAAAAGGCGCGCAGGCCGCGTTCGAGGAAGTGCGCGTCGATCCCTGGGCCACGCCGCCGGAGCTGGCCGCGGCCAATCCGCTGTCGCAGGTGCCGACCCTGATCACCGACCGCGGCGAGGCGATCGGCAACAGCGACACCATCATGGCCTGGATCGAGCGCCGCTTTCCGCAGCCGTCGCTGCTGCCGACCGACGAGGCCGCGCTGACCCGCGCGCAGGCCGTCGCCGCGATCGCGCAGGGCCTGATCGAGACCACGGTCGGGGTCGTACTCGAACGCCGGCGATCGCCGGAGCAGCAATCCGCCGCGATGCTCGATCGGCGCCTCGCCACGATCCGCCGCGCGGTACCCGCGCTGGCGCAGCGCTTCGATCGCGCCCGCGCGCACTTCCACCACGACGGCATCGGCGTCGCCTGCGCCCTGGCCTATCTGGATCTGCGCCTGCCGGAATGGGACTGGCGCGCCGCCGTGCCCGCACTGGCCGAGTGGCAGGTCTGGGCCGAGGCGCGCGCGTCGATGCGAGCCAGCGCTCCGCCCGCGGTCTGACTGGCGCGCGGCACGTTCCGACCTAGGCCAGGACCTCGTATTCGCTCTTGACCAGACCGCTCGGGTACTGCCGCGTCTCGAGGTGCTTGAGCATGACATCGCGCGCGATCGGGCCAAAGAGCGGGATCCCGGTGCCGATGATCACGGGAACACGCGTGATGGTCAGGCGCTGAACGAGCTTGGCCCGCAAGAACGACTGGATCGTGACGCCGCCGTCAACATAGGCGTGCCGGAAGCCGCGGCGTGTGAGCGTCGCCACGATCTCTTCCGGGGATCCCGTCATCCTCTCGACGACCGCTCCTGCGGGCGGGGGCCTGAGCGCTTTCGTGCTCAGCACGAAAACGGGCGTTTCACTGTAGGGCCAGGCAGCCAATGCCAGGACGGTTTCATAGGTGTTGCGCCCGATGACCAAGGCGTCGACCGATGCAATGAATTCGTTGTATCCGTGAGGCTCCCCGCCATCAGGCGGAAGAAAATCGAGCGCTCCGTCGGAGCGGGCGATGTAACCGTCCACACTCGTGCCGACAAAGACCGATACTTTCATTGCCCTCGTCCCCTCCATTCGGTCCCTGAATAGCCGTTTACCCCTCCGCATGCCGCGCCGCCAGTATCCCGGCGACCGCGTCCAGGCCCAGCCCGCGCGCGCGCAGCAGCACGATCAGGTGATAGACCAGATCGGCCGCCTCGCCCAGCAGTGCGTCGTCATCCTGCGCCACCGCCGCCAGCGCGGTCTCGACGCCCTCCTCACCCACCTTCTGCGCGATGCGGCGCACGCCGCCCTCGAACAGGCGCGTCGTGTAGCTGCCATCGGGGCGCTCGCGTCCGCGCGCGGCGACCAGGGCATCGAGCCGGCTGATGAAGGCCAGCGCCGGCGTCGCGGCGTCGCCGAAACAGCTGTCGGTCCCGCGATGGCAGGTCGGACCGGCCGGGTCGGCCAGCAGCAGCAGACTGTCGGCGTCGCAGTCGGCGTACATCGAGACCAGGTTGAGAACATGGCCGGAGGTCTCGCCCTTGGTCCACAGGCGCTGCCTGCTGCGGCTGTAGAAGGTCACGCGGCCACCGGCCAGCGTCGCATCCAGCGCCGCACGGTTCATGTAGCCCAGCATCAGCACGCGGCCGTCCATCGCGTGCTGGACCACCGCGGGCAGCAGCCCGTCGCCCTTGTCCCAGGCGAGCTGCCCGGGGTCGAAATCGATCGCCACGGTCATGGCCGCACCTCGATGCCGGCCTGCGCCAGCGTCCGTTTCAGTTCGGGGATGGCGATGCTGCCGGCGTGGAAGACGCTGGCCGCCAGCGCGCCGTCGGCATCGGCCTCGCGGAACACCTCGACGAAATGCGCCGTCGCGCCGGCACCGCCCGAGGCCACCAGCGGCACCCGGCAGACGGCACGCGCCGCGCGCAGCTGCTCGAGATCGTAGCCCGCGCGCACGCCGTCGCGGTCCATGCAGTTGAGCACGATCTCGCCGGCGCCGCGCCGCTGCGCCTCGACGATCCAGTCCAGCGTGCGCCGCGGCAGCGCCTCGGTGCGCGCCGGGTCGCCGCTGTTGCGGCGCACGCGCCATTCGCCGTCGGCGTCGCGCAGGCTGTCGATGCCGACCACCACGCACTGCACGCCGAAGGCCGCGGCCAGCTCATCGATCAGCTCAGGGCGCGTCAACGCCGGCGAGTTCACCGAGATCTTGTCGGCACCGGCGTGCAGCACGGCGCGGGCGTCCGCGACGCTGCGGATGCCGCCGGCGACGCAGAACGGAATGTCCAGCTCGCGCGCCACGCGCTCGACCCAGGCGACGTCGACGCGGCGTCCCGATGGGCTGGCGGTAATGTCGTAGAACACCAGCTCGTCGGCGCCGGCGTCGCGGTAGTGCCGCGCCCGCTCAACGCTGTCGCCCATGTCGACGTGATCGCGGAAGCGCACCCCCTTGACCACGCGCCCCTCGCGTACATCGAGGCAGGGAATGATGCGCCGGGTCAGCATGCCAGCGCCTCCGCCGGCGTGAAGCGCCCTTCCAGCAGGGCGCGGCCCAGGATCACGCCGGCCGCGCCGGCCGCGCGCGCGGCGCGCAGGTCGTCCAGATCACGCACGCCGCCCGAAGCCTGCACCGCCAGCGCCGGGGCTAGTGCGCCCAGGTGCCGGTACAACTCGATGTTGAGGCCGCCCAGCATGCCGTCGCGGTCGATGTCGGTGCACAGCACGTGGCGCGCGCCGTGCGCCGCGTAGAAATCGATGCGCTCATCCAGCGTGGCCGGTTCGCTCTGCGTCCAGCCGGCGCTGGGCAGACGCCAGTGTGCGCCGTCCTGCCGCGCGTCCAGCGCCGGCACGATGCGCCCGGCGCCGAAATCGCCCAGCCAGCGGGCCACCGTCTGCGGATCGCGCACGGCGATGCTGCCCACCACCACGCGCGCCGCGCCGGCATCGAGCAGGTGCCGCACGTCGGCGGCGTCGCGCACGCCGCCGCCGGCCTGCACTGCAAGCCCGGTCTGCGCCAGCCGCCCGATCAGCGCCAGCTGCGTGAACCGCCCGGTGCGCGCGCCGTCCAGATCGACCACGTGCAGCCAGCGCGCGCCGGCATCGCGGTAGTCTTCCGCCAGCGCCACGGGATCGGCGACGTAGCGCGTTTCGCGGTCGTAGTCGCCCTGCTGCAGGCGCACCACGCGACCCTCGCGCAAGTCGATCGCGGGAATGATCGCGAAGTTCATAGGTCGAGGAAATTCCGCAGCAGGCGCGCGCCCACTGTGGCCGAGCGCTCGGGATGGAACTGCATGCCGCAGATGTCGCCCTTGCGCACGACGGCGCTGAAGGCAGCGCCGTGATCGGCGCCGGCCAGCGTGTGCGCGCCGACCGGCACCGCGTAGCTGTGCACGAAATAGGCAAAGGCGGGATCGTCCAGGTCCGCGAGCAGCGGATCGCGCGCCAGCACCTGCAGCCGGTTCCAGCCCATGTGCGGCACGCGCAGGCCGGCGCGCTCCGGCAGCCGGCTCACCGCGCCCGGCAGCAGGCCCAGGCATTCGGTGTCGCCCTCCTCGGAGCGCTCGAACAGCAGCTGCATGCCCAGGCACACGCCCAGCACCGGCTGGCGCAGGCCGCGCAGCACTTCCACGAGTCCGGCCTCGCGCAGCAGGCGCATGCCCGGTCCGGCGGCACCCACGCCGGGCAGGATCACGTGCGAGGCCGCGCGGATGCGCGCGGCGTCGGCGGTCAGCTGCGCCTCCACGCCCAGACGCGCGAGCGCATAGCGCAGCGAGCCGATGTTGGTGCCGCCAGCCTCGACCAGCACCACATCCGGCGAGCGCACGCTCACAGCACGCCCTTGGTGCTGGGCAGAATGTCGCCCTCGCGCCGCAGCGCCGTGCGCAGCGCGCGCGCCACCGCCTTGAAGCAGCCCTCGACCATGTGGTGCGCGTTCTCCCCGCGTACCTCCAGGTGCAGGTTGGCGCCCAGGCTGTCACACAGCGAGCGGAAGAAATGCGGCACCAGCTCGGTGGGCAGGTCGCCCACGCGCTCGCGCGGGAAGCTGCCGTCGAAGACGAAATACGGCCGCCCGGACAAGTCCAGCAGCGCGCTGATCCGGCTCTCGTCCATCGGCAGGCGCACGCGCACCGCCTGCGCCGTGACCGCGTCCGCACCGGCCGCGACCTCGGCGTCGCCGTAACGGCCGATGCCGCGCTTGTCGCCCAGCGCCTGGCGCAGCGCCTGGCCCAGCGCCAGCGCGCAGTCCTCGACGGTGTGGTGCTCGTCGATCTCGAGATCGCCCTGCGCCTCCAGCTCGAGCGCGAAACCGCCGTGCTTGCCCAGCTGCTCGAGCATGTGATCGAAATAGCCCAGGCCGGTGCGCACGCGCGGCGGCGGTTGCGCATCCAGATCGACGCGCACCGCGATGCGCGTCTCGCGGGTGACGCGCTCGACGCGCGCGATCCGCGGCGCGTCGCACAGCCGGTGCGCGGCCTCGGCCCAGCTCATGCCCTGCGCGCCCACGCGCAGCCCGCGCACGCCCAGATTCGCGGCGAACTGCAGGTCGGTGTCGCGGTCGCCGACCATCGCCGAAGCGGCGCGGTTCCAGCCGTCATCGGCGAGATAATGGCGGACCATGCCGACACCCGGCTTGCGCGTATCGCGGCCCTCGTGCGGCAGGCTGCGGTCGATCAGGATCTCGCGAAAGCGGATGCCCTGCGACTCCAGAACCTGCAGCAGGAGCCGCTGCGGGCCCTCGAAGGCGCTCTCGGGAAACGCGCCGGTGCCGAGGCCGTCCTGGTTGCTGACCATCACCAGCTCGAAGCCGGCGGCCATGCAGCGCTGCAGCGCGGCGATCACGCCCGGCACCAGCGCCAGCTTCTCGTAGGCATCGATCTGTTCGTCGGCGGGTTCCTCGATCAGGCAGCCGTCGCGATCGACAAACAGAATCTTGCGCGCGCTCATGTGGCCTCCCGGCGCGCGACCAGGGCGGCGAGCAGGGCGTCGTTCTGCTCCGGTGTGCCGACGCTGAGGCGCAGTGCGTCCGCCAGTCCGGGATAGCGGCGGATATCGCGCACCACGATGCCGGCCCGCAGCAGGTCGGCATACACCGCCGCCGCATCGGTGAAACGTACGGCGAGGAAGTTGGCCTGCGAGGGCAGCACCGCGCGCACGCCGGGCAGCGACGGCAGCGCCGCCGCGAGCCGGGTGCGCTCGCCGCGCACGGTCGCGATGCGCTCGCGCACCAGTGCCTCGCCGTCCGGGTGCAGCGTCGACCACGCCGCATCCACGCAGGGCGTCGGCAGCGGATACGGCGGCATGATCCGCCGCAGCAGCGCGATCACCTCGGGTGCCGCCAGCAAACTGCCGATGCGCGCGCCGGCCAGCGCCCAGGCCTTGGACAACGTGCGCAGCACGCCGAGGTGCTCGTAGCGGTCGAGCAGCGTGGCCGCGCTGGGCGCGCCGGCGAACTCGATATAGGCCTCGTCGACGATCAGCAGCGCGCGCCCGTGCAGCGCCTTGGCCAGTTGTTCGATGGTCGCCAGCGGCACCAGGCCGCCGGTCGGATTGTTGGGGGAACACAGGAACACCAGCTTGACCGCCGGCGTGAGCGCCGCCAGCAGCGCGTCGGCGTCCAGCGTGAAATCCGCCTGCAGCGGCGCCTCGACGACCGCCGCACCCTGGATGCGCGCGCACACCGCGTACATGCCGAAAGTCGGCGGACTGACGGCGACCGCGTCCGCGCCGGCCCGGCAGAACGCGCGCACCAGCAGGTCGATGGCCTCGTCGCTGCCGCGCCCGACCAGCACCTGCCCGGCGCGCACGCCGTAGATCTGCGCCAGGCGCTGCACCAATGCGGCGGGCTGCGGATCGGGATAGCGATGCAGCGCCGCGCCGGCATCGCCCGGCGGCGGCCACGGCGACTCGTTGGCGTTGAGCGCCACGCTGCCGCCGCGGGCCTCCATGCGCGCGGATGAGTACGGCGCCAGGGCGCGGATGTCGGCGCGCGCCAGATCGAGCACGCTCATGCCGCGCCCTCCAGAGCTTCCAGCCGCAGCGTCACCGCCCGCGCGTGCGCCTCCAGACCCTCGGCGCGCGCCAGCGTCACCGCGCAGGGTCCGATCGCGCGCAGGCCCGCCGGACTCAGCTCCTGCACGGTGATCTGCTTCTGGAAGCTGGCCACCGACACGCCGCTCCAGGCGCGCGCGTGGCCGTCGGTGGGCAGCACGTGGTTGGTGCCGGAACAGTAGTCGCCGACCGATTCCGGCGACCAGGCGCCGAGGAACACCGAACCCGCGCTCTCGATCAGCGGCAGCAGCACGCGCGGCGCGGCGACATGCAGGATCAGGTGCTCGGGCGCATAGGCGTTGCTGACTTCGGCCGCCTGCGCGAGATCGGCGACCTGGATCAGGCGGCTGGCCGCCAGCGCCTGGCGCGCGGTGTCCGCGCGCGGCAGCAGCGCGCACTGGCGCTCGACCTCGCGCGCGACGGCCGCGAGCAGCGCGGCGTCCGGCGCGACCAGCAGCACCTGCGAATCCGGACCGTGCTCGGCCTGCGAGAGCAGGTCCGCCGCGACGATGCGCGCATCGGCCGCTGCATCCGCGATCACCAGCACCTCGGAGGGCCCGGCCGGCATGTCGATCGCCGGACCGCCCGGCAGCACGCTGACCTGCCGCTTGGCCTCGGTGACCCAGGCGTTGCCGGGCCCGAACAGCTTGTCGCAGCGCGGCACGCTGGCCGTGCCGCAGGCCATCGCCGCGATCGCCTGCGCCCCGCCCAGCTTGAACACGCGGGTGATGCCGCAGAGCCGCGCGGCATGCAGCACCGCCGCATCGCACTGCCCGTTCGCGCGCGCCGGCGTGCACAGCACCACCTCGGGGCAGCCGGCGATGCGCGCCGGCACGCCCAGCATCAGCGCCGTGGACGGCAGCGGCGCGCTGCCGGCGGGCACGTACAGACCCACGCGCGCGATCGGCCGCAGCACGCGCTCGCAGAGCACGCCCGGCGCGGTCTCGACGCGCAGCGGCTGTGGCGCGGTCGCGCGATGAAAAGCCTCGATGCGTGCGGTCGCCTCGGCGATCGCCGCCTGCAAAGGCGCATCGACCTCGCGCTCCGCCTGCGCCCGCTCGGCGTCGGATACCTGCAGCGCCTCCAGCTCGCAACCCTCGTAGCGGCGCGTCAGCAGGCGCAGCGCGTGGTCGCCGTCGGCACGCACCTGGTCGATGATGCGCGCCACGCCCATGCGCAGCTCCTCGCCGCGCGCGCGCACCGGCCGCGCCAGCACCTGCGCGCGTGTGCTCTCGTCGAGGGTGTTCCAGTCGATTCGGGTCATGATCTCGGCTTCGTACCTGTTTCGTTCCTGCTTCGTGTCTGCTGCGTGCCTGCTTCGTTCGTCTCGCGGCGGTCCTCGTACCCGTTCGCGGTCAAGACACGAAACCCGCGTAGCCCGGATGCAGCGCAGCGGAATCCGGGCGACTCATCGTATCGATGCAACGCAACCGTTCAGGCCAGCATCTTCTCCACCGGCAGCACCAGCATCGCGCTGGCCCCGGCGCGCTTCATGTCCTCCAGATGCTGCCAGGTGATCGCGCCGTGGCAGAGCGCCTGCAGCGCGACCTGGTCATCGCTGCCCTCGATCGGGGTCAGCAGCGCGCGCTGGCCGCCCGGCAGCAGGCGCTCGATCGCGGCCAGCGCGGCGCGCGGCGCGTGCAGCATCAGCAGCTTCGACTCGCGCACCTGGATCACGCCGTCGATGCGCCGCAGCAGCAGCTCGATCAGGTCGCCGCGCTCGTCGCCGGGCATGACGGCCGGGCCGACCAGCACGCCTTCGCTCTCCAGCAGCACCACGGCTTCCTTCAACTGGTTGGCCGCCAGCGTGGCGCCGCTGGACACCAGATCGCAGATCAGGTCGGCCGTGCCCAGCCGCGGCGCGATCTCCACCGAGCCCGACAGGCCGACCACGCTCGCCTGCACCCGCTGCCGCGCCAGCCAGTCGGACAGCAGGAACGGATAAGTCGTGGCGATGCGCAGGCCGGCGAGCTGGGCCGGGCCGGCGTAGTCGTGCTCCTGCGGCAGCGCCAGCGACAGCCGGCACGGGCCGAAGCCCAGCGCGCGCAGCTCGCGGAACCCGGCCGCGCCGCCGGCCGCCACGGCGGCGAGGCGCTGCTCCTCGAGCACGTTGCGCCCGACCACGCCGAGATCGCAGACACCCTCGGCGATCAGGCCGGGGATGTCGTCGTCGCGCACCAGCAGCAGGTCGATCGGCAGCGTCTCGCCGAAGCAGAACAGCTTGTCGCGGCTCTGCCGGAACTTCAGTCCGCAGCGCGCCAGCAGATCCTGCGACGGTTCCGCCAGACGGCCCGACTTCTGGGCCGCGATGCGCAGGCGCTCGCGCGGCTTCATGCCCGCACCGCCGCCGCGCGGCGTGGCTTGCCCGGCTTCGGGCTCGCGCGTGGGGCGCGGCGCGGCTTGTCAGGTTTCGCCTTCGCGTTCGCGCCACGGCGCGACCGGCCCGGCTCCATGCTCGCACCCGCTGCACGGTACGGCTTGCGCGACTGCTGCGCGCGCGCCGCCGCCGCCAGGTAGCCGCCGTTGCCCTGGTTGAGGTAGCGCGCCACGCGACCAATGGTGGTGATGCTGACCGCGGTCAGATCGTGGATCTCGCGATACGGCGTCCCCGCCAGCAGATGCGGCACCACCGACCAGCGGTCCACCAGCGCCTCGACCTCGGCCGGCGTGCACAGATCGCGCAGAAAGGCGCGCATCTCGCCCACGTCGCGCATGGCCAGCAGCGCGCGGCACAAGCCCTCCTCGGCCTGCGCGCGCGGCTGCAGCGGTTCCAGAGAACGCCTCTTCATCGTTGCTCTCATGTACTAACGCGTTAGTACGTGATGCTAGCCGATGGAGGGGGCGGGCTGCAAGCCGGGAGTGGCGCCAAGCGGAGCGATCCGTGCGCCCGCCGGCTGCGGGCACCGTCGGGGAGCGAGGCGATGCGTAAGCTCCTCCGTCAAGCGGACAGTTTGAAAGTAGAGCTTTCGATAGAGCTTGAAGCGCCTGATCAGGCGCGACACGTCCACCGTCAGGGTTTCGCCGGTGCTCCAGGTGATGACGAGCGTCAGCGGTGACTGCGCCTAGACGACACGGATCAGGGGCGGCTTGTTCATTGCACGATCTCCTTCCACTCAAGGTGCAATTAGTTCGCCAGGTCAACCAAGGCGCACAGCATCAGCCGAAGCCCGGTCCGACGTGGGCGCGCCCCTGCCCCGCTTCAGCCCAACCCCTGCCCCACCAGCGCCACCATCCGCGCGATGTCGCCGTCCATCGCGCGGTCGCGCGGCATGAAGGCGACTTCGCGGCGGATGGCCTCCTGCGCGCGGGCGACGGCGGCGCCGGGGCGGAACTCGGGCGCGCCGGCCAGGGCCTGCATCAGGGCGCGCACTTCCTGCTCGAACTGCGCGTGCTGCGGATGCCCGGCCTCGGGCGCGCCGCCGATCTTGGCGGCCAGCGCCTGCCAGTCGCCGCGCCGCGCCAGGCGGCGTGCGGCATTGAGCATGTCGCGGCGGTAGTCCAGCGCCTGCGCAGCGGTGTACAGCTCCAGCGCCAGCACCTGCTCCAGCTGCCCGCACATCGCCAGCACGTGGCGGGCCTCGTTGGCGCCCATCGACACGTGGTCCTCGGCGTTGGCGCTGGTCGGGATGGAGTACACGCTGGCCGGATGCGCGCGGCTGGCGAGGTCGTTGACCAGCGCGGCGGCGGTGTACTGCACGATCATGAAGCCGGAATCGGTACCGTCCTCGTTGCCGGTGAGAAACGCCGGCAGGCCGTCGTTGGTGGCCGGATCGACCAGCTTGTTCAGGCGCCGCTCGGAGATCGAGGCGAGCACCGGGAGCGCCGCCTTCACGTAGCTCATCGCCAGCGCCAGCGGCATGCCGTGGAAGTGGCCGGCCGAGATCACCTGCTCCTCGATGAATTGCGCACCGTCGTTGTCCGGGAAGATCAGCGGGTTGTCGGTGACCGAGTTCAGCTCGATGTCGATCACCCGGCATGCCTGGCGCCACGCATCGCGCACCGCGCCGTGCACTTGCGGCATGCAGCGCAGGCTGTAGGCATCCTGCGGCTGATGCTTCTTGCCGCCCTTGAACGGCAGGAAGCGGTTGTAGAACGCTTCGCGGCCATGCCGCTGGTTGGCCGGCACCCAGTCCCAGCCGATGTCGAAACTCAGCGCCTGATCGTCCGGCTCGCTCCATGCCTCGGCACTCCACGGCTTGAAGCGCGGCACCAGGTGATAGGGAATGTCGATCAGGGTGGAACCGGCCAGCAGCTCGCGCACATGCGCGGCGGTTTCCACCTGGCCGGGATGCGGACGCAGCGCATGCACCTCCGCGCGCATTGCGCCGCTGCGGCCGGCGAACGCATCGAGCGTCATCGCGGCGGCCAGATCGGCGGTGTCCAGCAGTTGCTCCAGCGTATCCAGCGCCAGTGCCGCCGTCGCCAGCATCTGCGCGGTACCGTTGTTCAGCGCCAGGCCTTCCTTGAACGACAGGCGGATCGGCACGAGGCCGGCACGCGCCAGCGCCTGGGCACCAGGCATCCGCTCGCCCTGGTAAAACGCTTCACCGCCGCCCAGCAGCACGATCGCCAGATGCGACAGCGGCGCCAGATCGCCGCTGGCGCCCACCGATCCTTTCTCCGGCACCACCGGCACCACGCCGGCATTGAGCATCGCGGTCAACGCCTCGAGAGTGCCCACGCGAATCCCCGAGTGCCCGCGCATCAGCGTGTTGATGCGGATCAGCAGCATCGCCCGCACCACGTCCTCGCCGAACGGTTTGCCCACGCAGACCGCGTGGGTGATGATCAGGTTGTGCTGCAATTCCTCCAGCAGCGTGCCTTGCGGACTGTGCCGGCCATCCTTGGCCGGCTCGGCCTGGATCAAGGCTGCGCCGGGCAACTCGTCGCGCAGACGGTGTGCGCCGAGCAGCTTGTCCGCATTGCTGCCGAAACCGGTGGTGACGCCGTAGGTCGGTTCGCCGCAACTGACTTTCGCGGCGAGGAAGTCGGCCGCGCGCTGCACGCGCTTGAGCCCGACCGGGTCCAGTGCAACGCTGCTGCCGTCGCGTGCTACCGCCACCAGCTGGGCGCGGGTGAGGCTGCTGCCGTCGAGAACGATGGTGCCGGATTTGCTCACTGCTGCCTCACTGGAATTCGGTTCATCCGATGCTTTTGCCGCAAAGCGCCCGCGCCCGGCCCTGGCTGCCGCAGCGGTCGTCGGGCGATGCGCTCAGCCCATTGCCGCGGCCTGCTCCAGCTCCACCCGCAACGTCTTGATCAGGTCCGCGCGCGCCACCTCGAACTGATCCGCGCGGCGCAGATCCTTGACCGTGACCACGCCCCTGGCCAGTTCGTCCTCGCCCAGCACGATCACGAAACGGATGCCGGCGCGGTCGGCGTACTTGAACTGCTTGCCGAGCTTGCCGCCTTCCAGCACCGCCTCGGTGGCAATCCCGGCACCGCGCAACTCGCCGGCCAGGGAGAGATAGGCGGGCAGCTGCGCCTCGTCCATCTGGGTGACCAGCACGTCCACCGTGCTCTGCGCGGTATTGATCAGCCCCGCATCGCGCAGTTGCCAGTACAGGCGGGTGAGGCCGATGGAAATGCCCACCCCCGGCAGGTGCGACTTGGTGTACTGCCCGGCCAGGTTCTCGTAGCGGCCGCCCGAGCAGACCGAGCCGATCTGCGGATGGTCGTTGAGCGTGGTTTCGTAGACGGTGCCGGTGTAGTAGTCCAGGCCGCGGGCGATCGACAGGTTCAGGGCGTAGTGCGTCTGTGGCACGCCGAAGGCGTGGATCAGGCCCAGCACCTGCTTCAGTTCGGCACGGCCGAGTTCCATCGTCTCGGGGCCGGCGCCCAGCGCGTCGAGCTTGTCGAAGGCATCCTGCAGCGAGCTGGAGCGCACCTGCACGAAGTCGAGGATCTTGCGCGCCACCCCGGCACTGAAACCGAACAACTCGCCGGTCAGCGTGTCGCGCACGTAATCGGCGCCACGCTTGTCCAGCTTGTCCACCTCACGCAGCACCAGCATCTGTTCTTCGCTGTCGATGATGCCCAGGCTCTCGAAATAGCCGCGCATCAGCTTGCGGTTGTTGAGCTGGATGGTGAACGCACCCGCGTTGAGCTCGCGGAACACGCTGTAGATCACCGCCGGAATCTCGGCGTCGTAGCGCACCGACAGGCTGTCCTTGCCGATCACGTCGATATCGCACTGATAGAACTCGCGGAATCGCCCGCGTTGCGCGCGTTCGCCGCGATACACCCGCTGCATCTGGTAGCGGCGAAACGGAAAGCTCAACTCGCGTTCGTGCTCGGCCACGTAGCGGGCCAGCGGCACGGTGAGGTCGAAGCGCAATGCCAGCTCGGGCACCCCCTCGTCGACCCTGCCGGCGGCGTTCAGCGCACCGGTGGACTGCACGAAATACACCTGGCGCTCAGTTTCGCCGCCGGTCTTGGTGAGCAGCACGTCCGAATACTCGATCACCGGCGTCTCGATCGGCAGGAAGCCGAAGCGCTCATAGTTGCGGCGGATCACGTCGAGCATGCGCTGGAAGGCGATCTGGTCCAGCGGCAACAACTCGAGCACGCCGGGCATGGTGCGGGCCGGGGTAAGCGCCATGAAATCCTCTACTGACGATGGG
>JAGWPB010000104.1 GCA_028870665.1 Lysobacteraceae bacterium
TCACGGCCGGATTCCGGCAGCGCGCTGACGCTGCACCGCAACCCAGCCCGGCCCGCTCGCCAGGGTGTGCATCGGCAGGCCCTGCGCCGCCAGTTCGGCGTAGAGGTCCGGTCGCATCACCGCGACGCCGTCGGTACGCGCGCGCCAGACCACGGCAAAGTCGGCGAGGTCCGGAATCAGGCGCTCGGGATTCCAGCGCACGCCGGCGCGCAGGTCGTAGGGATCTTCGGCGGCGATGGTCACCGTGCGATCGAGATAGAACGGCAGCCCGCGACGGTAGGCACCGACCGTGTACACCGGCTCGCCGGCTGCGAGATGCGGCGCGATCGCCGCCGCCATCGGCGCCGCCGAATAGATCGGCGCCAGCGGCTGGAAGCCGATCAGCAGGGCCTGCGGCAGCGCCAGCCCGATCAGACCGGTCAATGCCAATGCGGACCGCACGCGTCCGCGCCGCGCCAGCGCGACGGCGATCAGCAGCGCGAGCGCGCCCAGTCCGGCGGCCAGCGCGGCGACGTGCATGAAGCCCTGGTAGGGCGCGGCCAGTGCGGCCAGCTTGAGCGGCACGCGCGCGCGCAGCGCGAACGGCAGCGCGAGCGCGAGCAGCGCGGCCCCGATGCCCAGCCGCCACGCCAGCGCGCGCCCGGACAGGGTCGCGGCGGTGGCGCCGATCAGCAGCGCCAGCGAAGGAAAGATCGGCAGGATGTACAGCGGCAGCTTGGAGTGCGAGACGGAAAAGAACACCAGGATCATCAGCGTCCAGATCCACAGCAGCCGCCGCGCATCGAAGCCGGCAGTGCGCGGCGGCAGGCGCAGCGCCGCCGGCAGGAATGCCGTCCACGGAAAGAACCCGAGCGCCACCACCGGCAGGAAGAACCAGAACGGCTGCGCGCGGTCGTCCTTGTCGGTGAGGAACCGCGTGAAGTGCTCGCGGATGAAGAAGTGATGGAAGAACTGCGGATTGTCGCGGCTGACCACGATGAACCACGGCAGCGTCAGTGCCAGCAGCAGCGCCAGCCCCCAGCCCAGTTCGATGCGCTTGAGCAAGGTCCAGTCGCGCGTCCACAGCAGGTAGAAAAACAGCGCGCCGCCGGGGAACACCACGCCGATCAGGCCCTTCGACAGCACCGCCGCCGCCAGCGCCGCCCACACCCCCAGCATCAGGCCGCGGCGTGCACGCGCGCTCGTGCCCGCGTGCTGCGCCACCACGAACGCACTCAACGCGATCGCGAAGAACGCGCTGACGCCGAGATCCAGCGTGTTGATGTGGCTGCCCAGCACCCACAGCAGCGAGCCGCCCAGCGCCAGCGCCGCGATCGCGCCGGCGCGGCGGCCGAACACCCGCGCACCTGCCCAGCCCACCGCCAGCATGCCGGCCAGTCCGGTCAGCAGGCCCCACAGGCGCGCGGTCCAGTTGTGCAGGCCGAACGCCTCGTAGGCCAGCGCGGTGCCCCAGTACTGCAGCGCCGGCTTGTCGAAGAACTTGATGCCGTCGGAACGCGGCGTGATCCAGTTGCCGCTGGCCACCATCTCGCGCGGCACTTCAGCGTAGCGGCCCTCGTCGGGCTCCAGCAGCGAACGGTACTGGCTGCCGGCGAACCACAGGCCCAGCCAGAGCAGCACCAGCACGGCCAGCAGCCGGCGGATCAGCGGACGCGAGGCGGCGACGGAGACGCGCAGGGACATCGACGGACTCACTCGACGGAAAGCGCATCGTAACCGGCGCACGCTGCACGGATGAAACGCCAGCGCGATCACCGGCCGCGCGGAGCGCTGATCTCAGGCCGCGCGCGGCCTCGGCGCCGGCACGGTCACCTCCTGGATCAGGTACAGCGGGCGCTGCTTGATCTCGCCGTAGGTGCGGCCGACGTATTCGCCGATCACGCCCAGCGCCAGCAGCTGCACGCCGCCGAGAAACAGCACCACCGCCATCAGCGACGGATAGCCGGCGACCGCGTTGCCCCACAGCAGCGCCTTGATCACCACCTCGATGCCGTAGGCGAAGGCGAACAGCGAGGTCAGCACGCCCGTCCACATCGCGAAGCGCAGCGGCACCGTCGAGAATGAGGTGATGCCCTCGACCGCGAAGCGCCACAACCGCGCGTAGTTCCACTTGGTCGTGCCGGCCGCGCGCGGGTCGCGACGATACAGCACCCGCGCCTGCGGAAAGCCGACCCAGGCGAACAGGCCCTTCATGAAGCGCTGGCGCTCGCGCAGACCCTGCAGCGCCGCCAGCGCGCGCGCCGACAGCAGCCGGAAATCGCCGGTGTCGCGCGGAATCGGCACGTCGGACATGCGCTCCATCACGCGATAGAACGCCGCCGAGGTGAGCTTCTTCAGCCGGCTCTCGCCCTCGCGCTCGCTGCGCGTGGCGTAGACCACGTCGTAGCCGGCGCGCCAGCGCTCGATCAGCTGCGGGATCAGCTCGGGCGGGTCCTGCAGGTCGGCGTCGATCACCACCGTCGCCGCGCAACCGGCCGGCACCGCATCGAGACCGGCCGTCATCGCCGCCTCCTTGCCGAAGTTGCGGCTGAAGCGCAGGCCGGTCACCCGCGCATCGGCGGCGGCCAGCTCCCCGATCACCGTCCAGGTGCGGTCGCGGCTGCCGTCATCGACGTAGATCACCCGCGCCGGCAGGTCCAGCGCATCGAGCACGGCGGCCAGGCGACCCTGAAAGGCCGCCAGTACCTCGGCCTCGTTGTACGCCGGCACGACCACGGCCAGCGCAGGGGCAGACGCATCCGTCGGGTTCGCAGTCATGTCGGCAAGCTTAGCCGAAGCACTTGCCGCCACGACGCTGCAGCACGCCTGCGGCACAGGGTCGCCGCAGCGCGGGCAACGCACCGGACGTCTCCGGTCTGGGCTATATTCAAACGGACGTTCGAGGAGCTGCCGGCCATGAGCCTGCGTCGATTGCTGCCCCTGCTCGCCCTTGCCGCGCTGGTTCTGACCGCCTGCGCACCGACACGGAGCGTGTATCCGCCGGCGATCAGCGTGCAGGCGCTGCAGGTCCTCAAGGACGGCCGCTGGCAGGTGACGGTGCGTTTCGACAACTACGCCTATCGAGCCCTGCGTTTCGACACGCTCGACGCCGAACTGAGCATCGGCGGCGTGCCCGCAGGGCGACTCAGCGGCCCGATCGGCATCGCGATTCCCGAACTGAGCGGCGATGTCGCCCGCTTCACGCTGGCGCCCGCCGCCGCGGCCGCGGCGGCGCTCAACGCCTGCGCCAGCCCCGGCGCGACCGGGGCGCCGGCCGGCACCGGCGCGGCTCATCCGCTGACCGGCTGCGCAAACGGCAGCGTGGCCTATGCGCTGGCCGGCACCGTGGTGGCCGGCCTGCCCGACGCCAGGCAGCCCGAACACTACGCGACCCGGCACGCGGGCTACCTCTCGCCGGTGCCGGGCCTGCCCGACGCCTGGCGCTGAACCCATTCCATCCCGAGGATCGATCATGACCAAGTACGCCGCGCCGCTGGACGACATGCGCTTCGCGCTCTACGACGTGCTCGGCGCCGACGCGCTGTTCGCGCGCCTGCCCGGCTGCGAGGCCGCCACCCGCGAGCTGATCGACGCCGTGCTCGAGGAGGCCGCGAAGTTCAACGAGCAAGTGCTGGCACCGCTCAATCAGATCGGCGATCAGGAGGGCTGCCGTCACGACAAGGCCACCGCGTCAGTGACCACGCCCAAGGGCTTCAAGGAAGCGTTCCGGCAGTATGTCGACGGCGGCTGGATGGGCCTCAACGCGCCCGGGACCTACGGCGGCCAGGATCTGCCGGAAACCATCGGCGTGGCTTTCAAGGAAATGATCGCCGCCGCCAACGTCGCCTGGGGCACCTACCCGCTGCTGTCGTCCGGCGCCACCGAGGCGCTGACCCAGCACGGCGAGGAGTGGCAGCGCCAGGCCTTCATGAAGCCGATCGTCGCGGGCCGCTGGACCGGCACCATGTGCCTGACCGAGCCGCACTGCGGCACCGATCTCGGCCTGCTCAAGACCCGCGCCGAGCCGGCGCCCGACGGCAGCTTCCGGATCAGCGGCACCAAGATCTTCATCAGCGCCGGCGAGCACGACCTGGCCGAGAACATCGTGCA
>JAGWPB010000042.1 GCA_028870665.1 Lysobacteraceae bacterium
CGACGAAGTGTGCGCGCTGTGCAACGGCGGCGGTTACGCCGAGTTCGTGGCGGTACCCGCCGGCCAGTGCCTGCCGCGGCCGCGCGGGCTGGATTTCATCCAGGCGGCGGCGCTGCCGGAAACCCTGTTCACCGTCTGGTCCAACGTGTTCGAGCGCGGCCGTCTGGTCATCGGCGAGACCTTCCTCGTCCACGGCGGTGCCAGCGGCATCGGCACCACCGCGATCCAGCTCGCCTGCACCTTCGGCGCGCGCGTGTTCGCCACCGCCGGTGACGCCGACAAGTGCGCTGCCTGCGTGCGCCTCGGCGCCGAGCGCTGCTTCGATTATCGCAACGAGGATTTCGTCGCCGGGCTGCGCGCCGCCAGCGCCGGTCGCGGCGCCGACGTGATCCTGGACATGGTCGGTGGCGACTACCTGCCGCGCAATCTGCAGGCGCTGGCGACCGACGGCCGACTGGTGCAGATCGCCACCCAGCGCGGTCGCGAGGCGCCGCTGGACCTGGCGCTGATGATGAGCAAGCGCCTGACCCTGACCGGCTCGACCCTGCGCCCGCAGAGTCCCGCGGCCAAGGCCGCGATCGCCGCGGCGCTGCGCGAGAAGGTCTGGCCGCTGCTCAACACGGGGCGCGTGCGGCCGCAGATCCATGCCGTGTTCGCGCTGGCCGAGGCGGCTGCCGCGCATCGCGCGCTGGAAGCCGGTCGCCACGTCGGCAAGATCGTCCTGCGCGTGCGCAACGACGCCTCCTGAGCTCGCATTCCGGACCCCTGCCATGACCGATCGTTCCGCTCGCCCGCAGCGCCTGCTGATCCTCGGCGGCACCGGCTTCGTCGGCAGCCATCTGGTGCCGCGGCTGGCCGCCGACGGCCACGCCCTGACCCTGCTGTCGCGCAATCGCGAACGGCACCGCGAGCTGGCGGTGCTGCCGCAGGTGCGCATCCGCAACGCCGATCCCCATGATCGCGCCGCGCTGATCGCCCATCTGCGCGACGCCGATGCCGTGATCAACCTGGTCGGCATCCTCAACGAGACCGGGGGCGCGCGTTTCCGTCGCGCCCACGTTGAGCTGACCGCGACCCTGGTCGCCGCGTGCCGCGAGGCCGGCGTCGGCCGCCTGCACCAGATGAGCTCGCTGCGCGCCGGCGAGGGCCGCTCGCAGTACCTGACCACGCGCGGCGAGGCCGAAGCCGTGGTGCGCGCCTCCGGGCTGGCGTGGACGATCTACCGGCCGTCGGTGATCTTCGGTCCCGGCGACGGGCTGGTCTCGCGGTTCGCCGCGCTGCTGCGTCTCGCGCCGGTGCTGCCGCTGGCGCGCCCGCAGGCGCGGCTGGCGCCGGTGGCGGTGCAGGACGTGGTCGCGGCGATCGTGCGCGGCGTCGGCGATCCGGCGACGGCCGGACGCAGCTTCGAGCTATATGGCCCGGAAACCCTGACCCTGATCGCGATCGTGCGCGCGATCCGCGATGCGATGGGCCTGCATCGGCTGATCCTGCCGCTGCCCGACACCCTCGGGCGCGTGCAGGCGCGGCTGGGCGAGTTCATCCCGGGCAAGCCGATCTCGCGCGACAACTTCCTCTCGCTGCTGCTCGATTCGGTCGGACGCGAGGACGGCCTCGCCGCGCTCGGCATCCGCGCGCACCCGTTTCGGCCGGCCCTGCCGGCGCTGCTCCACGACCGCGGCCGGCAGGCACGCTACGACGCGGCGCGCGCCGGTGCCGGGCGCTGAGTCCGGGGCTCAGTGCGCGGGCGCGGTCAGCGCGCGCAGGCGGTCACCGAGGGTGGCCGCGGACAGCTCGCCGACGTGGGCGTCGCGCAGCCGCCCGTCGGCGCCGATGAACAGCGTGGTCGGATAGCCCGGCACGCGGTAGTAGCGCGCCAGCGCGCCCTGCGGATCCAGCCGCACCGACTGCGCGTCGAGGCCGGCGCGGGCCAGGTAGTCGCGTACCGTCGCCGCATCCTCCTGCTGGTCGACCAGCAGGATGCGCACGCCATGCTGACGGCGCGAGGCGGCGATCAGCAGCGGCAGTTCGCGCCGGCAGGGCGGGCACCAGGTGGCCCACAGGTTGAGCACCAGCGGCCGGCCGCGCTCGATCGCCAGCGCCTGCTCCGAGCCGGACAGGGTCTGCAGATCGAGTTCGGGCAGCGGCAGCCGCTGCGGCGTCAGCGCGACGGCGAATCCGCTGGCCAGCACGAAGGCCAGCAGGCCGGCGCCGGCACTGCTCAGCAGCGGCCGACGCAGCGCCGGCCGTCGCCACAGCAGCAGCAGCGCCGCCGGAATCACGATCGCCACGCCGGCCGTCAGCAGGACGCCGCGGTCGCGCAGGTCGAGCATCGTCCACGGCGCGGCGCGAAAAACCGCCCAGTGTTCCAGCACGAAACCGGCGCGCGCGGCCAGCAGGCCGAGCAGCAGCAGCGCGAACAGCGCCGGCTCGGCATCGGCGGCGCCAGCTCGGCGCAGGCGCGCGGCGATGAGTACCGCCAGCAGCCACGCGCCCAGCGCCAGCAGCGGGGTGATCGGCAGCAACAGGGGTCCGAGGGTGATCGCCGGCATGAGCGTTCTCGAAAATGCGGATAACGGCAGCCGGGCGAGAGTGGCCGATCCATGCCCTCGCATGGCCGATGGACTCAGCGCACGGTGCTGCACCGTCACGCGATCGCTTCGATCCGTGCCCGGAATCGTGCGGACCCGATGCCGCGCGACTGCGTGGCGCGGGTACGAGGCGCGCCGGTACTGTCCGCGTGGAGTGCATCGCGGAACGTCATCCTGGCCCGGCTTTCAGCTCCACCACCACCAGACCCTGCGGCGGGATGTCGACCCGGAACGTGCCGTCGTGCATGGCCAGCAGCTGCGGTGCGGCCGGCCGCGCGGCCTGGCGCAGCGCCCTGATCTGCTCGCGGCTGGGGAAGGCCGGGCGGCCCATGGCATCGAAGGCTGTGATCACGTCGCCGTGGCGGCGGTCCAGCCGCCACACGGTGGCGTGATCGGCGCCGGCCAGGTGCGCGACGTCCACGACGAACTGCTGGTCGACGCCCGCCGGTTCACCGACGGTGTAGGTCGCCGTGGTGCCGACCGGGGCTGCGTAATTCCACAGGGCCAGGACCACGCTGCCGTCCTTGCGGCGGGTGGCCAGGGCCTGATCGCTGTCGACGGGCAGGCGCGTGCGGCCCAGCCGGTGCAGCATCGCGAACGCGTTGAAGGCCGGCTTGGGAATGCGGTCTTCCGCGATCAGGCCGAAGCCGCCGTAGAACGGGCTCTTGACCACGCCCTGCTCCTCGAACACGTCGGAGAAGGCCCAGTAGCTCATCATCGCGACCTTGCCGGCGCACTGGCGGATCGTGTCGGCCAGCCACGGGCCCATGTAGACCGAGTCGGTCACGTTCGGCAGGTTCTTGTAGGAGGCGTTGTACTCGCTCAGGATCAGCGGCAGGCGGGGATACGGCGAGGCCTCGATCTGCCGGTGCACCGCGTCCACCGCGCGGCAGACCATGTCCGAACGCGGGATCGGCTCGTCGATGTGCAGCACGTCGTGCGCGCTGTCGTCGCCGTAGACGTGCGTGCTCACGAAGTCGACCGGAACCCGATCCTTCCAGGTGTGCGCGAGGAAGGCCGGCACCCAGGCCGCCTGCGCCGTCGCCGGGCCGCCGACGCGCAGCCGCGGGCTGACCGATTTCAGGTCGCGCGCGGTGTGGTCGTAGAGCTTGAAGTAGGACGCCTGCGCGGGCTTGCCGCCCCAGAAGCTCAGGTTGGGCTCGTTCCAGACCTCGAAGTACCAGGTGGCGACCTCGTCGATGCCGTAGCGCTCGATCAGATGCCGCGCGAACGCCTTGATCAGGCCGTCCCACAGCGCGTAGCTCTTCGGCGGCGAGACGTTCGGGTGATACCAGAACTTGAACCGGTCTCCGGGATTCGAGGCCAGATCGGGCGGCATGAAGCCAAGCTCCACGAACGGCTTCACGCCGCGGGCCAGCAGGCCGTCGTCGATCTGGTCGACGTAGGAAAAGTTGTAGACCGGCCGGCCTTGCCGGTCGAGGTGGAACAGGCCGACGCCGCGGTCGAGGATGCCGTGCGCCCGCACGTAGGTGAAACCCGTGGCCTGTCTGACCATGACGAGATCGCGGCGGTAATCGTCGCGCAGGGCGAGCACCGCGCGGCCGGATCCGAACATCCGCTCCCAGAAGTGCGGGAAGGGCGTCCCGCGGGCCTCGGCATCGATGCGGACATGCACGGTCTCCGGCGCCGGTACCGGCGCGGCCTGCACGCCGCCCATCGCGCTTACGGCCCACAGCGAAAGGCCGCAGGCCAGGGTGCGTACCCAGCGGGCCGACTGCCGACGGGTCATGAAACGGCCGTGATCGCTCATCGTCCGAAGCATAATGCGAAAGACGCGGAGCGATGGAGAACCGGATCCGGGTGACCCGCCGCGCCGCGCCGCTGCGAGATCGCCGTGCGCCGCGCCTGGAATCGAGCGCGCCGCGCGACACGGCGTCGAGCGACCGGATCGCGGAACGTCACTGCATCCCGGCTGTTGCCGTGCATGGCACAATCGGCCCATGCGCATCTACCTCGTCGGCGGCGCGGTACGCGACCGCCTGCTCGGTCGCGCCGGCGGCGACCGCGACTATGTGGTGGTCGGCGCGCGGCCCGATGAACTGCTGGCCTTGGGCTACAAGCCGGTCGGCCGCGATTTTCCGGTCTTCCTGCATCCCGACACCGGCGCCGAGCACGCGCTGGCGCGCACCGAGCGCAAGACCGCGCCGGGCTATCACGGCTTCGAGTTCCATGCCGATCCCGCGGTGACGCTGGAGCAGGACCTGGCGCGGCGTGATCTCACCATCAACGCGATGGCCGAGGATGCCGACGGACGCCTGATCGACCCCTACGGCGGCTTGCGCGATCTCGAGGCGCGCCTGCTGCGTCACGTCGCGCCGGCCTTCGCCGAGGATCCGGTGCGGCTGCTGCGGGTGGCGCGTTTTGCCGCGCGCTTCGCGCCGCTGGGTTTTCGCGTCGCCGACGAGACGCTGGTGCTGATGCAGGCGATGGTGGCCGCCGGCGAGGTCGATCATCTGGTCCCCGAGCGGGTCTGGGCCGAGATGGCGCGCGCGCTGGCCGAGCCGCAGCCGTCGGCCTTCCTGCGCACGCTGCGCGGCTGCGGCGCGCTGGCGGTGCTGCTGCCGGAGGTGGATGCGCTGTATGGCGTGCCGCAGCGGCCGGAGTTCCATCCCGAGATCGACACCGGACTGCACATCGAGCTGGTACTGGACCAGGCGGCGCGACTGGCGCCCGGTGACGCCGAGGTCGCCTTCGCCGCGCTGACGCACGATCTCGGCAAGGCGCTGACGCCCGCCGCCGACCTGCCGCGGCACCACGGACACGAACACACCGGCCTCGCGCCGCTGGCGGCGCTGTGCGCGCGCCTGAAGGTGCCCCACGCGCACGCCGAACTGGCGCGCCTGGCCTGCCGCGAGCATCGGCGCGTGCACCAGGCGCTGCAGCTGCGGCCCGCCACCGTGATGGAGTTGCTCGAGCAGAGCGACGCCCTGCGCCGGCCCGGGCGTTTCGCGCAGCTGCTGGCGGTGTGCGCGGCGGACCAGCGCGGCCGCGGCGGCCACGCCGACGATGCCTATCCGCAGGCCGTATGGCTGCAGCGCGCGTGCGCCGCCGCGGCCGCGGTCAGCGCCGCGCAGGTGATGCGCGAGGGTCTCGGCGGTCCGGCGCTGGGCGCCGCGTTACGCCAGGCCCGCGTGCGCGCCATCGCGGCGCTGGCGCGAGATTGAGCGGGCGACCTCAGTCGCGCGCCAGCCGGCTGTGGCGGATGCCGTAGAAGAAATAGACCACCAGCCCGATCACCATCCACACCACGAAGCGTTCCATGGTGATCCACGGCAGGCCGGCGATCAGCAGCAGCGAGAAGGCGATGCCGATCGGCGCCACCGCCCACACCGCCGGCACGCGGAAGGCACGCGGCAGTTCCGGCCGCCGCCGGCGCAGGACCAGCACCGACGCGCAGATGATGATGAACGCCATCAGCGTGCCGATGTTGATCAGTTCGGCGACCTCGCCGATCGGCAGCAGGCCGGCGACCAGCGCGGTGAACACGCCGAGGATCACGGTCGGCCGGTAGGGCGTGCCGTAGCGCGGATGCACGCGCGCGAACCAGCCCGGCAGCAGGCCGTCGCGCGCCAGCGCGAAGGCGATGCGCGCCGCCGCCAGCATGAAGGCGAACATCACGCTGGTGATGCCGGCCACCGCCGCCACCGAGATCGCGATCATCACCCAGTGCAGGCCCAGCGCCTGGAACGCGCCGGCCACCGGCGCGGCGTTGTCGAGGCTGGCATAGGGGACCATGCCGGTCAGCACCAGCGACACCGCCAGGTACAGCGCCATCGCGATCGCCAGCGACAGCAGCACCGCGCGCGGCAGGTCGCGCTGCGGATTCCTCGCCTCCTCGGCGGCGGTGGTCAGCGTGTCGTAGCCGAACACCGCGAAGAACACCACGCTGGCCGCGGCCAGCACGCCATGCCAGCCGAAGTGCGCCACGCCGGCGGCATCGACCACGCGCGGCGGAATGAACGGATGCCAGTGGGCGGTATTGACGTAGAACGCGCCGACGCCGATCACCAGCGCCACGCCGATCACCTTGATCGCCACCACCGTGGTGTTGAAGCGTGCGCCCCACTCGGTGCGCACCGTCAGCAGCAGCGCGATCAGCAGCGAGACCGCCGCGGCGATCACGTTGAACACGTGCCCCGGACCGCTGCCGATGCTGCCCTGCGCCCACGTCGGCAGCACGATGCCGGCGGCGCCCAGCAGCGCCTGCACGTAGCCCGACCAGCCGATCGCGACCACGCCGACGATCAGCGCGTATTCGAGCAGCAGATCCCAGCCGATGATCCAGGCCGCCAGCTCGCCCAGCACCGCGTAGCCGTAGGTGTAGGCGCTGCCGGTCACCGGGATCAGTCCGGCGAACTCGGCGTAGCACAGCGCCGCCGCGGCGCTGCCGATGCCGGCGACGATGAAGCTCAGCACCACCGCGGGCCCGGCGTTGACCGCCGCCTGCTGGCCGGCGAGCACGAAGATGCCGACGCCGATGATGCCGCCGATGCCGATCGCGGTCAGCTGCCACAGCCCCAGCACGCGGCGGAAATCGCGGCGCGTGCCCAGCTCGGCCTGCAGGGTCTCGATGCTCTTGTGGCGCAGCAGCGATCGCATCAGGCTCATCGGCGCTCTCCGGTTCGAAGGCGCGATGCTAGCAGGCCGGCCGCCGGCGACGATCTGCCCACGACGACGGCCGGGCGGGTACGATCGCGCATCCGCGGCCGTCTGCGAAAATCCATGCCCAGCCCCGACTCCACCCGCATCGGCATCATCGGCCTCGGCTACGTCGGCCTGCCGCTGGCGGTCGCCTTCGGCCGCGAGTTGGATACCGTCGGCTTCGATATCGACGCCGGTCGCGTCGCCGAACTCGAGTCAGGGCGCGACCGCACGCTGGAGACTTCCGCCGACGAGCTGGCCGCCGCCGCGCGGCTGACCTTCAGCACCGATCCCGCGGCCCTGAGCGCCTGCAGCGTGTTCATCGTCACCGTGCCGACGCCGGTCGACGAGGCGCAGCGCCCCGACCTGACCCCGCTGATCCGCGCCAGCGAGACCATCGGCCGCGTGCTCAAGCGCGGCGACGTCGTGGTGTACGAGTCCACGGTCTATCCCGGGACCACCGAGGAGGTCTGCGTGCCGGTGCTGGAGCGCGTCTCCGGCCTGCGCTTCAACGCCGACTTCTTCTGCGGCTACAGTCCCGAGCGCATCAACCCCGGCGATCGCCAGCACCGCCTCGACACCATCACCAAGGTGACCTCGGGCTCGACGCCGGAGACCGCCGATTTCGTCGACGCGCTGTACCGCCGCATCGTCAGCGCCGGCACCCACAAGGCGCCCTCGATCCGCGTCGCCGAGGCCGCCAAGGTGATCGAGAACACCCAGCGCGACGTCAACATCGCGCTGATGAACGAGCTGGCGATGATCTTCAACACCATGGGCATCGACACCCGCGACGTGCTGGCGGCGGCGGGCAGCAAGTGGAACTTCCTGCCCTTCAAGCCCGGCCTGGTCGGCGGCCACTGCATCGGCGTCGATCCGTATTACCTCACCCACAAGGCGACGACGCTGGGCTATCACCCCGAGCTGATGCTGGCCGCGCGCCGCATCAACGACAAGATGGGCATCTACGTCGCCAACCAGGTGCTGCGGCTGATGGCGCGGCGGCGGATCCACGTGATCGACAGCCGCATCCTGGTGCTGGGGCTGACCTTCAAGGAGGACTGCCCGGACCTGCGCAACACCAAGGTCGTCGACATCGTGCATGAGCTGCAGGCGGCGCAGGCGCGGGTGGACGTGTTCGACCCCTGGGCGGATGCCGGCGAGGCGGCGCGCGAACTCGGCATCACGCCCGTCGCGCAACCCGAGGCCGGCGTCTACGACGCCATCGTGCTGGCGGTGGCGCATCGGCAGTTCCGTGCGCTGGGCAGCGCCGGCGTGATCGCGCTGGGCAGGCCCGGCGCGGCGATCTACGACGTCAAATCGGCGCTGGAGCCGGTCGCGGGCAGCGCGCGGCTGTAGCCGCGCCGCCGCGGCTGCCGGCATGCCGGCCGCGCGGCCGGCCGTTCCCGGCTTGAGCAGGGTCCGGGTCGTTCAGCGCTTCCCGCCGCGCTTACCGACCGTGGATGCCGGCGCGCCCGCGCAGGATGCGATCGAGCACTTCCGGGGCGTACTCGAACGAGTCGTAGAACAACTGCGATTCGGGCAGGCCGGCGCCGGCGAAGGCGCGGCGCGCGGTCTCGATCAGCGCCGGCGGTCCGGCCATATAGACGTCCATCTCTGGAATCTCCCGCAGGTCGGCCAGCACCGCCTCGTGCACCAGGCCGGTGCGCAGGCCGCGCGCGTCGGCGACGGCCGACAGCACCGGCACGAAGCGCAGCCCGGGGTGCGCGGCGGCCCACTGCGCCGGCAGGTCGCGCAGATACAGCTCCTCGACGCTGCGCGCGCCCCAGTACAGCGCGATCGGCCGGCGCGTGCCCAGATGCAGGAAGTGCTCGATCAGCGCCTTCACCGGCGCGAAGCCGGTGCCGCCGGCGACGAACAGCAGCGGGCGTTCGGAGTCCTCGCGCGGCACGAAGGTGCCGAGCGGGCCTTCCAGTTGCAGCGTCATTCCCGGCGCCAGGGTGTCGAAGGCGTAGGACGTGAAGCCGCCGCCGGCGACGCGGCGCAGGTGCAGTTCGAGCTCGGGTCCGCGGTGCGGCGCGTTGGCGATCGAGAACGCGCGGCGGCCGTCGTCGGCCAGCAGCACGTCGACGTACTGCCCCGCCAGCCAGCGCAACGGCGGCGCATCCGCGATCGCCAGCCGCAGCGCGATCACGTCCGGCGCCAGCGGCGTCTTGGCGCTGACGGTTGCAGTCAGACGCCGCCGCGGCAGGTCCTCGGCCGTGACCACCTCGCGCGCGGCGATGCGCAGGTCGCTGCGCGGTACCGCCTGGCAGACCAGCATGGCGTGATGCGCCTGCTCGTCGGCGCTGAGCGCGGCCGGCGGGCGGTGCGGGTAGTGCACGTCGCCGGCCAGCAGGGTCGCCTTGCAGCTGCCGCAGACGCCGGCGCGGCACGAGTACGGCAGCGCCAGGCCGGCGCGCTGCGCCGCGGCCAGCACGGTCTCGCCGGGCCGGACCGGAAAGCGCTTGCCGCTGGCGTCGAGGGTGACCGTGCGGATGGTGGAGACGGTGGGCGTCACCGGCGCATTGTCACCGATGCGGTGCGCCGGCCGACAGCGCCGCGGCACGGCGCTCATAATGCGGCCTCGATCCTTGCGGAACGCCGCCATGCCGATCTGGAAGCAGGACACCGATCTCGACCGCGTCAACGCCTGGAACGCCAACACCCTGGCCGTGCCGCTGGGCATCCGCATCAGCGCGATCGGCGACGATTTCGTGCAGGGCACACTGCCGGTGGATGCGCGCACGCACCAGCCGTTCGGCCTGCTGCACGGCGGCGCCTCGGCGGCGCTGGCCGAGACGCTGGGCAGCCTCGCGGCCAATCTGTGCTGCACGCCGGGGCGCGAGGTCGCGGTCGGGCTGGAGATCAATGCCAATCATCTGCGCGCGGTGCGCGCGGGCACGGTGACCGGCACCGCGCGGCCGCTGCACATCGGCCGCAGCACGCAGGTGTGGGAGATCCGCATCGAGGACGCCGCCGGCCGGCTGGTGTGCGTGTCGCGGCTGACCTGCGCGATCGTGCCGCAGACGCCCGCCGCGACGCCGTGACCGGCCTTGCCGCATGAGCGATCCCGAGCAGCCGTACGCGGGCCTGCATCCCGAGCGCGTACTGGATGCGATCGCCGCCGCCGGCCTGGCGCCGGACGGCCGGCTGCTGGCGCTCAACAGCTACGAGAACCGCGTCTATCAGGTCGGCCTCGAGGACGGCACCTTCATCGTCGCCAAGTTCTACCGTCCGGCGCGCTGGAGCGACGCCGCGATCGGCGAGGAGCATGCGTTCACGCTCGAGCTGGCCGCCGCCGAGCTGCCGGTGGTGGCGCCGCTGGCGTTCGCCGGACACAGCCTGCTCCGCCACGCCGGTTTTCGCTACGCGCTGTTCCCGCGCCGCGGCGGGCGGGCCCCGGAGCTGGAGTCGGCCGATTCGCTGCTGTGGATGGGGCGCTTGATCGCGCGCCTGCACGGCATCGGCGGTCGCGCGCCGTTTCGTCATCGCGGCGTGCTCGATCGCGCCACCCTGGTCGCCGCGCCGGCGCGCGCGGTACGCGACTCGGGCCTGCTGCCGTCGGACCGGCGCGCGCGTTATCGCGACGCGATCGACCGCCTCGACGCCGCGATCGCCGCGCGCGAGGCCGCGCTGGGACCGCTGCGCCAGCTGCGCCTGCACGGCGACTGCCATCCCGGCAACGTGCTGTGGACCGACGCCGGACCGCATTTCGTCGATCTCGACGATGCGCGCATGGGCCCGGCGGTGCAGGATCTGTGGATGCTGGCTCACGACGCCGCCGCGCTGGAGCTGCTGCTGGAGGGCTATGCCGAATTCGGCGACTTCGACCGGCGCGAGTTGGCGCTGGTTCCGGCGCTGCGCGCGATGCGCCAGGTGCACCATGCCGGCTGGATCGCCGCGCGCTGGCACGATCCGGCCTTCCCCGCGGCGTTTCCGTTCGCCGCCGAGGCGCGCTGGTGGGACGAGCATCTGGATGACCTTGCCGCCGCCGCGCAGACGCTCGAGGGTTGATCGCCGTGCCGCCGCAGCGGCTATGATCGCGCGCCCACCGCCACCGGTTGCCTGCCATGAAAACCCTGATCGCCCGCCTGGTCGGCATGCTCGAGATCGCCGGCGGCCTGTTCGGCCTGTTCATCTACGGCGCCCGCGCCTTTCAGCTGCGCGCCCCGCTGCCGTTCGCGCTGATGCTGCTCGGCGCGCTGGCGTTCGCGCTGGTGCTGGTCGCCGGCGTCCGGCTGCTCGAGGGCGACGAGCGCGGCTGGCGCTGGTCGTCGTGGCTGCAGCTGGCGCAGATCCCGATCCTGGCCACGCCGCTGGTGACCTACGGCTGGAGTGTCGGCGCCACCGCGGGCCTGGTCGTGCGCCTCGGCAGCGGCTGGAGCTTCGGTTACCGGTTGCCGAGCGCCGAGTGGATGCTGCGCCTGGGCGAGGGCCGGGGCTGGTTTCTCGGCGTCAACTTCATCGCCGTGATCGCGTTCCTGCTGCTGCGGCTGGCACGGCGCTGAGCGTCCGGCCGCCGGCGCGCGCCTACAATCGACCGATGTCCGCCGTCCCGTGCCCGCAGGTGCGTCTGGTTGCCGAGCGCCTGTCGCCGCATCCGTGGCTGTACCGTCGTGCGCTGCATAGCGAGACGCCGCTCAAGCCCGGCACCGTGGTCGATCTGGTCGACGACCGCGGCGCCTTTCTGGCGCGCGGATTCTGGAACGGTCATGCGCGCATCGGCTTGCGCGTGCTGACGCGCGATCGCGCCGAGGCGATCGACGGCGACTGGATCGCGCGGCGCATCGCCGCGGCCGCCGCGCTGCGCCGCGACCGCCTGCATCTCGACGCCGCCGGCGATGCCTGGCGGGTGGTGCACAGCGAGGGCGACGGCCTTTCCGGGCTGGTGATCGACCGCTATGCCGACCTGCTGGTGGTCGAATACTTCGCCGCCGGCATGTGGCGCCTGCGCCACGCGATCGACGCCGCGCTGCGCACGCTGTTTCCCGGCTGCCGTCTCTACGGTTACGCCGAGACGCACGTGCAGAAGCAGGAAAGCTTCGACTGCACCGCGCCGCCGGCACCGGAACCGGTGCTCGTGCGCGAGCACGGCCTGCGCTTCCGCGTCACCCCGGGCAGCCGCCACAAGACCGGCTTTTTCATCGACCAGCGCGACAACCGGCAGCGCTTCGGCGGCCTGGTGCGCGGCGCGCGCGTGCTCGACCTGTGCTGCAACTCCGGCGGCTTCGCGCTGGCCGCGGCGGCCGGCGGCGCGGCCGCGGTGACCGGCGTCGATCTCGATCCCGGCATCCTCGAACTGGCGCGCGCCAATGCCGCGCTCAACGGCCTCGACGTGCGCTTCGAGGCCGCCGACCTGTTCCCGTGGCTGGAAGCGGCACGCGCGCGCGGCGAGCGCTGGGACGCGGTGGTGCTCGATCCGGCCAAGCTGACCCGCGACCGCGAGCGGCTGCCGCAGGCGCTGCGCACCTATCAGGCGATGAACCGTCTGGCGCTCGAGGTGGTGGCGCCGGGCGGGCTGTTGCTGACCTGCTCCTGCACCGGGCTGGTTGACGAGCCGACCTTCCTCGACACCCTGCGCCGCGCCGCGTTCGCCGCCGGGCGCGAACTGACCGTGCTGCAGGTGGGCGGCGCCGGGCCGGATCATCCGTTCCAGCTGCAGGTGCCGGAAAGCCGCTACCTCAAGGCGGTGCTGGCGGTCGTGCGCTGAGCGCGGCGGCACGACCTCGCTGAACGAACGGCGACCGCGGCGACCCGGCGGTCAACCGCACGCCCTGCCGGGCGTTTTCCTCAACACCGGACGGTTTCCGGCCCATCCAGGAGTTTTCCCATGCGCCTCGCACCCCGCACCACCAGCCTGCTGCTGATCGGCCTCACCGCGCTTGCCGTCGCCGCACCGGGCATGGCGGGCGATGTCAGCCACCGTGACCCGCATTTCCAGAACCATCACCCGCGCCGCGACCAGGTGCTGGACCGCACGCAGATGCAGAACCGCCGCATCACCCGGCAGGTGCGCGAGGGCGAGCTGAGCCATGCCCAGGCACGCAACCTGCGCTACCGCGACGCGACCATCGCCCATCGCCAGCAGGTGCTCGCGCACAAGAACGGCGGCTACATCACCAAGCAGCAGCAGGCCAACCTCAACAAGCGCCTCAACGCCAACAGCAAGCGCATCGGCCACTGAGCGCCGCTCGAGGCGTCCCTGCGCGCGCCTCGGCGCGCGGTGACCGCGGCGGTTCCCGTTCCCGGAGCCGCCGCCCTTTTCCGGGCGTCATCCCGCCGTCGCGGCGGCTGCGACGAGCGCGGCTACACTGCGCGCATCGTCCGCGGCGCCGAGTCCGATGACCGATCTCCTGCTGGTCCTGATCCTGATCGCGCTGGCGATCGTGCTGGCGCTGCTGCTGCGCACGCGCGGCCGCGGCGATCCCGCGCTGGCGCCGCGCCTTGACGCGCTGCAGGCCGGAGGCGAGCGTCTCGAACGCATGCTGCGCGAAGAGCAGCGCGGCGCGCGCGAGGAACAGACCCGCGTGCTCGGCCAGTTCACCCAGCGCACCGATCAGCGCCTCGACGGCTTGCGCCAGGCGCTGCTCGACGACGCCCGCAAGACGCGCGAGGAAGGCACGCAGTCGCTGCAGGCGTTCGGCGCTGCGCTCGAGCAGCGTCTGGCGGCCCTGGCGGCCGGCAACGAACAGCGGCTGACGGCGATGCGCGCGACGCTCGAGGAGAAGCTGGCGGCGATCCAGCAGGACAACGCCGCCAAGCTCGAACAGATGCGCGCGACCGTGGACGAGAAGCTGCAGTCCACGCTCGAGGCGCGGCTGGGGCAGTCGTTCCGGCAGGTCTCCGATCAGCTGGAGAAGGTCTACAGGGGCCTCGGCGAGATGCAGAGCCTGGCCACCGGCGTCGGCGACCTCAAGCGCGTGCTCGGCAACGTCAAGACCCGCGGCATCTTCGGCGAGGTGCAGCTGGGCATGCTGCTGGAGCAGGTGCTGACGCCGGAGCAGTACGCCAGCAACTTCGCGCCGGTGCCCGGCGGCGGCGATCGCGTCGAGTTCGCGATCCGCCTGCCCGGCGCCACCAGCGATGCGCCGGTGTGGCTGCCGATCGACGCCAAGTTCCCGCGCGAGGACTACGAGCGTCTGCTCGACGCCCAGGATCGCGCCGATGCCGAGGGCGTCGCCGCCGCCGCCGCCGCGCTCGAGCGGCGCCTGCGCGACGAGGCGCGCGCGATCCGCGGCAAGTACATCGCGCCGCCGCATACCACCGACTTCGCGATCCTGTTCCTGCCCACCGAGGGCCTGTACGCCGAGGCGCTGCGCCGGCCCGGCCTGTTCGAGGCGCTGCAGCGCGAACACCGCGTCACCGTCGCCGGTCCGACCACGCTCAACGCGCTGCTCAACAGCCTGCAGATGGGCTTTCGCACGCTGGCGATCCAGCAGCGTTCGAGCGAGGTTTGGCAGCTGCTGGGCGCGGTCAAGACCGAGTTCGGCAAGTTCGGCGGCGTGCTCGACAAGGTCAAGAAGAAGCTCGACGAGGCCAGCGGCCAGATCGAGGCCACCGGCGTGCGCACGCGCGTCATCGAGCGCAAGCTGCGCGAGGTCGAGTCGCTGCTGCCGGAGGAGAGCCGGGCCCTGCTCGGCGACGCGGGTCTGGCCGCGGCCGCGGGTGATCCCGAGCCCGGCGACTGAACGTCGCGGCGGCCGCGGCGGGTGCTGCCGTTTGCAGGCGCCGCGGTGCGCGCGACGGCGGGCGTTGCCGGCACCCTACGCCACGGCGTCGTCGAACGCCTGCGGTCGCGTGAACAGGTAACCCTGCATGGCGTCGCAGTTGCGCGTGCTCAGCCACTGCCGCTGGGCCAGCGTCTCGACGCCCTCGGCGACCACTTCCAGGCCCAGGTTGTGCGCCAGCGCGATGATCGAACCGCAGATCAGCGCGTCGTCGGGATCGGTCAGCACGTCGCGCACGAAGGTGCGGTCGATCTTGAGCCGGTCCACCGGCAGGCGCTTGAGATAGGCCAGGCTGGAATAGCCGGTGCCGAAGTCGTCGATCGCCAGACCCACGCCCATGCGCTTGAGATGCCACATGATCTGCTCGGCGGTGCGCGGGTCGGCCATCAGCGCGCTCTCGGTCAGCTCCAGCTCGAGCAGTTCCGGTCTGGCGTCGTGCGCGGCCAGCGCCGCCTGCACGTCCGCGACCAGCTCGCCGTGCATGATCTGCAGCGCCGAGACGTTGATCGCCACGCGGCAGCCGCGCGGGCCCATGCCCTGCAGCATGCGCTGGCGGCGACAGGCCTCGCCGATCACCCAGCGACCGACCGGCAGGATCAGCCCGGTCTCCTCCAGCACCGGGATCAGCGCCTCGGGGTGGCGCAGCTCTTCCGGGCCGCGCGGCCAGCGCAGCAGCAGCTCGACGCCGATCAGGTCGCCGTTGCGACCGTCGTGCATGGTCTGGTAGTGCAGTGCCAGCTCGCTGCCGAGGTCGGCGTTGCGCAGGCGCGAGACGGCGTCGAGTCGCGAGCGCACCGCGGCATGCATCGGCGCGGAGTAGAACACGATCGCGTTGCGGCCCTGCTTCTTGGCCTCGTACATCGCGGCGTCGGCATTGCGCACCAGGGTCTCGGCGTCGTGGCCGTGCTCGGGCGCCAGCGCCACGCCGATGCTCGGCGTCAGATGCTGGATCATGCCGTGCACGTCCAGCGGCTCGCGCACCGCCGCCAGCACCGCACCCAGCGCCTGCTGCACCGAGTCCGGCTGCTCGCGCGGCACCGTGACCACGAACTCGTCGCCGCCGAAGCGCGCCAGCAGCGACTCGCCCGCGAGGGCGCCGCGCAGGCGCAGCGCCAGCGCGCGCAGCACCTCGTCGCCGAAGGCGTGACCGAGCGTGTCGTTGATCAGCTTGAACTGGTCGATGTCGATCAGCAGCAGCGCGATGCCCATGGTTTGCGACTGCGTGCGCAGGCGCGCCAGCAGGGCGCGGCGGTTGGGCAGTCCGGTCAGCTCGTCGTGCAGTGCCTGGAACGCCAGCCGCTCCTCGTTGCGCCGCGTTTCGGTGATGTCTTGCTGCACGCCGACGAAATGGGTCAAGCGGCCGTCCTCATCGCGCACCGGCGCCACCAGCAGCTCGTTCCAGAACAGGCTGCCGTCGCGGCGGTAGTTGCGCAGCACCACGCTGACCTCGCTGCCCTCGGCCAGCGCCGTGCGCAGCGCCGCAAGCCCCGGCTGCTCGCGGTCGCTGCCGTGCAGGAACCGGCAGTTGCGGCCGAGCGCGTCATCCAGCGCATAGCCGGTGATGGCCCCGAAGGCGGGGTTGGCATAGACCAGCGGCAGGTCGGGCTGCTGCGCATCGGCGACCAGGATGCCGTTCTGCGCCGCCTCGACGGCGCGCTGCAGCAGGCGTGCCTGGGCCTCGGCGCGATGCTGGCGGCTGATGTCGCGCACCGCCGCGAACCAGGCATCGGCGCGCGCCCGCACGAAGCTCCACTCCAGCCAGCTCGAGCCGCTG
Source organism: Lysobacteraceae bacterium (assembly GCA_028870665.1). Lineage (GTDB taxonomy): Bacteria > Pseudomonadota > Gammaproteobacteria > Xanthomonadales > Rhodanobacteraceae > Metallibacterium. Next base: position 16,755 of record JAGWPB010000042.1, read on the forward strand.
GCGGTGGCGCATTCGCGGCCGATCAGGGTGGCGCCGATCGCCAGGCCCTGCAACGTCGCGCGGATGTCGGCGAATGCCGGCGCGGCGACGAACTCCTGCAGCGCGCGGCCTCCCAGCGCCTCGGCGGTGGATGCGAGCTGCTGCGCCAGCGTCGCGTTGGCCTGGCGGATGCGGAGTCCGCCGTCGAGAATGCAGAAGCCGTCGGCGGACAGTCGGAAAAACGACTCGCGCTCGATGCGCTCGCTCTCCGCGCGGCGCTCCTCCTCGAGATCGCGCACCAGCAGCTGCACGCCGCTGCCGTTGCCGCTCTGGTAGGCGGCCACGGTCAGCATCGCCTCGAAGCGACGGCCGTCGAGTGTGCGCACGCTGCCGCTGAGCGAGCTGAGACCGGCGTCGGAGCGTTCGCAGGCCGCGGCGGTGGCGTTGTCGAACAGCAGCGGTGCCGCCACGCCCTCCAGTACCGCCGCGTCGGTGCCGCCGAGCTTGCGCCGCGCGGCGGCGTTGGCGAAGGTCACCCGGCCATCCTGCAGCACCAGCAGCGGCAGCGGCAGTTGCAGCAGCAGTTCGCGGTAGCCGCGCTCGCGCTGCTCCAGCGCCTGCTGCACCTCGATGTCGCGGGTCTGGTCGACCATGCCGCCGACCACGCGCACGGCGCGCCCGTCGGCATCGCGCATGATGGTGGCGCGGTCCAGCACCGCGGCATGGCTGCCGTCCTTGCGCGCATAGCGGTAGTGGTCCTGCCAGTCGCCGGCAAGGCCGGCCAGCGCCTGGCGAAAGCCGGAGCGCACGCGCGCGCGATCGTCGGGATGGATGCGCTCGAACCAGTCGTCGATGGCGTGCGGATCGTGGTCGGGGTGGTAGCCGAGCATGGCGATGTGACTGTCGCTCCACCACACCAGGCCGCTGCGCACGTTGTAGTCCCAGATGGCGTCGTTGCTGACCTGCGCGACCGCCGCGAAGCGCTTCTCGCTGGCCAGCAGTTCGGCCTGGATGCGCAGGCTCTGGGTGACGTCGAGCAGCATCACCAGGCGCGCGTGCTGGCCGTCGAACAGGATCGGCTGACCGTAGACCTGGCAGTCGAGGCGGCGCTCCTCGGCGGCGCGGAAATGGAACACGCCGGCGTCGGTCTGGCCCGGCGGCAGCTGCGCCAGATGGCGGCGCAGGCGCTGTTCCTCCCCCGCCTGCAGCAAGCTGGCCGCGTCCATGCCGAGCAGGCGCACGCGCGGATAGCCGAACTGGGTCGCCATCGCCTCGTTGACCGCCAGCACGCGCAGCTGGTCGAGGTCGTACACCGCCAGCGGCGCCGGGCTCTGGTCGAACAGATAGCGGTACTGGCGCTCGGTGTCCTGCAGGCGTGCCCGCGCCGCCGTCAGCTCGGTCACGTCGCGCGCGGTGCCGAGCAGCAGACGGCGGCCCTGCTCGTCGCGTTCCTCGGCGCGGTGCTCCAGCTGACGCACGCTGCCATCGGGCCGCAGGATGCGGTAGGTCGCCGGCGGCAGCGCGCGGCCCTGCAGCACGCCCTGCACGTGCGCCTGCATGCGTTCGCGATCGTCAGGATGCACACGCTCGACGAAATCGCCGGCGCGGCCGCCGAAATCGGCCGGCTCGATGCCGAAGATGCGAAACAGCTCCGGCGACCACACCAGGCGATCGACGGCGACGTCGTATTCCCACCAGCCGACCCCGGCGATGCGCTGGGCCGCCTGCAACCGCTCGCGATCGCGGGCCTGCGCCCGCCCCAGCGCGAGCTGGCGTCGATGCAGGCGCGACAGTGCCAGTACCAGGGCACCCAGCAGCAGCGCCAGTCCGGCCAGCGCCAGTTCCGGCAGCAGCGCCCGGCCGTGCGTCTGCCGCAGCAGCTCGACGAAGGCCAGCACCACCAGCAGCAACAGCGGCAGCGTGGCCAGCGCCGCCAGCAGGCCCATGCGCGCGGTGCCGCGGTCGTCGGCCTGGGCAGCTTCGGGTCGTGCCGGACTCGCCTGCATGGTGCCCTCTGCGTGCGATCAGGATGGCGGACCCGGGCCGGCGTCCGCGAACGGTACTGCCGGTGCGGTTGCCGAGCTCAGCGGTTGACGGCTCCCATCATCGCGGCCGGATAGCGCAGGCCCGCCGCGGCATCGCGCGGGAAGGCCGCGTCCAGCGCGGCCCGCTCGCCGGCATCGAGGCGCACGTCCAGCGCGCCGAGGTTGTCCTCGAGATAACGCCGGCGCTTGGTGCCGGGGATCGGCACGATGTCCTCGCCCTGCGCCAGCACCCACGCCAGCGCCAGCTGGCCGGGCGTGCAGCCCCGGGCGGCGGCCAGTCGCCGCACCTGCGCCACCAGCTGCAGGTTGCGGGCGAAATTCTCGCCCTGGAAGCGCGGGCTGTGGCGGCGATAGTCGTCCGCGGCGAAATCGTCCGGGCTGCTGAAGGCCCCGGTGAGGAAGCCGCGACCGAGCGGGCTGTAGGCGACGAATCCGACGCCCAGGCGGCGGCAGGCCGCCAGCACGTCGTCCTCGGGATCGCGCGTCCACAGCGAGTATTCGCTCTGCAGGGCGCTGATCGGATGCACCGCGCAGGCGCGCGCCAGCGTGTCCGCGGATGCCTCGGACAGGCCGAGATGACGCACCTTGCCGGCGCGCACCAGGTCGGACAGGGCGCCGACGGTGTCCTCGATCGGCACCGCCGGATCGACGCGGTGCTGGTAGTACAGGTCGATGGTGTCGATGCCCAGTCGCTGCAGGCTGCCTTCGCAGGCGGCGCGCACGTACTCCGGGCGGCCGTTGAAGCCGCGCAGCGCGGGGTCGGCGGGATCGCGCAGGATGCCGAACTTGGTGGCGATGACCACCTCGTCGCGGTGTCCGCGCAGCACGCGGCCGAGCAGCCGCTCGTTGGTGTGCGGACCGTACATGTCGGCGGTGTCGAAGAAGGTCACGCCGAGCTCCAGCGCGCGCTGCAGCGTGGCCTCGGCTTCGTGCTCGTCGCGGCCGGCGTAGAAGTCGCTCATGCCCATGCAGCCGAGGCCGAGCGCGGAGACTTCCAGACCCTGCCGTCCCAGCTGGCGCTTCTGCATGGCTGAACCCCTTCCGGTGCCGCGACCCGCTCGCACCTTCGAGCGTAATGACGCATTTGAGTAAATAGTGTGAACAAATGCAACGACCGCCGCGTTCGCCGCGGCTGCCGAAGGTGGCCGGCGGCTCGGGGCGCCGCGTCGCATCGCTACAATGCCCGTCCCGCGACGGTGTGCGGCGAGGGAGCATGGCATGAAAGTGCTGGTGATCGGTTCCGGCGGACGCGAGCACGCGCTGGCCTGGCAGCTCAGGCGTTCGTTGCGGGTCAGCGAGGTGATCGTCGCGCCCGGCAATCCCGGCACCGCCTGCGAACCCGGCGTGCGCAACGCGGCGGTCGCGAGCAACGACATCGACGGCTTGTTGCGGCTGGCGCTGGCCGAGGGCGTGACGCTGACCGTGGTCGGCCCCGAGGCGCCGCTGGCGCTGGGCGTGGTCGATCGCTTCCGCGGCGCCGGGCTGCGCTGCTTCGGTCCGCGCCGGGTCGCCGCGCAGCTGGAGAGCTCCAAGGCCTTCGCCAAGGATTTCCTCGACCGCCACAATATCCCGACCGCGCGCTACGCGGTATTCAGCGAACTCCGGCCGGCGCTGGCCTACGTGCGCGCCCACGGCGCGCCGATCGTGATCAAGGCCGACGGACTGGCGGCCGGCAAGGGCGTGGTGGTTGCCCTGACCCCCGGCGATGCCGAACAGGCGCTGCACGACCTGCTCGGCGCGCACGCGCTGGGCGCGGCCTCGGCGCGGGTGGTGATCGAGGAGTTTCTCGACGGCGAGGAGGCCAGCTACATCGTGCTCTGCGACGGCCGGCACGCGCTGCCGCTGGCGACCAGCCAGGATCACAAGCGCCGCGACGAGGGTGACCTCGGACCCAACACCGGCGGCATGGGCGCGTACTCGCCGGCACCGGTGGTGACGCCGGCGATCGAGCAGCGCGTGCTGGCCGAGGTGATCCGCCCGACGCTGGCCGGCATGGCCGCCGAGGGCGCGCCGTTCCTGGGGTTTCTCTATGCCGGGCTGATGATCGGCAAGGACGGCACGCCCAAGGTGCTGGAGTTCAACGTGCGCCTGGGCGACCCCGAAACCCAGCCGATCCTGCTGCGCCTGCAGTCGGACCTGGTCGATCTGGTCGAGGCCGCGCTCGACGGCCGCCTCGAGCATGCCGAGGCACGCTGGGACGCGCGACCCGCGGTCGGCGTGGTGATGGCGGCGGCGGGCTATCCCGGCACGGTACGCGATGGCGATGTCATCGACGGACTCGACGGCGATTTCGGCGCCGACGTCAAGGTGTTCCACGCCGGCACGCGGCTGGCGGCGGACGGCCGCGTGGTCACCGCCGGCGGCCGCGTGCTCACCGTGTGCGCCCTCGGCGACGATTTCGCGGACGCGCGCGCGCGCGCCTACGGCGCCGCCCGCGCGATCCATTTCAAGGGCGGCTTCTACCGGCGCGACATCGGCCACCGCGCGCTGGCGTCATCCTGAGCCGGCCGTTCAGCCGGCGGCCGCAGGCGACGGCAGCGGTCGCTGCAGCATCGCCGGCGACC
>JAGWPB010000003.1 GCA_028870665.1 Lysobacteraceae bacterium
CGTCCTGCACGAACAGCACGCGCGCGGCCGAACAGCGCTGGCCGGCGGAGTCGAACGCCGAGGCGATGGCGTCCTTGACCAGCTGCTCGGGCAGCGCCGAGGAATCGGCGATCAGTGCGTTCTGGCCGCCGGTTTCGGCGATCAGTGCGGCGATCGGCGCGTTGCGCGCAGCCAGGCTGCGGTTGATCGCCCACGCCGTCTCGGTTGAGCCGGTGAAGGCGACGCCGGCGACACGCGCATCGCGGGTCAGCGCCGCGCCGACGGTGGGCCCGTCGCCTGGGGTCAGCTGCAGCACCGCCGCCGGCACGCCGGCCTCGTGCAGCAGCAGGGTCATGGCATGCGCGATCAGGGTGGTCTGCTCGGCTGGCTTGGCGATCACCGCATTGCCGGCGGCCAATGCCGCAGCAACCTGCCCGGTGAAGATCGCCAGCGGGAAGTTCCACGGGCTGATGCAGACGAACACGCCGCGACCGTGCAGTTCCAGCGCGTTGCGCTCGCCGGTCGGTCCCGGCAACGGGGTCGGCGCGGCGAACAGGCGGCGCGCCTCGTGGGCGTAATAGCGCAGGAAATCGGCGGCTTCGCGCACCTCGGCGACGGCGGCCCCGAGGGTCTTGCCGGCCTCGCGCACGCACAGGGCGATGAATGCCGCACGACGCGCTTCGAGCAGGTCGGCGGCGTGCTCCAGAATCAGGGCGCGCGACTCGGCAGGGGTGGCGTCCCAATCCGGTTGTGCCGCCGTTGCCTGAGTCAGCGCGTGTTCGACGGTGGCGGCATCGGCGGCCTGCCAGTGGCCGATCACCCGGCGGCGATCGGCGGGATCGCTGACCGCGACCTCGGGCCCGGTGGAGGACACGCCGGGAACCAGCGGCGCAGCCCGGCGCGGCGCCAGCGCCGCATTGACGGCGGCGGCCATGGCCCTGAGGTCGTCATCGTTGGCGCTGTTGAAGCCCATGGAATTGATCCGGACGGGAAGGTAGAGGTTGATCGGCAGTGGAATCCGCGGGTGCGCCTTGTGCGCATGTGCCGCCGCCGTTTCGCAGGGATCGGCGACGAGCTCGCGCACCGGCACGCGCGCATCGACGATGCGGTTGACGAAGCTGGTGTTGGCGCCGTTCTCCAGCAGCCGGCGCACCAGATACGGCAGCAGGTCCTCATGGCTGCCGACCGGCGCGTAGACCCGGCAGGGCACATCGAGCCGGTCCGCGCCGATGATCTCGGCGTAGAGATCCGCGCCCATGCCATGCAGGCGCTGGAACTCGAACGGCCGGCCGCCGGCGTGATGGTGGATCGCGGCGATGGTGTGCGCGTTGTGGGTGGCGAAGGCCGGGTAGATCAGCGCGCTGCCGGCGTCCAGCAGGCGCCGCGCGCAGGCGAGGTAGGCGACATCGGTGTTGACCTTGCGCGTGTAGACCGGATAGCCGGCCAGGCCCTGCTCCTGCGCGCGCTTGATCTCGGCGTCCCAGTAGGCGCCCTTGACCAGGCGCACGCACCAGCGGCGCCCGGCGCGTCGGGCGCTGTCGGCCAGCCAGTCAATCACGAATGGCGCGCGCTTCAGGTAAGCCTGCACGGCGAGGCCGAAGCCGTTCCATCCCGCGAGTGAAGGATGGGCGAAGACCTCGCCGATGATCTCCAGCGACAGCTCCAGCCGGTCGGCCTCTTCGGCATCGACGGTCATGCCGATGCCTTGCGCCTTGGCCTGCTGCGCCAGTTCCAGCAGCATGGCGGTCAGCTCGGCGCGGGCGCGGGCGCGCTGGCCGACCTCGTAGCGCGGATGCAGCGCCGACAGCTTGACCGAGATCGACGGCGCGTCGAGCACGTCGGCCCACGGACCGCGCCGGCCCAGCGCCAGGATCGCGTCCCGGTATGCCTGCAGATAGCGCGCGGCATCGGGCGCGGTCAGCGCGGCCTCGCCGAGCATGTCGTAGGAATAGCGGTAGGCGCGGTGCTCCTTGCCGGCGGCGCGGTCGAGGGCCTCGTCGATCGTGCGGCCCATCACGAACTGATGGCCCATGATGCGCATCGCCTGGCGCACCGCCAGTCGCACCAGCGGATCGCCGGCCCGCGCGGTCAGACGCTTGAGGGCGCTGGTGAAATCGCGCTCGGTCTCCGCGCCCAGACGCACCAGACGCCCGGTCAGCATCAGGCCCCAGGTGGAGGCGTTGACGAACAGCGAGTCGCTCTTGCCGAGGTGCTTTTCCCAGTCGGCCTCGCCCAGCTTGTCCTGGATCAGGCGGTCGGCGGTACCGGAATCGGGAATGCGCAGCAGCGCTTCCGCCACGCACATCAGCAGCACGCCTTCCTCGCTGGACAGGTCGTACTGGCGCATGAAGGATTCGACCGCGGTCTGCTCGCCGGCGCGGGCACGCACGCTCTCGACCAGGGCGGCGGCGTGGTCGAGAACCGTCGCGCGCGCTTCCGGATCAAGGCGCGCGGACTGCAGCAGTGCGCCGACCGCGGCATCCTCGTCGCGCAACCAGGCGCCGGTGATCGCGCTGCGCAGCGGATCGCCGGGGGCGGGCAGTTCGGGGCTGAGCAGGTCGGCGGTCACGGGTTCGGTCTTCGTCGAGCGCCGCGGGCGCGCGCAGCCGCACATTCTAGAGGCGTGATCCGCCGCGCACCACGCCGGACCTCGCGGCCTGTGGCAGGTTGTCGCAGAGACGGCCGCGCCGCGTGCAACTTGATCGCCGTCATGGCAAGTATCTCGACGCATTTCTTGCTGCACACGCGTGACGGGCAGTATTCTTGCCGGGCTGAAGGGATACGAAATCGCGTGATTGCCGTCGAGTCTCCCGCACTGCCGAGTCAGCCGCTGGTGTTCTGGGTCCGGCCCAACCGGTCACTGAGCCGGCGCGGCATGGTGACGCTGTGGGGCGTGTTGGCGGGGTCGTCGATGCTGGTGGCGCTGGTCAGCGGCATGGTAGGCAATGCTTACGCGGCGCTGTTCGCGCTGGCCGAGTCGGGTGCGTTGGCGCTGGCGCTGGCGACGGTCTGGAAGGCCGGCGCGCGTGCCGAGCGCATCCGCTGCGGCGAGGATGCACTGGAGGTGCACGCGTTCCCCTCCGGCCAGCAGCGGGCCTGCTTCCAGCCCTACTGGGTGCGGTTGGGGTGGAGGCCCGGCAACGGACATCGCCGGCTGGTACTGGCTTCGCATGGACGCGAGATCGAAATCGGTGCGTTTCTCGGCGACGAGGAGCGCGAGCAGCTGCAGCAACGGCTTGAGCTTCTGCTGGCACGGGCGCATCAGCCCGCGCGGCGCGAACACGAACCTTCGGGGAACTGACGATGAGGCGAGGCAGCATGAGTTGGACGGCACGGATCGGCGCCGCACTGGCACTGGCAGCGGGCAGCGCGGCGGCGGCCGGCGCGACGGCCGCGGTCGGCCACCCGGTGCCGTGGCAGCTGAACATGACCGAGGGCGCCTCGCCGCTCTCGCACCAGGTCTACGACCTGCACATGTATGCCTTCTGGGTCTGCGTCGGCATCGGCATCGTGGTGTTCGGCGCGATGATTGTCGCGATGATGCGCTTTCGCAAATCCCGGGGCGCGGTCGCCGAAACCTGGACCCACAACACCAGGCTCGAGGTGATCTGGACGGTGGTCCCGGTGCTGATCCTGATCGCGCTGGCGCTGCCGGCGACGCGCATCCTGATCAATGAAAGCAACACCGGCGATGCCGGATTGACCGTCAAGGTCACCGGCTTCCAGTGGAAGTGGCGTTACGACTACGTCGATTACCAGGGGCGCCCGGTCAGCCGCGTCGGCTTCATCTCCAAGCTGGCGTTCAACAGCGATGAAGCGCGCCAGCTCGATTCCGGCATCAATCCCCGGTCACTGAAGTCGAAGACCGGCTATGACGACTATCTGCTCAACGTGAATCATGCGCTGGTGGTACCGACCCACACCAAGATCCGCTTCGTGATCACGGCCGACGATGTCATTCACGGCTGGTGGGTGCCGGCGCTGGGTTGGCAGGCCGACGCGGTGCCGGGCCTGATCCATGACATGTGGGGCGAGATCGACACGCCCGGCACCTATCGCGGCCAGTGCGCGCAACTGTGCGGCCAGGATCACGCCTACATGCCGATCGTGATCAAGGCGGTGTCGCCGGCCGCGTTCCAGGGCTGGCTGGCGGCGCAGGAATCGCGCGCCCGGCTCGACACCATCGCGCGCACCGTGCAGGTCACACCCGTTCCCGCCCCGGCCCCCCAGGGCTGACCGAGTTCACCGAGAGGCAGCAAGACATGGCGACCCACGCAGGCACCCACGACGACCACGACGCCAAGCCCGGCTTTGCGCAGCGCTGGCTGTTCGCGACCAATCACAAGGACATCGGCACGATGTACCTGGTGTTCTCGCTGATCATGTTTTTCATCGGCGGGTCGATGGCGATGATCATCCGCGCCGAGCTCTTCGAGCCCGGCCTGCAGCTGGTGCAGCCGTATTTCTTCAATGAAATGACGACGATGCATGCGCTGATCATGATCTTCGGCGCGGTGATGCCGGCGTTCGTCGGCCTGGCCAACTGGATGGTTCCGCTGATGGTCGGCGCGCCGGACATGGCGCTGCCGCGCATGAACAACTGGTCGTTCTGGATCCTGCCGTTCGCCTTCGTGCTGCTGCTGTCCACCTTGTTCATGCCCGGCGGCGCGCCCGCCGCGGGCTGGGTGATGTATCCGCCCCTGGTCCTGCAGGGGGGCGACTCGATCGCCTTCATGATCTTCGCCATCCACCTGATGGGCATCAGCTCGATCATGGGCGCGATCAACATCATCGCCACCATCCTCAATCTGCGCGCGCCGGGGATGGACCTGCTGAAGATGCCGCTGTTCGTGTGGACCTGGCTGATCACCGCGTTCCTGCTGATCGCGGTGATGCCGGTGCTGGCCGGCGCGGTCACCATGCTGCTCACCGACAAGTTTTTCGGCACCAGCTTCTTCAACGCCGCCGGCGGCGGCGATCCGCTGCTCTACCAGCACATCTTCTGGTTCTTCGGTCACCCCGAGGTCTACATCATGATCCTGCCCGCGTTCGGGATCATCTCGGAGATCATTCCCACGTTCTCGCGCAAGCCGCTGTTCGGCTACAAGCCGATGGTCTACGCCACCGCATCGATCGCGTTCCTGTCGTTTACCGTCTGGGCGCATCACATGTTCACCGTCGGCCTGCCGCTGGGCGGGCTGCTGTTTTTCATGTACGCGACGATGCTGATCTCGGTGCCCACCGGCGTGAAGGTGTTCAACTGGGTCACCACGATGTGGAAGGGCTCGCTGACCTTCGAGACGCCGATGCTGTTCGCGGTGGCGTTCGTGATCCTGTTCACCATCGGCGGCTTCTCCGGCGTGATGCTGGCGCTGGTGCCGGCCGATTTCCAGTATCACAACACCTATTTCGTGGTGGCGCATTTCCATTACGTGCTGGTGTCCGGCGCGGTATTCGGGATCATGGCGGGCACCTATTACTGGATTCCGAAATGGACCGGTCACATGTACAGCGAGCGCTGGGGCAAGATCCATTTCTGGAACAGCGTGATCGCGGTCAATGTGCTGTTCTTCCCGCAGCATTTCCTCGGCCTGGCCGGCATGCCGCGACGCATCCCCGACTACAACGTCGCCTTCGCCGACTGGAACATGGTCAGCTCGATCGGCGGTTTCTGGTTCGGCCTGTCCCAGCTGATTTTCGTCGGCAACATCATCTACACCGTGTACTTCGCCCGGCAGAAGGCCAGCGCGCGCGTGTGGGAGGGTGCCCGCGGACTCGAATGGACGGTGCCGTCACCGGCGCCGCACCACACCTTCGAAGTGCCGCCGGTGATCCTGCCGGGCATGCTCGCGCATGATGACGTCAGCCACTGACGGAGCGTCGCGCCGGGTCTCGTGACCCGGCGCCCGATCCCCGACCGATGACTCCCGATACTCCCCGCAAGCCGGATGCCGACACCGACGCGCGCCATCGTGCCGCGCGCCGCACCGCTCTGATCTTTGGCGCGGTGGCGCTGGCGTTCTACGTTGCATTCATGCTGCGCATGACGGTATGGAAGTAAAGCCGTCCATTGCTCGCGGCAGTACGCGGCGCGTGCTGATCCCGGCCCTGACGGTCTGCGCCGGCATGTTCCTGTTCGGATTCGCGCTGGTACCGCTGTACCGCCTGGTTTGCACGCACGTGCTCGGCATCAGGGTGGATGACGCTCCGAGCGCGGCCGCGGTTTCGGCCGTGGATCGCGCGCGCACGGTGACGGTGCAGCTGATGGGCCATGTCCACAGCGACCTGCGGTGGCAGTTCGCGCCGGAGCAGTCGCAACTGCGGGTGCATCCGGGTGCGCTGACCGTGGCCTGGTTCAGCGCCAGCAATGGCACCGCACAAGCGCTGACCGGCCATGCCGTGCCCAGCATCGCGCCCAGCCAGGCGGCGCTGTACTTCAACAAGGTCGAGTGCTTCTGCTTCACCGACCAGACCCTCAAGGCCGGCGAGAGCCGGCGCATGCCGGTGCGTTTTGCGGTCGACCCGCAGCTGCCGCGCTCCATCTCCACGATCACCTTGGCTTACACTTTCTACGAGAACCCGCTTGCCGCGGGCACCGCGACGGTCGCGGCGGCTCCGGCGGGCTGAACGATACGGGGATGATGACCATGACACAGCAGCAGGGCGCCTATTACATACCGCACGGCAGCAAGTGGCCGATCGTCGGCGCGGTCGGCTTGTTCGCCTTCATGTGGGGCGCGGCGCACTGGGTCAACGGCTACGAGACGGAGGGGCACATCTCGTTCGCGATCGGCGTGGCGGTCATCCTGATCATGCTGTTCGGCTGGTTCGGCACCGTGATCCGCGAGTCCAACAGCGGCACCTACAACAAGCAGGTGGATCTGTCGTTCCGCATGGGCATGATGTGGTTCATCTTCTCCGAGGTGATGTTCTTCGCCGCGTTCTTCGGCGCGCTGTTCTACACCCGCGGACTGTCGGTGCCCTGGCTGGGTGGCGAGGGCCACGGCGCGATCACCAACTACTACCTGTGGCGCGGCTACACGTCCGCCTGGCCGACCAACGGCCCGCTCGACATCGGCGGAGCCTTCCATACCATTCCGGCCTGGGGCGTGCCGCTGCTCAATACGCTGATCCTGCTGTCGTCGGGCGTCACCATCACCGTCGCCCACCATGCGCTGAAGGCCGGCTATCGCAAGCAGCTGCTGGCGTTCCTGGGGTTCACCATCCTGCTCGGCATGGCCTTCCTGTGGTTCCAGGCGCACGAGTACATCGAGGCCTACACCCACCTCAACCTGACCCTGCACAGCGGCATCTACGGCTCGACCTTTTTCATGCTGACCGGATTCCACGGCCTGCACGTCACGCTGGGCACGATCATGCTGATCGTGATCTGGCTGCGCTGTGCCAAGGGCGACTTCTCCAAGGACAGCCATTTCGGCTTCGAAGCGGTGGCCTGGTACTGGCACTTCGTGGACATCGTCTGGGTGATGCTGTTCCTGTTCGTGTACGTGCTCTGAGCGTGACCGCGCCGCGGGCGCGCGCGTAGCGCATCGGAGCCGGCACGCGGCCGGCTCCGATGGCATTTGCAGCGGTGAAGGAAACTGGCGATCCGCCGCGCGGCGGATCCGGCGTCAGCCGCCGACGTTGTGCGGATGCAGCAGGCCGGTGGCGATGCCGATGATCACCAGTGCGATCAGCAGCAGCGAGAAGCCGATGCGGCGGGTCAGCGCCCACACCGTGCGGCTGCTCCCGCCGCGATCGGTCATCATGAAAAACAGCGCCTGGCCGAGGCTGAACAGCGCCGCCAGCAGCACAACGATCAACAGGGCTTTGAAGAGAGTGGCCATGAGCCTGCGCATTCGGTCCGGAACCGCTTCGAGTATAAGCCGCGACGAGGTGGTGCCGCGGTGATGCGCCTGCGGCGGCCGTCGTGGTTTGCGGTGCTGTTGACGCTGGCCGGCGTGGTGCTGTTCGTGCGCCTGGGCGTCTGGCAGCTGCATCGCGCCGCCTACAAGGAGCAGCTGCTGGCGGCCTTCAGCCACGCCAGCAGCGCGCCGCTGCTGCCGTTCGCCGGGGTCGTCGGGCGGGTGCCGCACGACCACTACCGGCATGTGCAGGTGAACGGCAGCTTCGTGCCGGGGCGCAGTTACGTGCTCGATGATCAGGCGCTGCACGGCGTCGACGGCGTCGACGTCTTCCTGCCGTTCAGGCCGGCGGGTCGCGACCGCGTGCTGCTGGTCAACATGGGCTTTCTGCCGCGCCAAGGCCCGCAGCAACGCATTCCGGGCCTGCCGCCGGTCCCGGCCGGCCCGCAGCACCTGACCGGCCTGTACGCGCCGCCGCCGCTGCCGGGCTTCAAGATGGGCGGCAACCAGCTCGCGCGGCAAGGCCGCTGGCCCAAGCTGACGACCTACCTCGATCTGCACCAGGTGGCTGACGACCTCGGAACCGGAGTGGATCCGGGCGTGCTGCTCAGCGACCCCGACCCGGCGCAGATCTATCTGCGCGAGTGGACCCCCACCTTCATGCCGCCGGCGCGCCACCAGGCCTATGCCTTCCAGTGGTTCTCGTTCGCGGCCGCGACGTTGGTGATTTTTTTCGTGATGCATCGCAAAGGCGACGACTCGAATGCAGCCTGACAACGCGACTCCCGCCCGCGGACGACGTCAGCTGCTGCTGGTGGTGATGGCCTTCGTGGCGCCGATGCTGATCGCGGTGGCGCTGGGCGCGCTGGGCTGGCTGCCGGGCACGCGCAGCTACGGCCGGCCGGTCGATCCGCAGCTGACGCTGACGGGCACGAATGCGCCGGTCACGCTGGCGAACGGGTCGGTTTACGCCTGGAAGGCGTCCACGCCGCTGTGGACGCTGGTGGCGCTGCCGGGGCCGGATTGCGTCGATCGCTGCGTCGGCCAGCTCGATCTGCTGCACCGTGCGCAGATCGGCCTCAACGGCAACCAGTCGAAACTGCGCCTGTTGTATCTCGGTGTGCCGCCCGCCGCCGCGGATGCGGCACCGGTGATCCGCGCCTGGCAGATCGGCCGCGATGATCGCGACGCGCTGGCGCGGTTCCGCCCCGCCGCGCCCGACAGCCTGGCCGTGCTGCTGGTGCAGCCCGGCGGGGTGGTGCTGACCTGGTATCCGGCGGGCTTCGATCCGCACGGACTCAACAAGGACCTGCAGAAGGCGTTCCGCTGATGTCGCGCTCGATCGCTCCCGCCGCCCGTCTGGCCTGGTTCGCCGCCGCCTTCGCGCTCGGCGTGATCGTGTTCGGCGCCTTCGTGCGCCTGTCCAATGCCGGCCTGTCGTGTCCGGACTGGCCGACCTGCTATGGCCGCATCGCCTGGCCTGATCACCATGCCGCGATCGCCGCCGCCAACGCGGCCTTTCCGGATCGTCCGGTCGAGGTACACAAGGCCTGGCGCGAACAGTTCCATCGCATGCTGGCGTCCGGCCTCGGCACCCTGGTGCTGGCGCTGGCGCTGAGCGCGGTCTGGCGGCGCCCGCGGGCGCGGCTGGCGGTGATCGTCGCGGCGCTGGCCGCCGCCGCCGGCGTGCTGCTGTACGTCAACGGCGAGCGCGTGTTTTCCAGCCTGCTGTCGGTAATCGCGATCGGCCTGCCGCTGATCACCGCGCTGCGGCTGCCGCGCGCACCGGCATGGCGGGTGGCGGTGCTGGCCTTCGCGGTGGTGGTGTTCCAGGCCATGCTCGGGATGTGGACGGTGACGCTGCTGCTGAAGCCGGCCGTGGTGATGGCCCACCTGTTGGGCGGCTTGACCCTGTTTGCGCTGCTGTCGTACGTGGCATTGAAGCTGTCCGGCGTCGGCGGCGACGATCCGCGCCGGGCCGAGCTCAAGCCGTGGGCGATCCTGGCGCTGGTGCTGCTGGCCGCGCAGATCGCGCTGGGCGGCTGGACCAGCTCCAACTACGCTGCGCTCGCCTGCGGCGCGGATTTCCCGCAATGCCAGGGCGCCTGGTGGCCGACGATGGATTTCCACCAGGGCTTCGTGCTCTGGCGCGACATCGGCGTCAATTACGAGGGCGGCGTGCTCGACGCGGCCGCGCGCGCGGCGATCCAGGTGGCGCACCGGATCGGCGCGCTGGTGGTGTCGCTGTACCTGCTGTGGCTGGCCTGGCGCATGCGTCGCGACGGTTTCGGCGGTCACGCCGCGCTGCTGCTGCTGGCATTGGCAACGCAGGTCGCGCTCGGTATCGGCAACGTGATGCTGGGCCTGCCGCTGCCGGTGGCGACCGCTCACAACGCCGTCGCCGCGCTGCTGCTGTTCACCCTGGTGGCGCTGCTGGCGCGCACCCAGCGCGTGGCGACCGCGCCGTGAGCGCGCCATGGCGTGGCGGCGAATCCCGCCGATGACGATCGCTCGCGAGTACTGGCAGCTGACCAAGCCGCGCGTCGTCGCGCTGCTGGTGTTCACCGCGGTGATCGGCATGTTCCTGGCAGTGCCGGGACTGCCGCCGTGGCGCGCACTGGTGTTCGGCACGCTGGGGATCTGGCTGGCCTCGGCGGCGGCGGCGGCTCTGAACCAGCTGATCGACCAGCGCATCGATCGGCTGATGGCGCGCACCGCCCGGCGTCCGCTCGCCACCGGCACCCTCAACTCGCGCCAGGCGCTGGGGTTCGCGCTGCTGCTGGCCGCCGCCGCGATGCTGGTGCTGGTGCTGCTGGTCAACGTGCTGACCGCCGTGCTGACGTTCGCCTCGCTGATCGGCTACGCGGTGATCTACACCGCCTATCTCAAGCGCGCCACGCCGCAGAACATCGTGATCGGCGGCATCGCCGGCGCGGCGCCGCCGGCGCTGGGCTGGGCGGCGGTCACCGGCACCCTCGACCCGCATGCGCTGCTGCTGGTGCTGATCATCTTCGTGTGGACGCCGCCGCATTTCTGGGCGCTGGCGATCTTCCGGCGCGAGGACTACGCGCTGGCGCAGGTGCCGATGCTGCCGGTGACCCACGGCGTCGAGTACACGCGCTGGCACGTGCTGTTCTATACCGTGCTGCTGACGCTGGTGACGATCCTGCCCTATCTCACCGGCATGAGCGGGCTGTTCTATCTGGGCGGCGTGCTGGTGCTGGACATCGGCTTTCTCTACTGCGCGGTGCGCCTGCTGCGGCCGCCGGACGAGTTCTACGCGATGCGCGTGTTCAATTACTCGATCCTGTACCTGATGGCGCTGTTCGGCTTCCTGCTCGCCGACCACTGGCTGCTGGCGCCGGCGCTGCACCCGCTGATGGTCTATCAGCGCGTCGGCTGAGCACTTGCTCCGAATGCGCTGCGCCTGACGTACCGACATGACCCTGCTCGACTGGCTGATTCCCTGGGAACCCTCGCCGCTGACGCTGCTGGCGTTCGCGGCGGTCGGGGCACTGTATCTGCGCGGCAGCCGGCGTTCGCCGCTGACCGCGCCGTGGCCGCGGCAGCTCGCGTTCTGGCTCGGTTTCGCGGTGCTCTACGTCGGCCTGCAGTCGCAGCTCGACTATTACGCCGAGCACGAGTTCTTCATCCATCGCCTGCAGCATCTCGGCCTGCATCACCTGGGGCCGTTCCTGATCGCGCTGGCCTATCCGGGCGTCACCCTGCGCCGCGGCCTGCCGCTGCGCTGGCGCACGCGCGGACTCAATCCCCTGCTGCGCACGGCGCCGGTGCGCCGGACCCTGAACGTGCTGCTCAACCCGGTGGTCGCCGGCGTGCTGTTCGTCGGCCTGATCTATTTCTGGCTGTGGCCGGCGGTGCACTTCGACGCCATGCTCGATGCGCGCCTGTACCGGGTGATGAACACCAGCATGGCCGTCGATGGCCTGCTGTTCTGGTGGCTGATCCTGGATCCGCGACCGCGGCCGCCGGCGCGGCTGGCGCCCGGCGTGCGCGTGCTGCTGGCGCTGGCGGTGATGCCGCCGCAGATCGCGCTCGGCGCCTACATCAGCTTTACCCAGCGCGACCTGTTCCCGCTCTACAGCCTGTGCGGACGCGCGATGGGCGGCATCAGCCCGGCCACCGACCAGCTGCTCGGCGGCCTGGTGACATGGATTCCGGCGTCGATGATGAGCGTGATCGCCGCGCTGCTGGCGCTGCGCCACTGGATGGCGCTGTCGCAGCGCCGACGATTGCCGCAGCGGCGTCGTGCCGCGATCAGCCCGAGGCGTTAGCCGGGCGTACCGGTGCCTGCACCGTGATCGTGCGGCCGTCGCCGAAGGTGAAGGTCAGCGTGACCTGCTGCCCGGGACGGATCGCGCGGCGGGGCTGCATCAGCATCAGGTGATAGCCGCCCGGCGCCAGTGCGGCGCGGCCGTGCGGCGGCACCGGGATCGAGTTCACCGTCACCATGCGCTCCATGCCGCCGCGGTTGAGCGAGCGATGCAGCATCACCGCGCCATAGTCGGGGCTGCTGACGCCGGTCAGCGTGACTGGCATGTCGCCGGTATTGACCAGCGTGGCATAGCCGGCCGCGGGCAGGTCGGCGGGCAGCCAGCGCACCCAGGGCTGCTGCACGGCGATGCCGGCGGCGAAGGCGGGCGTGGCCAGCACGGTGGCGGCGAAGGCCAGCACGATGCGTTGCAGGCGGCTCATGGGGCAGTCCCCAGCAGTCCACGGACATCGTGCTCGATCGCGCCGATCGGATCGGCGTCGGTCGCCAGCAGGCGGGCGCGGCCCCGGCGGTCGAAGAGGTAGATGCCGGCACTGTGCGCCACCTCGTAGCCGCCGCCGGGCAGGGTGGGGCCGCGGTTGTAGGCGACGCGATAGCGCTTGGCCAGGGCCTCGATCTGGGCCGGCGTGCCGGTCAGCCCGGTGATGTGCGGATCGAAGGCGCTGACATAGGCGTGCAGTATCGCCGGCGTGTCGCGCGCCGGATCGACGCTGACGAACAGCACGCGCGTGCGATCCGCCAGCGGCCCCAGCCGCTGCATCAGGACATGCAGGTGGGTCAGCGTCAGCGGGCAGACGTCGGGGCAATGGGTGTAGCCGAAGTACAGCAGTACCAGCTTGCCGCGGAAATCGGCGGCATCGACGACCTTGCCGGTGTCATCGGTCAGCGTGAACGCGAGGTCCGGCAAATGGCCGCGCACATCGGTCAATCGCCAGACGCGGGCCTGGCTGCCGCAGCCGCCGAGGGCGAACAGGACCGCCAGCATCGTCAGTAGAACCGCGCGCTTCATCATCACCTCGACAGATCGGGTGCCAAGCCTACGCTTGGATGCGGCATCCTGCCGCGAGTTCCGCCGGTCGATGCGACATCACGCCGCATGCATGCGGGCACGGTACGATGGGCGTCGCGTTGGCCCGCATCAACGTCGATGCACCCTCTCCCGGAGCCCGCCATGTCCAGCCTCTACGATTTCAGCGTGCGCACCATCGACGGCCGCGAGCAGAAGCTCGACGCCTATCGCGGCAAGACCCTGCTGATCGTCAATGTCGCCTCGAAATGCGGATTCACGCCGCAGTACAAGGGTCTCGAGGCGCTGTATCGCGAGCACCGGGAGCAGGGCCTGGTGGTGCTCGGGTTTCCCTGCGACCAGTTCGGCCATCAGGAGCCCGGTGACGAGGCCGAGATCCGGAATTTCTGCTCGCTGAACTACGACGTCAGTTTTCCGCTGTTCGCCAAGATCGAGGTCAACGGCGACGGCGCCGACCCGCTCTACCGATATCTCAAGCACGAGGCCAAGGGCCTGCTCGGCAGCGAGGCGATCAAGTGGAACTTCACCAAGTTCCTGGTCGACAAGCACGGCACGGTGGTGAAGCGTTACGCGCCCACCGATACACCGGCCAGCATCGGCAAGGAGCTGGCGGCGCAGCTCTGATCACCAGCGCGCGCCGATGGCCCTGTCAGCGCGCGATCACCGGGGCATGCAGGCATGTTGTTCCAGACCATCAACCCGACCGACGGCAGCCCGCTCGCGAGCTATCCCGGGATGGATGCCGCCGCGGTCACGGCGATCATCGAACGCGCCGCCGCCGCGCAGCCGTCGTGGCAGGACACGCCGTTCGCCGAACGTGCGCGGTGTCTGCGCGCGGCCGGCGCGATCCTGCGTCAGCGCGCACCGGAGTTCGCGCGCCTGATGGCCGCGGAGATGGGCAAGCCGCTGGCGCAGGGCGAGGCCGAGGTGCGCAAGTGCGCCACTGTCTGCGACTACTACGCCGAGTACGGCGAGGCGCTGCTGGCGCCGCAGGCGGTGGCGACCGAAGCGCACCGCAGTTTCGTCTGCTTCCGGCCGCTGGGCGTGGTGCTGGCGATCATGCCGTGGAACTACCCCTACTGGCAGGTATTCCGCTTCGCCGCGCCGACGCTGATGGCGGGCAACGCCGGCCTGCTGAAGCACTCGCCCAACGTGCTCGGCTGCGCCCTGTCGATCGAGCGGATCCTGCGCGACGCCGGCTTTCCAGCGGACCTGTTCCGTACCCTGGTGATCGACACCGACCAGGCCGCGGCGGTGATCGCGCATCCGCGGGTGCGCGCCGTCTCGCTCACCGGCAGCGTGCGTGCCGGCCGCGCGGTGGCGGCACAGGCCGGCGCGGCGCTGAAGAAGTGCGTGCTGGAACTGGGCGGCAGCGACGCCTACGTGGTGCTCGAGGATGCCGATCTCGATCGCGCGGTGCAGGCCTGCGCCGACGGCCGCTTCGTCAACGCCGGCCAGAGCTGCATCGCCGCCAAGCGTTTCATCGTGGTCGATGCCGTGCGTGAGGCGTTCAGCGAGCGACTGGTCGCGCGCATCCGCCGCGAGCGCATCGGCGATCCGCTGGACGCGAACACCACGATCGGACCGCTGGCGCGTGCCGATCTTCGCGAGCAACTGCATGCGCAGGTGCGCTCCAGCGTCGCCCGCGGCGCGCGCTGCCTGCTGGGCGGCGAGTTGCCGTCCGGCGCGGGCTGGTTCTATCCGCCGACGCTGCTGACCGATGTCGGTCCCGGCATGCCGGCCTACGACGAGGAGCTGTTCGGCCCGGTCGCCTGTCTGGTCGGCGCGCGCGACGAGGCCGACGCCGTGCGCATCGCCAACGACAGCGTGTTCGGCCTTGGCGGTGCGGTGTTCACCCGCGACCTCGCGCGCGGCGAACGGCTGGCGACGGCCGCGATCCACTCCGGTGCCGTGTTCGTCAACCAGCAGCTGGTATCCGATCCGCGGTTGCCGTTCGGCGGCATCAAGGACAGCGGCTACGGCCGCGAGCTGGGCGCGTTCGGCATTCGCGAGTTCGTCAACGTCAAGGCGGTGAGCATCGCCTGAGTCACGGGGGATCGAATGCCGGCCCGGACGGTGCGGCCGGCAGGGCGTCGGTTCTCAACGCCGCCCCTTGGTCGCCAGCAACTCGCGCAACTCGGCCTTCTCCGCGTCGCTCAGGCCCGACTCGGCCTGCCTGCCGGTGAGTTCGCTGATGCGGACGGCGACGGTCTGGCGCGCGAGCTGGATCAGGGCGTCGGCGAATTCCTCGCGCAGCTTGTCGCTGTCGGCCGGAAACTCGACCAGCGCGAGCTTGTGCAGCGCCGCCGCTTCGGGGCGCTCGGCAAAGTGCTCGAGCAGGCTGGCGGTGCTGATCCCCGGCCGTGCGCGCGCCAGCTCCAGCAATTCGATCAGCAGGTCCACGCCGGGTTGGTTGAGTGCGGCGAACGGGTACGGCGGTGTGGCCTGTTCGGCAAGTCCGGGCTGCGCCAGCAGCAGGGCGATCACGCCGCGCACCAGGCTGCGTTTGGCGACCGCGCGCGGCAGCGTTCGCGGCGCAGCCGCGTTCACGCCGGCCGCGGATTGCACGCCGGTGCGCCGGGTCAGTTCCTGCCGCATCAGGTCGCGGAAGGCACCGTCGGGCAATTTCGCCAGCAGGGGCCGCGCACGCTCGGCCAGCCGTGCGCGGCCGTCGAGACTGGCCAGATTGACGTCGTGCCCCAGCTCTTCGAAGAAGTATTCCGACAACGGCATCGCTTTTGCCAGCCGCTCTTCGAAGCCGGCCTGGCCCTCCTTGCGCACCAGCGAATCGGGATCCTCGCCCTCGGGCAGGAACAGGAACAGCGCCTGGCGCCCGTCGCGCAGGCGCGGCAGCACCGACTCCAGCGCGCGCCACGCGGCCGCGCGTCCGGCCTTGTCGCCGTCGAAGCAGAAATAGACGTCCGGCGCGGCGCGGAACAGCAGCTCGGCGTGATCGGCGCTGGTCGAGGTGCCCAGCGTGGCGACCGCGATCGGCAGTCCGTGCTGATGCAGCGCGATCACGTCCATGTAGCCCTCGACCACCAGCAGGCGCGCCAGCCGGGCATGGGCCTGCTTGACCTGCCACAGCGCGAACAGCTCGCGGCCCTTGTGGAACAGCGGCGTCTCGGGCGAGTTGAGGTACTTGGGGCCGTCGCCTTGCTGGGCAGCGCGGGCAGGGGCGCCCGCTTCCTGACCTTCGCGCGCGGGATCCGCGCTGGCGATGATCCGCCCGCCGAACGCGATCACGCGGCCGCGGCGATCGAGGATCGGGAACATCAGCCGTTCGCGGAAGCGGTCGTAACGCTTGCCGCGCTCGCCGCTGGTGACCAGCCCGGCCTGATCCAGCAGCGCCAGCCGCTCGGGCGTGGTGCCCAGCGCGCGCAGCAGGCCGTCCCAGCCGGCCGGCGCCCAGCCGATGCGGAAGCGCTGCACGGTGTCGGCATCCAGCCCGCGCTTCTGGCAGTAGGCCTGCGCGGCCGCACTGTTCGGCAGCTCGCGCTGGAACCACGCTGCCGCCGCCTCGAGGATGCCGTACAGATCGGTGCGATCCTCGCGCGGGCGCTCGCCGCCGTCGTGCGGCACCTTCAGGCCGACCGTCTGCGCCAGTTCCTCGACCGCGTCGAGGAACTCCAGGCGCTCGTAGTCCATCAGGAACTTGATCGCGCTGCCGTGCGCGCCGCAGCCGAAGCAGTGGAAGAACTGCTTGACCGGGCTGACATAGAACGACGGCGAGCGCTCGTCGTGGAACGGACAGCGCGCGGTCCATTCGCGCCCGGCCTTCTTCAGCGGCACGCGCCGCTCGATCACGTCGACGATGTCGACGCGGGCGAGCAGATCATCGATGAAACTGTCGGGAATGCGGCCGCGCATGGAACCTCCAGCATGCCACGTGGCTGGCGCGGCGCGCTTCAGAGGCGGTAGGCGACGGCCTTCATCAACGCCGAGGCGGCGCGCATCAGGCGCGGGATCGGCGCCGGCAGGGCGCTGCCGCCACGGGCGAGGGCGTTGTCGGCATGACGTACTTCGTCGGCCTGCATCGCGGCGAGGATCGCGCGCGAGCGCGCGTCGGCCGCCGGCAGGCGCGCGAGATGATCGGCCAGGTGCGCCTCGACCTGCCGCTCGGTCTCGATCACGAAGCCGAGGCTGACGCGATCGCCGACCGCGGCGGCGACCGCGCCCAGCGCAAAGCTGCCGGCGTACCACAGCGGATTGAGCAGGCTCGGCCGGCTGTCGAGCTGACAAAGGCGCTCCGCGCACCAGGCCAGATGATCGGTCTCCTCGGCGGCGGCGTGCTGCAGGTAATCGCGCGTGTCGCCCGTGCGCGCCAGCGCGGCCTGGCCGTCGTAGAGCGCCTGCGCGCAGACCTCGCCGGTGTGGTTGATGCGCATCAGGCCGGCGGCATGGCGACGCTCGCTGTCGGTCAACGCCGGCTGCGGCTCGGCGTCGCCCGGGTTGGGACGGGCCGCGACCGCAGGGGCGGACACGGTGGTCAGAGCGTGCTCGAAACCGATCAGCAGCCGGTCGAGCGGCGAGTAGCAGCGGATGGGGATGGGGTTCATGGCGATTCCAGCTGGCGAGCCAGCAGGCTCAGGGGATGCTCGACCGCCAGCGCGGACCCGCGCTCGACGAGCCCGGCGGCCAGATGCAGACGGCAGCCGATGTTGCCCGACAGCAGTCGCTGCGGCGCCAGTGCCTGCACCTGATCGAGCTTGAGCGCACGCAGGTCGCGCGCGCGGCGAGGGAAATCCAGCACGTGCGATCCGGCGGCACCGCAGCAGGCCGGCTGCGCCGGCAGCGGCAGCAGTTCGAGGCCGGGAACCCGCGCCAGCAGGCGGCGCACGGCGCCGTCGGCGCGGGCGACGTTGACCTCGGTGCAGGGCAGGTGCAGCGCCGTGCGCAGCGGCAGGGCGCGAAAGCGCAGGGTGCTGCATTCGCGCTCGACGAAGGCCATGGCGTCCTCGACCGCCACCCCGGGTAATGCCTCGCGCAGGGTGCCGAGGCAGCCCGGGGTGGCGGTCAGCAGCGTGTTGGCGCCGGCCGCGGTCCAGGCGGCGCGCACGGCGTCCGCGTCGCGGTCGCCGGCGGCGGCCGTGCCGCCGTGGCGATCCAATGCGCCACAGCACCGTGCCGGCAGGCGTACCGGCTCGAAGCCTGCCGCTGCCAGCAGGCGTTCCAGTGCGGCATGCGCTTCGCTTTCGTAGACGTCGGCGACGCAGCCGGGGAACAGCGCCACGCGCCCACGCGTGGCCACCACCGCCGACGGTTGCAGTGCCGGTGCGGCGGGCAGCGGCGGCAGTGCGACCAGGACCGAGCGCCAGGCCGAATCGTCCGGCAGCCGGCGCGCAAGCCGCGGTGCCCAGCGCGGGGCGCCCAGTGTCGCCCCCAGCCGCGCCAGCGCGCGCAGCAGGCGCGGTCGCTTGAGCACGCCGAGCAACGCCCGCGCCCGCCCAGGAGGCGGCCCCAGCAGTGCCCGGGTCGCGGTCAGCAGTTCGCCGTAATGCACGCCCGACGGACAGACCCGTTCACAGGTCAGGCAGCCCAGGCAATGGTCCAGCGGCAGGCGGTTGGCCGCAGTCGGTTCCATCGTGCCGGAGGCCAGGGCGCGCGCCAGCGCGATGCGGCCGCGCGGCGACTCGGTTTCGTCGCCGTCCAGGGCATAGGTCGGACAGTGTGGCAGGCACAGGCCGCACATCACGCACTGGTCGGCCAGCGCGGCGATGCGGGGGCGGAGCGTGTCGGCGGACATCGCCAAAATGCTAGCATGGCGGGCTCGGCCGACCGAGCCGCGGGCTTGCGTCCGGCGGGTCTGGTCCGCTATCCTTTTCGATCTTTCGCCCACCGTCCCAGCCCGACGGCCAAGGTTTTTCTCATGAAGACGTTCAGCGCCAAGTCCGAGACCGTGCAGCGCGACTGGTTCGTGGTGGATGCCACGGGCAAGACGCTCGGCCGCCTGTGCTCGGAGATCGCCAGTCGCCTGCGCGGCAAGCACAAGCCGGTATTCACCCCGCACGTCGACACCGGCGACTACATCGTCGTGGTCAACGCCGAAAAGGTCGCGGTCACCGGCGCTAAGCTCGACAACAAGCGTTATTTCCGCTTCACCGGCTACGTCGGCAACATGAAGTCGACGTCGCTCAAGGATCTGCTCGACAAGCATCCCGAGCGCGTGATCGAGATCGGCGTCAAGGGCATGTTGCCCAAGAACCCGCTCGGCCGCGCCATGTACCGCAAGCTCAAGGTCTACAAGGGTGCCGAGCATCCGCACGCCGCCCAGCAGCCGCAGACGCTGGACCTCTAAGGAACCACCATGGCGATGACGCAGCAAAACTACGGCACCGGCCGCCGCAAATCCTCCGCCGCGCGGGTGTTCCTGCGCAAGGGCGCCGGCGCGATCACGGTCAACGGCAAGACGCTCGAGCAGTTTTTCGGCCGCGAGACTTCGCGCATGATCGTGCGCCAGCCGCTGGAGCTGACCCAGATGGCCGAGAAGTTCGACGTCATGGTCACGGTCGAGGGTGGCGGCATCACCGGCCAGGCCGGCGCGATCCGCCTCGGCATCGCGCGCGCCCTGGTCGAGTACGACGACACCCTGAAGTCGCCGCTGCGCAAGGCCGGCTTCATGACCCGCGACGCCCGCGAGGTCGAGCGCAAGAAGGTCGGCCTGCACAAGGCCCGTCGCGCGACCCAGTTCTCCAAGCGCTGATCGCGTCCCCGCTTTCGGGGGATCGTCGAATGGTTGGGCGAGCAGGGATGTGACGAGGCATGCCATTCATGGCATGCCTCGACGGCGAGCGGCACGACAGGACGTCGCGACCGGCGCCAGGCACCAGGGAAGGTTCAAGCGAAATCCCGCGTTTTGGGGGATCGTCTAATGGTAGGACTGCAGACTCTGACTCTGCCTATCTAGGTTCGAATCCTAGTCCCCCAGCCACCGGCCCAGGCCTCGCTCGCGCGGGGCCTTTGCTTTTCCGGCGCCTGATCGGGCGTTTGGCACGGACGCAGGCTCAGTCCCGCGGGGGGTTCGGCACGCAGAGCGTCGGCAACGGTGACCTTGGCCTCGCCGAGACTGGCACCGCTGTCGCTCGATAGACCTCGATCGCCTCGATCGTGATGCCGCGTCGGCCAGCACACGCACTGCGGGCGACAGGGCGCCCGGCCGGCTGACGGGAGCCGCGGCATGTTGAAACGCTCCAGAATGGCATCGAGCTTGCGCGCATTGCGCGCCGCTTCGGGACCGCGGTTCGTGATCGCGCGCACCGCCAGCGAGCAGCAGGATCAGGGCGGCAATGACGACGAAGTCGCCGCAGGGTCAGGGTAGTCGTCATCGGTTGGCGCTTCCTGCGGTGGTCGTCTC
Source organism: Lysobacteraceae bacterium (assembly GCA_028870665.1). Lineage (GTDB taxonomy): Bacteria > Pseudomonadota > Gammaproteobacteria > Xanthomonadales > Rhodanobacteraceae > Metallibacterium. The sequence continues at coordinate 20,520 of JAGWPB010000003.1, forward strand.
GAGCATGCGTGCTGCGGTCTCCAGTCCGGCATCAGTCGCATGCCGTACCCCCGAGTTTTGCGCAGGGCGGCTCTACAATCCGCCGATGCGATTCAACCCGCCCGCACGTGCCGAGGTCGATGCCGCGGTTTTCGATCACCCGGCCTTCGTCGGCCTCGCGCCCTTTCGCGATCTGCTCACCGGCAGCGAGTGGCCTGACCTGCAGGTTTTGCAGGCGCGGTTGCAGCCGTTGCGCCATCACCGGACCGGAGCGGCGCTGGCGCTCGTGGCTGCGGAATCGCTGGCCGCTGATGGGCTGCATTACGAGCAGCGCATCCTGCAGCGCGGGATCATTGCCACGCGCCGGCACAACTGGCACGACCTGTTCAATGCCCTGATCTGGAAGCGCTATCCCGCCATCAAGTCGGCCATGAACGTGCGTCAGGCTGATGGCATCGCGCAGGTCGGCAGGCGCCTGCGCACGCGCGCCCAGCAGGCTCTGACTCACTTCGACGAAGCCGGCGCGGTGGTGATCGTGCGTGACCTCGGCCTGCTTGAACTGTGGGATGCGCATGACTGGACCGGCCTGTTCCTGCACCGGCGCGAGGCCTGGCGCGATGGCGGGATCACCCTGCAGGTGTCGGGGCATGCGCTGCTCGAACATGCCCTTTGTCCGCATCGGCTGCTGACGGCCAAGGCGCTGGCTATTCTCGACGCCGGCGATGGTCGTGACAGCGCCGGGGTTGACGCCGGGGTGGCCGCAGCCATCGCCGCGCCTGCCTGCCTGCTCGACCCGCAGGAGCTGCGGCCAATGCCGCTGTCGGGGATTCCGGGCTGGCACGACGCGCCGCAGGACAAGGAGTTCTATCGCGATGCACCGTGCTTCCGGCCGCGGCGTGCAGAGCGGCGGTATCCGCCGGCGCTGATGGGGTCAGCGGCGGCGGCATGCGTCGCCGTCTGAGCCGCGCTGGAATAGGGGTCTCGCCCCCGGGCGTCATCGCCGGATCACCGCGATTGCGGGCAGAAGGACGTATGATCCGGCCTGCTGCCAGGGCTTGGTCCCGGACACAGGCGGCAGGCCAGGGAGCAGGTCGTGATCGAATCATGGGGGCGGGACCCTGTGCGGCTTCCCGGCACGGGATGGGACGGGTCGCAGGATCTGCACGCGATGATGCATCACATTGACGGCGCCTCGGGGATGCTCTGCACAACATGAACGCGCATGCCGTCGCCGCTCTCGAGCTGGCGCTGCGCCTGTATCGGGCGCCGCAGCAGGCGCAGGCATTGCGCAATGATCCGCTGCCCGAGGCGGGCGTCGATCGGGTGATCCGCTGCGCATCCGGCGAGGAGGCGGCGCTGGTCGAGGCCTCGGCGCAGCTCAACACCTCGCGGGAGGTGCTGCGTGAAGCGGCGGCCTTTTATCTGACGCAGACGCTGTTCGCGCGCGATGCTGATGCCTGGCGCGTGCTCGGTGTGCGACCCGGGGTTTCGCAGGACGTGTTGCGCGCGCATTTCCGCTTGCTGGTGCACTGGCTGGCGACCTCGCGCAATCGCGATCCGCTCTACGCGCTCTACGGCGACCGCGTGCAGCGTGCCTGGACCGAGTTGCGCCGATCGCCCGAGGAAATCGCCGCCCGCGCCCAACGGCGACCGCCGCCGGCCATATTGCCGCCGCGTCGCGAGCGCTTTCGCCTGGGGGTGGAGCATTACGGTGCCGCGGGGCTGCGCCTGCTGCGCGCGCTGCCGACCTGGGCGGTCGGCAGCGTGGCCGGCGCGCTGCTGCTGATCCTGCTCGCGACGTATTGGTTCACGCGGGCGGATCTGTCACCGGCATCGTTCGCCGCGGACCGTGCCGCGTCACCGGCGGTCCTGCCGGCAGCCGCGACGGCGAAGCCTGCGCACAGCGGCACGCGCGTTCCGCAGCCGCCGGTCGTCAGGCAGGTCCGTCTGGTGCCGGCCCGGCACGCGCCGGGCCCGGTCAGCTCCGTCGTGGCCGTCCCGGCTCCTGCCACCCGGCCCGCGCTGCCGGACGCGGCAGGTCCATCCGCCGCGACGGCGTACGACCCCGCGGCAGCGGCCAGCGCGACGGAAGCGCTGGCAAGGGTTGTCGCGACAGCGGCAGCGCAGGGGCGCACTGCGCCGGGTCCGCGGGCCACAACGACGCCGGTGGCGGCGGCACCCGTCAAGGCTGCGGCGTCGTCAGCATCCGCCGCATCCGCGAGCATGCCGGGCGCGGCAGCCACGCCGTCCGCGCCGGTGACGCCTGCCGTCGAGACGCCGGCGATTGCCGTCACCGCTCCGGCTGCGCCGGGGGCCGCCGTGCAAGCGCTGCTGCAGCGCTTCGTCAGTACCTACGAGTCGGCGGACCTTCGCGGTTTCATGACGCTGTTCGCGCCGGATGCGCGCGAGAATCGCGGTGGCATCGCCGCCATCCGCGAGGATTACGGCCAGCTGTTTGCCGGCAGTGACCTGCGGCGCCTGCGGCTGTATGACGTTCGGATCGTACCGGCCGCACACGCGATGATCGATGTGCGCGTTCGCTATCATGCGGGCGTGCTGATGCATGGTGCCTCTTCCATGGCCGATTACAGCGGCGGCATGCATCTGGTGCTGCGGCCCGATCCGCAGGGGCTGCGCATCATCCAGCTGCTGCGCGGCGATGAGGTCGAGATCAAGCCGGCTGGCGCGCCCTGACGAATCGAGAGGCCGCCCGCTGCCGGCGGGCGCGATCCGGACCGACTGCCGGTGCCCGTGCTGATGCGGCAGAATGGCGGGGTGCGCGGTGCTTGCGTCGTGTTCGCCCAGCCTCGGGGACCTGACTTGATACAGACGATTGCGGATGCCCGGGTGCTGGTGGTCGGCGACGTCATGCTCGATCGCTACTGGTTCGGCGTGGTCGAGCGCATTTCGCCGGAGGCGCCGGTGCCGGTCGCGCGGGTGCAGCGCGAGCAGGAGCGCATGGGCGGCGCGGCCAATGCGGCGTTGAACGCGGTCAGTCTCGGCGCGCAGGCGACGCTGTTGTCCGTGGTCGGCACCGACGAGGCGGGGCAGCGTCTGGGCCGGCTGATCAGCGACTCGCCGGTGCGCAATGCGGTGGCGGCGGTGGCCGGGCTGCAGACCACGGTCAAGCTGCGCGTGATCTCGCGCCAGCAGCAGCTGCTGCGCATGGATTTCGAGTCCGCGCCGGACCACGAGGTGCTGCTGGGATTGATGGATCGTTACGAGCAGGAGCTCGAGGGTCACGACGTGGTGCTGTTCTCCGACTACGGCAAGGGCGGCCTGACCCACGTCGGGCGCATGCTCGAGCGCGCACGCGAAGGCGGCAAGCGCGTGCTGATCGACCCCAAGGGCCGCGACTATTCGCGCTATCGCGGCGCGACCCTGATCACCCCCAACAAGGCCGAGCTGGCCCAAGCCGTCGGCGAGTGGTCCGGCGAGGCCGAACTGGAGCAGCGCGCGCAGCAGCTGCGCCGCGATCTGGATCTCGAAGCCGTGCTGGTGACTCGCGCCGAGGAAGGCATGAGCCTGTTCAGCGCCGCCGGCAGCCTGCACGTGCCGGCGCAGGCCCAGGAGGTATTCGATGTCTCCGGCGCCGGCGACACGGTGATCGCCACGCTGGCGGTGATGCTCGGCGCGGGTGCCGGGCTCGAGGATGCCGTGCGCACTGCCAACCGTGCCGCCGGCATCGTCGTCGGCAAGCTGGGCACCGCCACCGTCAGCGCCGCCGAGCTGTGGCCGGCCGGCGCACAGGAGTAGCGCATGCGCGTCATCGTCACCGGAGCGGCGGGCTTCATCGGCAGCAACCTGGTGCGCGCGCTCAACGCGCGCGGCATCGATGACGTCATCGCCGTCGACAACCTGACCCAGGGCGACAAGTTCCGCAATCTGGTCGATCTGCGCCTGGGCGACTACGTCGACAAGACGACGTTCTACGACGACTTCGCGCGCGGGCATTACGGCCGCGTCGAGGCGGTGTTCCACCAGGGCGCGTGCTCCGACACCATGCAGCACGACGGCCGCTACATGCTGGCCAACAACTATCGCTGCAGCCGCGTCCTGCTCGACGCCTGCGTGGCGCGCGGCACACGCCTGCTGTATGCGTCCTCGGCGGCGACCTACGGCGGCTCCAGCACCTTCGTCGAGGATCCCGTGCACGAGCGACCGCTCAACGTCTACGGCTATTCGAAGCTGCTGTTCGACCAGGTCGTGCGCCGCGTGCTGCCGACCGCGCCGGTCCAGATCGCCGGATTCCGCTACTTCAACGTCTACGGCCCCGGGGAACAGCACAAGGGGCGCATGGCCTCGGTGGCGTATCACCACGAACAGCAGTTTCGTGCCGATGGCCGCGTACGCCTGTTCGGCGCCTACGGCGGCTACGGGCCGGGCGAGCAGCGGCGTGACTTCGTGCTCGTCGACGACGTGGCCGCGGTCAACCTGTGGTTCTTCGACCATCCCGAGGCGCGCGGCGTATTCAACCTCGGCAGCGGGCGCGCGCAGCCGTTCAACGAGGTGGCGGTCGCGGTGATCAACGGTCTGCGCGCGCTGCGCGGCGAGGCGCCGCGGGATCTTGCCGCCCTGGTCGCCGCCGGCCTGATCGAGTACATCGACTTTCCGGCCGCCCTGGTCGGCAAGTACCAGTGCTACACCGAGGCCGATCTCGGGCGCCTTCGCGCGGCGGGTTGCGATCACGTTTTCGCGTCGGTGGAACAGGGTGTGGCGGCATACATGCGGCGCCTGCAGGAAGACCCCGCGCTGCGCTCCGGGTGACAACACCGTTGTCATCCTGAGGGCGCAGCCCGAAGGATCTGCTTGCGTGAACATTCCTCCAGCACCCGCTGTGCTTCGCGCAGGGAAATGACCGTGCTCAGACCCGGACTCGCCGCGGCTGCTCCGGCGCTCGCGTCCAGCCGGATCAGGCAGCCCACGCCCGCTGCACGCCCGGCGGCGATGTCGCTGTCCTGGTCACCGATCAGCGCGCAGGCCGGCGCATCGAGCGCGTGCTCGCGCATCGCCTGCAGCAGCATGCCGGGCGCCGGCTTGCGGCAGTCGCAGGCGGTGCGGTAAGGGCCCAGGCCCTCGCTGGCATGATGCGGGCAGTGATACACCGCCGTCAGCTCGATGCCCTGCTCGCGGAAGACCCCGCGCATCCAGTCCATGTACCCGTCGAAATCGGACTCGCTGAAGTAGCCGCGCGCGATGCCGGCCTGATTGGTGGCGACGATCAGCCGGTAGCCGAGCGCCTGCGCATGCGTGCACAGCGCGAAGATGCCGTCGACGAAATCGGTGCGCGCGGGCGTGCAGACATAGCCGTGATCGATGTTGATCACGCCGTCGCGATCGAGGAACAGCGCTTTGCGCGGCGCGGACATGGCGGGGGCTGGGCGGATCCGGACGAATCGGGAGGTGCGCGGAGCGGGTATCCTAGCAGCCGCCCTCTGCCGCCCGCGCGCGCGGTGCGGCCGGCACGGTCAGGCTGCCCGTGCCCAGACCAGGCACCCGGAGCATCGCGCATGAATCTGCAACTGAAGGACATCGAAGCTGCCTTCGCCGAGAGTGCGGCGGTCAAGACACAGGCCATGACGTCGATGGCTGCGCCGCTGCTGCGCGCTGCCGAGACGCTGGCCGCGCGCCTGCTGGCCGGCCATACGGTGCTGGCCTGCGGCAATGGCGGCTCGTCGGGCGATGCCCAGCATCTGGCCTCGGAGCTGGTCAACCGTTTCGAGCGCGAGCGCCGCGCGCTGCCGGCGGTGGCGCTGACGCCCGACAGCAGCGTGCTGACCGCGATCGCCAACGACTACAGCTACGAGCGCGTGTTCGCGCGCCAGATCGAGGCGCTGGGACGACCCGGCGACGTGCTGGTGGCGATTTCCACCTCCGGCAATTCGGCCAACGTGCTGGCCGGCGTGCGCGCGGCGCAGGAGCGTGGCCTGTGGGTGCTGGCGCTGACCGGCCGCGACGGCGGCCAGCTGGCGGCCCTGCTGCGGCCCGAGGACATCGAGCTGCGCGTGCCGGCGACCAGCACCGCGCGCATCCAGGAAGTGCATCTGCTGGTGATCCATACCCTGTGTACCTGTCTGGACAGCGTGTTCACCGACGCTCCGGTCGCGACCGGCAAGGTGCAGCCGGACTGGGCGCGGCTGCGCGCGCTGGTCGCCGGGCGCCGGCCGCTGGTGTTCAGCAACGGCGTGTTCGATCTGCTGCATCGCGGCCATGTGGCCTACCTGGAGGCCGCGCGCCGCGAGGGTGTCTGCCTGGTGGTCGGTGTCAACAGTGACGCCTCGGTGCACCGTCTCGGCAAGGGGCCGGACCGGCCCCTCAACGGCGTCGACGATCGCATGGCCGTACTGGCCGGGATGGCGGCGGTGGATTACGTCACCGTGTTTGATCAGGACACGCCCGCGGCGTTGATCGACGCCCTGCAACCCGACGTGCTGGTCAAGGGCGGCGACTGGCCGTCGGCCGCGATCGTCGGTGCCGAGAGCGTGCTGGCGCGCGGCGGTCGCGTGCTGTCGATCCCGTTCGAACACGAGCGCAGCACCACTCGCCTGGTCGAGCGCATCCGCGGCGCGCTGCGCTGAGGCGTCGCGGCCTGCTCCGCGTCGCGTGGTGATACCGCCACGCGGCGGCCTGCTTCGGCGGCCACGACCAACGGCCCATGCAACGGCTTGCGGCCGTCGCTAGAGTCGAGGCTACCGCGGCGGGCGCAACTTGCGCCGCCGCGTTTCGTCCGGGGAGTTCACCATGTCTCGCATCCGCCTCTCGATGATCGCTGCAGCGTTCACGCTCGGCGCCTGTACGTCGTCCACGCCGCCCGCCGAGCAGAAGACCGCACCGGCACCGGCGGCTTCGACGGCCGCGGCGGCGCCGGCTCGTGTCAATCCGCTGCTCAGCGCCAGCACGTTGCCATTCCAGGCGCCGCCGTTCGACGTCATCCGCGACGGTGATTTCCAGCCGGCGCTGGAGGAGGGCATGCGCCAGCAGCGCGCCGAGGTGGCCGCCATCGCCGCCAACCCGGCGCCGCCCACCTTCAACAACACCCTTGTGGCGCTGGAAAAGACCGGGCAGACGCTCAACCGCGTCAACCTGATCTTCAGCGCGCTCAGCGGCGCCAATACCGATCCGACCCTGCAGAAGGTGCAGGAGCTGATGGCCCCGCGCTTTGCCGCGCAGGCCGACGCGATCTATCTCGATCCGCGACTGTTCGCGCGCATCGAGGCGGTGTACCGGCAGCGCGCCAGCCTGCACCTCGATCCCGAGGCGCTGCGCCTGGTCGAGGTCGACTACCGGCAGTTCGTGCACGCCGGCGCCCGGCTGGCGGACGCCGACAAGGCCAAGCTGAAGCAGCTCAACGAGCAGGAATCCACGCTCAGCGCGAAGTTCGTCAATCAGCTGCTGGCGGCCAACAAGGCCGGCGCGCTGGCGATCGGCGACAAGTCCGCGCTGGCGGGTCTGGGCGAGGGCCAACTGGCCGCCGCGTCGCAGGATGCGCGGGCGCGCGGATTGAAAGACACCTGGCTGCTGCCGCTGCAGAACACCACCCAACAGCCGGCGCTGCAGTCGCTCAGCGATCGTGCGACGCGGCAGCATCTGTTCGAGGCTTCGTGGACGCGCACCGAGCACGGCGACGCCAACGATACCCGCGCCACCATCGCCCGATTGGCGCAGGTGCGCGCCGAAAAGGCCGGGCTGCTGGGCTTCCCCGACTACGCTGCCTGGAAGCTCGAGGACCAGATGGCGAAGACGCCGGCCGCGGTCGACCGCTTCCTCGCCCAGCTGGTGCCGCCGGCGACCGCCAAGGCACGTGCCGAGGCCGCCGCGATCCAGGCCGTGATCGATCGCCGGCACGGCGGCTTCAAGCTGGCGCCATGGGACTGGGACTACTACGCCGAGCAGGTGCGCAAGGCTCGATACGATCTCGACGAGTCGCAGATCCGGCCCTACTTCGAGCTGGACCGCGTGCTCAAGGACGGCGTGTTCTATACCGCCAACCAGCTCTACGGCATCACCTTCAAGGAACGCCACGACCTGCCGGTCTATCAGCCGGACGTGCGCGTGTTCGAGGTGTTCGATCACGGCGGCGCGCCGCTGGGGCTGATCTACTTTGATTACTTCAAGCGCGACAACAAGTCCGGCGGCGCCTGGATGGACAACCTCGTCGGCCAGTCGAAACTGCTGGGCACGCTGCCGGTGGTTTACAACGTCGCCAACTTCACCAAGCCGGCGCCCGGCCAGCCCGCGCTGCTCAGTTTCAGCGACGTCACCACCATGTTCCATGAGTTCGGCCACGCCCTGCACGGCCTGTTCGCCGACCAGGAATACCCGAGTCTCTCCGGGACCAATGTGGCACGCGATTTCGTCGAGTTCCCGTCGCAGTTCAACGAGCACTGGGCGCTCGATCCCGCGGTGCTGGCGCACTACGCGATCGACGCCCGGACCGGCCAGCCGATGCCGGCTGCGCTGGTGGCCAAGATTCGCAAGGCCGCGGGCTTCAATCAGGGCTACGCGCTGACCGAGGCGCTGGCGGCCGCCGAGCTGGACATGCAGTGGCACACACTGCCCGCGGATGCGCCGCTGCAGGATGTCGACCGTTTCGAGACCGCAGCGTTGCGAAAGACCCATGTCGATCTGCCGCAGGTGCCGCCGCGCTACCGCTCCAGCTACTTCATGCATATCTGGGGCAACGGCTACGCCGCCGGCTATTACGCCTATCAGTGGAGCGAGATGCTCGACGACGACGCGTTCGCGTGGTTCGAGGCGCACGGCGGCCTGACCCGCGCCAATGGCCAGCGCTTCCGCGACATGATCCTGTCGCGCGGCAACAGTGAGGACCTGGCGACGCTGTACCGCGCGTTTCTCGGCCGCGACCCCAGCATCGGCCCGATGCTCAAGGATCGCGGATTGCAGTAACCGGACACGCAGCGACGAACCGTCCTCGGGCCGGCGGCATGCCGGCCCGATGTTTCCGGGCGGGCGCTCATGCCAGGTTGGTTCAATCGATACGATGGGCCGCCCGGATTCCGCTGCGCAGCATCGGGCTGCGCGATGTTCGCGTCTTGATCGCGACCGGGTATCAGTAGGCGAACTCGCGAAACACCGGATCGACGCTGCCGTTCCAGGCGCCGTGGAACAGGTCCAGCTTGCGTTCGGCGGGCGTCTGGTTGGCCAGCGCGAACTCGAACAGCGGCTCGAGGAAGATGCTCTCGTCGGCGCCGTGCGCATTCAACACCGCACGCCGCTTGAGTCCTGCGGCGGCGATTTTCAGCGCTTCGATCGCCAGCTCGCGCACCGTTGCGCCGCGGAACGGCAGCTTCAGCGCATGGCGCGGCACGCCGTCGCGCAGCGCATGACGTTCGGTCAGCGAGAAATCACGCACCAGATCCCAGGCTGCGTCCAGCGCGGCGTCGTCGTACAGCAGCCCGACCCAGAATGCCGGCAGCGCGCACAGGCGATTCCACGGGCCGCCGTCGGCACCGCGCATCTCCAGATATTTCTTCAACCGCACCTCGGGGAACGCGGTGGTCAGATGATCGGCGAAATCGCGCAGGGTCGGCAGCACGCCCGGCAGCGCGGGCAGCTTGCCGGCCATGAAATCGCGGAAGCTCTGGCCGGCCAGATCGAGATAGCGTCCGTCGCGGTAGCTGAAATACATCGGCACGCCGAGGATGTAGTCGACGTAGCGTTCGTAGCCGAAGCCGTCTTCGAACACGAAGTCGAGCATGCCGGTGCGGTCGGGGTCGGTGTCGGTCCACACCTGCGAGCGGAACGACAGGAATCCGTTGGGTCTGCCCTCGGTGAACGGCGAATCGGCGAACAGCGCGGTGGCGATCGGCTGCAGCGCAAGGCCAACGCGGAACTTTTTCACCATCTCGGCTTCGCTGGCGAAGTCGAGGTTGACCTGTACCGTGCAGGTGCGCGTCATCATGTCGAGACCGAGCCGACCTTTCAGCGGCATGTAGCGGCGCATGATCGCGTAGCGGCCCTTGGGCATCCACGGCATCTCGTCGCGCCGCCACTTCGGCTGGAAACCCATGCCGAGGAACCCCAGTCCCAGCGGATCGGCGACGTCGCGCACTTCGCGCAGATGCTCGGTGACCTCGCAGCAGGTGGCATGGATGTCGGCCAGTGGCGCGCCGGAGAGTTCCAGCTGCCCGGCCGGCTCCAGCGTGATCGAGGCGGCGTCGCGCAGCAGCGCCACCGGCAGCTCGCCCTCGCGCAGCATCTGCCAGCCGTGGCGGGTGGCGATGCCTTCGAGCAGCGCGCGGATGCCGCGCTCGCCCTCGTAGGCCGGGGCATGGAGATCATCGAGACGGAACCCGAACTTTTCGTGCTCGGTGCCGATGCGCCAGTCGGCGCGCGGCTTTTCCCCGGAGGCGATGTAGTCCACCAGCATCTGCCGGTCGCGAATCGGGGTGTCCTGCACGGCGCTGGGGATCGACACGGGGGCGGCCTCGTTCGGTGAAGGACGGATATGCGGCTGCGGGGATCGGTTTGCAAGATCAGCCCTCGCGTGTGCCGAGCCCTGCGGGCGATCCGGGACCGGCGGAGTGCTAGCACATCAGCCGCGCACCACCGCGTAGTCGCGTGCATCCTCGCGCCAGCGCGGCGCGGCACGGATCGCCGGCAGCACGTCCTCGGGCGCGGCCACGCGTTGCCACATCGCGACGTGCTCGGGATTCATGAAACGCGCCGCGATGACTTGCTTCAGGAAGGCCTCCAGCGGCGCGTAGAACCCCAGCGTATCGAGCAGGATGATCGGGTTGAAGTACAGCCCGAGGCGCTTGAGCGTGATCGCCTCGAACAGCTCCTCCAGCGTGCCGCAGCCGCCGGGCAGCGCGATGACCGCGTCGGAACCGGTCAGCAGGCGGTGCTTGCGCTCGCGCATGTCTTCGACCAACTCGAGTCGCGTGAGCCCCGCATGGCCCCATTCCAGATCGGCCATGAAGCGCGGCAGGATGCCGATCACCTCGCCGCCGCGCGCCAGCGCACCGTCGGCCAGCGCGCCCATCGAGCCCGTCGAGCCGCCGCCGTAGACCACGCTGCAGCCGGCTTCGGCCAGCCGTTCGCCCAGCTGCCGCGCCGCGGCGCGATAGGCCGGATCGGTCTGCTCGCTGGACGCGCAATAGACGCAGATACGCATGGACGGCTTCCCTTGGTCGCAGCAAAGATCAGTTTAGCGGCTGCACCGGAGTCGCGGCAGTGTCATTGCACCCGCGCCGGCGCGTCGAGCAGCACCGCACCGCGAAACTCCTGGCGGCCGTCGGCGCGCCCCAGCGCATGGCGCGTCAGCGGATCCGGTCCCTGCCAGTCGCCGGACAGCCGGCGCAGCGCGATCAGCGCGCGCACCAGTACGGCGAACGCTGCTGCGAGGTGTCGATAAAGCGTCGCCAGCGCCGCGCGCACGTGCTCGGCTTCGGCCGTATAGGCGGCGATGCCGAGATCGAGGAAATAGCCTGACGATACGCGTCGCCGCAGCGCCTGCTCGGGGAACAGGCCGGCGATCAGCAGGCAGCGATCACCGGTCTCGCGCAGCGCCTGTTCGCGTTGACTGCCGCGATGCAGCAGCGCTTCGAGGTAATCGAGCGCGAGCACGCGTGCGCCCAGACCGGCGTCGTCAAGATGCCGCATCAGCAAGAACACGAGGTAACTCTCCAGTTCCTCATCGAGCACAACGCCCGCCCGTTGCGCCGACTCGCGCACCAGATCGCGCCACAGGGCAGGGGCGTTCTCGCTGAGGATGCTGGCGGTCATGCACGTGCTCCGGGTCGCGGCATCGGCACCTTCCATATATCGATCCGCAGCTCGATGCAATGGCGATTTGCCGGGCCGCGCTGACGGCGCCGCAAGAAAAGCGCCGGCGGGAGCCGGCGCGAAGGTGTCACTACGTTGGAGAGGACTGGGCGACTCCGTGCGCGCCGCACTCGGAAACGGTCAGAACCGCACCCTGACGCCGGCCTGGAAGTACCGGCCCACGATGCCCTGCTGCTGGTAGGCGGGGTTGTAGTTCGCGCCCGCGCCCGCGTAATCGATCGGATCGAGGCCCGGACCGCGATCGAACAGGTTCCGGATGCCTCCGACAGGTCCACGCCCTTGGTGATCAGCGAGTTGGCGTTGACGTAGGGCGAAGACACGATCAGCGGTCGTGCCGGCGCGTTCGGGAACGCCGGATCGATGTTGTCCGGCGTCTGCCGATAGCCCGCGGGAACGGGTTGCCCGGCGAAGTAGGCATTCAATGCCGTGGACGCCGGCGCCACCGAGATGACATTGGTCTTCTTGATGTTGCAGTCGTCGATGATGGCGCCGAGATCGTGCAGCGGCTGCAGGATCACGCCCGGCGTGTAGCGGGTGGACTCCTCCGGTTTGATGCCGGGGTTGGCCGTGCTCTGGATGCCCAGGGCGTAAGGCAGCGTGTCGGTGTCGTTGCCATGAGCCGCGGCAAAGGCCGTCGGCAGTGTCTCGGTGACGAAGCCCAGCGTCTGGCTGGAGCCGTTCGCGGCGAAGCTCGGCGCCTTGAAGCCCTTCGGGCAGGTCGCGCGGAACGCGACCTGCCCGATCGGCTGCCGCTGGATGCCTGCGGCTGGCGAGAAGTTGGTGCCGAAGTCCGAGTAATCGTCGAAACGACCGGAGACGTTCGCCGTCAGCGTATCCAGCAGCGGCATCCGGAACTGGCCGTACACGGCATTCGCAAAGTATCCATACGAGCCGTAGGGAGCACGCCCGCAAAAAGGCCGGCACAGGGCCGGCCCTTTTGCGTGCAGCGCGGGAGCCTGGATCAGCGCTTCATCGCCGAGAAGAACTCGTCGTTGGTCTTGGTGTTCTTCATCTTGTCGAGCATGAACTCCATCGCCGCCAGCTCGTCCATCGGATGCAGCAGCTTGCGCAGGATCCAGACCTTCTGCAGCAGGTCGGCGTCGATCAGAAGTTCCTCGCGGCGGGTGCCGGAGCGATTGATGTTGATCGCCGGATAGACGCGCTTCTCGCCGATGCGGCGATCGAGGTGGACCTCGGCGTTGCCGGTGCCCTTGAACTCCTCGTAGATCACCTCGTCCATCTTGCTGCCCGTGTCGATCAGGGCGGTGGCGAGAATGGTCAGCGACCCACCCTCCTCGACGTTGCGCGCCGCACCGAAGAAGCGCTTGGGACGCTGCAGCGCGTTGGCGTCGACACCGCCGGTCAGCACCTTGCCGGAGCTGGGCACCACGGTGTTGTAGGCGCGCGCGAGGCGGGTGATCGAGTCGAGCAGGATCACCACGTCCTTCTTGTGCTCGACCAGGCGCTTGGCGCGCTCGATCACCATCTCGGCGACCTGCACGTGGCGCACCGCGGGCTCGTCGAAGGTCGAGGAGATGACCTCGGCGCGCACCGAGCGCTGCATCTCGGTGACTTCCTCCGGGCGCTCGTCGATCAGCAGGATCATCAAATGCGCGTCGGGATGGTTGTGCACGATCGCCTGGGCGATGTTCTGCAGCATCATCGTCTTGCCGGCCTTGGGCGGCGACACGATCAGGCCGCGCTGGCCCTTGCCGACCGGTGCGATCAGGTCGAGGATGCGGCCGGTGATGTCTTCGCTGGAGCCGTTGCCGCGTTCCAGATGAAACGCCTTGCGCGGGAACAGCGGCGTCAGGTTCTCGAACAGGATCTTGTTCTTCGACGCCTCCGGCGGCTCGCCGTTGATGTCGTCGACCTTGAGCAGGGCGAAGTAGCGCTCGCCTTCCTTGGGCGGGCGCACGCGGCCGGTGACGTAGTCGCCGGTGCGCAGGTTGAAGCGACGCACCTGGCTCGGGCTGACGTAGACGTCGTCGGGGCCGGCCAGATAGGACTCGTCGGCACCGCGCATGAAACCGAAGCCGTCCTGCATGATCTCCAGCACGCCTTCGCCCCAGATGCCGCCGCCGCTGCGGGCGTGGGCCTTGAGGATGTTGAAGATCACGTCCTGCTTGCGCGCGCGGGCGACGCCTTCCTGGATGCCGAGCGATTCGGCCAGCTCCAGCAGCGCCGCGGCCGGCTTGCGGCGCAGCTCGGTGAGGTTGATCAGGCGCTCGTTCTCGCCTGCGCTGGCGACGTAATCGTCGTCCTCGTCGCGCGGCAGACCGGCCTGCTGGCGCGACGGGCCGCCACCTGCGTTGGGATTGCCGTTGCCCGGCTGACGCTCGCCGCGATCGTTGCGGTCATTGCGGCCGCGGCGGCGGCCGTGACGATCGCGGTTGTTGCGGTCGCGCTGTTCGCGCGCCGCCGGCGCAGTGCCTTCGGTCGGGGCGGACGGCTCGCCGGTTGCCGCAGGGCGTGGCGCTTCGACAGCGGTTTCGGCCGGGCGCGCGGGCGCGGCATGGTCTTTCACTTCGGTATCTGACACGAACGGGCCTCGCAGCAGCGTGGCAAAGAGGGAGGCGAGCGGGAAGGAGCAACGCAGGGCGAAACCGGAAGGTTCGCAGACGCTCGAGCCGTCAATCTAGCACTGCTCTCGTACCGCGTCCATCGCTTCGCAATCCCTGCCAGGTTGCCACGGCCGGGGATCACGGCAGGCCGACGGGCGGCGGATGGACGGCGGTCGGGTCTGTGTCGGTGCGCATGTCGATGCAGTCGGCCTTGCTGTCGCACCGATGCGCCGCCTGATCGTGTCAGGCCGCCGGTGCGACCGACCGCGGGAGGGCATGCTCTCGGGTCGCCGGGGCCGGGTCGCCTAAAGCGCGTGATCGATCATCTGGGTGATGGTGCTCTTGGGTACCGCGCCGAGCTGGGTGGCGGCGACCTTGCCGCCCTTGAACACCATCAGCATCGGAATGCTGCGCACGCTGTAGGCGATCGCGGTCTTCTGGTTCTGGTCGACATCGAGCTTGGCGATCCGCACGCGACCCTGGTAGTCCCTGGCGATTTCCTCGAGCGTCGGCGCGATCGCGCGGCAGGGGCCGCACCAGGTAGCCCAGAAATCCACCAGCACCGGCTGCTCGGACTGCAGCACCTGGGCTTCGAAATCGGCATCGGAAACGTGCGTGATCAGATCGCTCACCGGGGTTCTCCATGGGGGCGCTTGCGGCGCGGTCGCCGCAGCAGGCGGGTTCGGTTAGACTGCGCGTCCCGCAATTGCGGCGGCGTCGCTGGGGCCAAGCCGAGAGGCTGTTTCTCATTCCAGCGCAATCCAGCGTGCGATTCAAGCGCAGCGTCCGCTGCCGGCACGCCTTGTTGACTCCCCATGGCCGAACACGTACTCACCGACACCTTCTTCGAACAATTCGACCTGCACCCGCTGCTGCAACGCGGGCTTGCCGATTGCGGTTTCACCCGCTGCACGCCGATCCAGGCCCTGAGCCTGCCGCCGGCGCTGAGCGGGCGCGACGTCGCCGGCCAGGCGCAGACCGGCACCGGCAAGACCTGCGCCTTCCTGGTCGCGGCGATGAACCGGCTGCTGACCACGCCGGCGCTCGCCGCGCGTCGCAGCGAGGATCCGCGCGCGCTGGTGATCGCGCCGACCCGCGAGCTGGCGATCCAGATCGAGAAGGACGCGCGCGCCATCGGCCGTCACACCGGTCTGCGCCTGGCGCTGATCTACGGCGGCGTCGACTATGACAAGCAACGCCAGCTGCTCAAGGACGGCTGCGACATCATCATCGCCACGCCGGGACGACTGCTCGACTACTACAAGCAGCATGTGTTCAGCCTCGGCACCGTCGAGGTGATGGTGATCGACGAAGCCGACCGCATGTTCGATCTCGGCTTCATCGCCGATGTGCGCTACCTGTTCCGGCGCCTGCCGGCGCGCGAGCAGCGCCAGGTGATGCTGTATTCGGCCACGCTCAGCTATCGCGTGCTCGAACTGGCCTACGAGCATATGAACAGCCCGGAAAAGGTGATCGTCGAAAGCGAGCACGTCACCGCCGATCGCGTTCGTCAGCACATCTTCTTTCCCGCCAAGGAAGAGAAGATTCCGCTGCTGCTCAACCTGCTGGAGCGACACGGGCCGGCGCGCAGCATCGTCTTCGTGAATACCAAGGCGGCCGCCGAGCGCGTCAGCGAGCGTCTTGCGCGCCACGGCCTGAAGGTCGGCACGCTGTCCGGGGACGTGCCGCAGAAAAAGCGCGAGACCCTGCTCGGGCGTTTCCAGCGCGGCGAGATCGAGATGCTGGTCGCCACGGATGTCGCCGCGCGCGGTCTGCATATCGCCGACGTCAGTCACGTGTTCAATTACGACCTGCCACAGGATGCCGAGGACTACGTGCACCGGATCGGCCGCACCGCGCGCCTCGGCGCCGAGGGCGACGCGATCAGCTTTGCCTGCGACCTTTATGCGATGGCTCTGCCCGAGATCGAGACCTACATCGGCCAGAAGATTCCGGTCGAGGCCGTCACCGCCGACCTGCTGAAGCCGGTGCCGGCGCGAGCCCGGGTGGCCCCGCCGGCGGGTGTGACCGACGACGCCCATGATGCCGACGCGTCGCCGCCGCGTGCACCGCGGCGCGGGGCGGCGACGCGCGGTCGCGGTTCGCCACGACCCGCTGCGACCGGGCCGCGCAACCCCGCGCGCGTCGCGTCGCCAGTCGTCGCTGCCGACGTGGCCGCAGGCGGGCCACGTGCCGCGGCAGCACCCTCCGGACCGGATCATGGCGCGGCGACGGCAGCCGATCGCTTCGAAGGCGCGGCGCCTGCGCGCAAGCGTCGCCGCCGTGGCGGTCGCGGCCGTGCCGCGGGTGCTGACGGAGCTGCCGCGCCGGCGGTCGATGCCGGGACCGGCAGTGCCGCCGCGGCGCCCGTCGCCGCCACACCGCCTGCCGAGGGCGAGCGCCGCCGGCATCGCGGCGGTCGCGGTCGCCGCGAGGACGCGCCGTCCATCGGTACAGCGCCGCCCACTCCGGCGCCAGGCGCAGGCGCAGCGGCGTCTGCGGCAGTCCCGTCGACGCATGCCAAACCGGGTTTCTTCCGTCGTATCGGCAGCCTGTTCCATCGGCGTTGACATCGGTGGCGGCGCCGGGGAAGCACCCCTGCCCGGTGATCGCCGGGGCTGGCAGCGGCGCGTGCGCACGCTATGCTGCCGGCCTCTCCGCAGTCAGCCGCGCCCGTGATCCGTTTCGACCAGGTCAGCAAGCGCTATCCCGGTGGCCATGACGCGCTGAGCCAGATCAGCTTCGAGCTTGGCGCCGGCGAGATGGCCTTCGTCACCGGCCATTCCGGCGCCGGGAAGAGCACCTTGCTCAAATTGCTGGGTCTGCTCGAACGCCCCAGCCGTGGCGCGGTCATGGTCGGGGACGTCCATCTCGGCACGGTGCGCCGGCGCGGCATCCCGCGTCTGCGACGGCAGGTCGGCATGGTCTTTCAGGACCACCGCCTGCTGATGGATCGCAGCGTGTTCGCGAATGTCGAATTGCCGCTGGTGGTTGCCGGCGTGCCCGCTGCCGAACGCGGCAGGCGCGTACGCGCGGCGCTGGAAAAGGTCGGTTTGCTGTCGCACGAGAAAAAATCGCCGCCCGCGCTGTCAGCCGGCGAACAACAACGCGTCGGCATCGCCCGCGCCATCGTCGGCAAGCCGCCGCTGCTGATTGCCGACGAGCCCACCGGCAACCTCGATCCCCAGCTGGCGGTGGAAATCATGGGCCTCTTCGCCGAGTTCCAGCAGGTCGGCACCACGGTCCTGGTCGCCACCCACGACCTGTTCCTGATCAAGCGCATGCGCAAGCGCGTGATCGTGCTGGATCATGGACGGATGGTGGACGATGTCGCCGCCGCGGAGGTCGTGTGAGCAGGCGTCGCGCGCGTCGCGGTGATCCGGTGCCGGCAGCGACGCTGTCGGTGCGCGGGCGCATCGCCGCCTGGCGCGGGCAGCATGCGTGGAGCCTGCATGCCAGCCTGCAGCGGCTTGCGGCGCATCCGATCGGCACCGCGCTCACGCTGACGGTGATGGGTCTTGCGTTGGCGCTGCCGCTGGCCTTCTACCTGGCACTGGGCAATCTGCAGCGATTCGGCGCCGCGCTCGGCGAGAGTCAGGCGATCAGCGTGTTTCTCAAGCCCGACCTCGGCGCGGCGGGGGTGGCGGGGCTGGCCGCGGATCTGCGCGGCCGCACGGACGTCGCCGCGGTGGCCCTGCGCACGCCGCAGCAGGGGTTGGCCGAGCTGTCGGCGATGCAGGGTTTCGGTCCGGGGCTGGCGATGCTGGCCGACAATCCCCTGCCGTACGTGCTGGTGGTGACGCCGCGCGCGGGTCTGGACGCGCGCGCCGGCCAGGCATTGGTCGCCGCCCTGCGCGCGCTGCCGGCGGCGGATCGGGTGCAGGACAACAGTGCCTGGCGCGGTCGTCTGGATGCGCTGCTGGCGTTGGGTCGGCGCGCGGTGCTGCTGCTGGGCGCCCTGCTGGCGCTGGCGGCGCTGCTGGTGGTGGGCAACAGCGTTCGTCAGGATATCCGGGCGCATGCCGAGGAAGTGGCGGTGTTGCGGCTGGTCGGTGCCAGCTCCGGATTCGTGCGGCGACCGTACCTGTATGCGGGCATCTGCTACGGTTTCGGCAGCGGGGTGGTGGCGGTCGCGTTGGTGCTGCTGCTGGAGTTGGCCCTGGCCGGTCCGGCCGCCATGCTGGCGACTGCGTGGGGCGGGGGGTTGCGTTTCGCCGGCGTCGCGCCGAGCCTGTTGCTGGCCGTGCCGTTCGCCGCTGCCCTGCTGGGCTGGCTGGGTGCGCGCATCGCCGGTGCGCGCCATCTGGCCGCGGCCGAGCCGCATTGAGTCGCGAGGGTCCGATGGAATCCAGCATCAGCCGCCACATCGCCAGTGACCATCCGCGCGTGCTGGTGGTGGACGGATCGAAAGTCGTGCGGCGCCTGATCGAGCAGGTGCTGCATGCCGAGCTGAGCGGTGTCAGCGTGATCGGTTGCGGCAGCGGCGCCGAGGCGCGCGCCGCACTGGAGCAGGCGCCGGTGGATTTCGTCACGACTGCGCTGCGGCTTCCGGACATGGACGGGCTGGATCTGGCGCGCAGCGTGCGCATGCACGCGCCGCAGGCCTATGTGCCGATCGTGGTGGTTTCGGGCGACGTCAACGAACGCCTGCAGGCACGTGCGCTGGGCGAGGACGTCACCGACTATTTCGACAAGTCGCTCGGCTTCGGGGCCCTGGCCGAGTTCATCCGCGGCTATGTGCAGCCGCAGGGGCAGGCGAGCGGCGAGGTGCTGTACGTCGAGGACAGCCGCGTGGTCGCGCTGGCCACCCGGCGAATGCTCGAGAAGCACGGGCTGACGGTGCAGCACGTGGTCAGTGTCGAAGACGCGCTGGTCCTGCTCGACGCCGCCAAGGCGGCCGGCAGCGTGGGCGCCGACGTGGTGCTGACCGACGTCAACCTGAAGGGCGAGCTGACCGGCGGCGATCTGCTGGCGCGCATCCGCAGCGACTACGGCTATGGCAAGGGCCGGCTGCCGGTTCTGGTGATGACCGGCGACGACAATCCGCGCAACCAGGCGGTGCTGCTGCGCGCCGGGGCCAACGATCTGGTGCAGAAACCGATCGAGGAACGGCTGCTGGTCACCAAGCTGCTGTTCCAGTTGCGCGTCGGCCGCCATCTGCGCGAGCACGCCGGGACGTGAGCGATTCGCGGCTGCGCCTCGAGTCGAGCTGGAAGGCCGCACTCGGCGATTACTTCGATCGCCCCGACATGCAGGCTCTGGCTTCATTTCTGCGTGCCGAGAAGGCCGCCGGCAAGCGCATCTATCCGCCCGGTGCGGAGATCTTTGCCGCGCTCGATGCCACGCCGCTGCCGGCGGTGAAGACGGTGATCCTGGGCCAGGACCCCTATCACGGCCCCGGGCAGGCGCACGGACTTTGCTTTTCGGTGCGGCCCGGCGTGCCAGTGCCGCCGTCGCTGGCCAACATCTTCGCCGAGATCGAGCGCGATCTCGGCATCGCGCGTCCCGACCACGGCTGCCTGACGTCGTGGGCGCAGCGCGGCGTGCTGTTGCTCAACGCCGTGCTGACGGTGGAGGACGGTCGTGCCGGTGCGCACCAGGGCAAAGGTTGGGAAGGCTTCACCGATGCCGTCGTCGATGCTCTCAACCGGCGTCGCGAAGGCGTGGTGTTCCTGCTCTGGGGCAGTTACGCCCAGGCCAAGGGCCGCCTGATCGACCCGCGTCGCCATGCGGTGCTCAAGGCACCCCATCCCTCGCCGCTGTCGGCCCACCGGGGCTTCATCGGTTGCGGGCATTTCTCGGCCTGTAACCGCTATCTGGATCAGCAAGGCGCGGCGCCGATCGACTGGTCGCTGCCGCCGCGGAGTGCGCTCACGTCTTGTTGACAAGCTTCCTGTACTATATAGTTCATGTATTGGCCTCGGGAACCCTGGGCCGCCTTAGCACTCCAATAGGTCGAGTGCTAAAATGAACTGAATCGCAGGAGGTCCGTGCATGTCGCAAGCCCTGATTCCCGCCACTTTCCCCGCTCTGAGCGCGATGGGCAGCATCGATGCCTACATCGGCGCGGTGTACCGCATTCCGGTGCTCAGCGCCGAGGAAGAGCATGCACTCGCCGTGCGCTACCAGAGCGACGCCGATCTCGAGGCGGCCAAGAAGCTGGTGCTCTCCCACCTGCGTTTCGTGGTGCACGTGGCCCGCGGCTATTCCGGCTACGGCCTGCAGCTGGCCGATCTGGTGCAGGAAGGCAACATCGGCCTGATGAAGGCGGTCAAGCGCTTCGATCCCGAGCAGGGCGTGCGTCTGGTCAGCTTCGCCGTGCACTGGATTCGCGCCGAGATGCATGAGTTCATCCTGCGCAACTGGCGCATCGTCAAGGTCGCCACCACCAAGGCGCAGCGCAAGCTGTTTTTCAATCTGCGCAAGTCGAAAAAGCGCCTGGGCTGGATGAATGCCGAGGAGGTGCGCACGGTGGCCAGGGACCTGGGTGTACCGGTGGCCACGGTGCTGGAGATGGAGTCGCGGCTGAGCGGCCGCGATGTCGCATTCGACGCCCCCGATGATGCCGACGAGGACGCCAGGCCCTCGCCGGTGGCGTATCTGGTCGATCATTCCGCCGACCCGTACGCCACGGTGGCCGAAGCCGATCAGGACGACCGCGACCACGACAGCCTGCACACGGCCATCGAACGTCTCGACGAACGCTCGCGCGACATCATCCAGCGGCGCTGGCTCAATGAGCCCAAGGCCACGTTGCAGGAGCTGGCCGACGAGTATGGCGTCTCGGCCGAGCGCATTCGCCAGGTCGAGGCCAACGCGATGAAGAAGATGCGTGCGCTGTTCGCCGCCTGACCCGGCTTTTCACGAGCAACCCCCAGCGACGGCCTCCCTTGCGGAGGCCGTCGGCTTTGGTGGCATCGCTTCCGGGCCAGGGAGGCATCACGTCGCGACAGGCGTTGTGCCTGAGCATGCCATTACGACACGGTTACGGTTCGGATAATTCGACTTAACGATAAAGCAACAGTCATGGAACGGCCTTACGTTAGGCCCCTGAGTCGTCGACCGAGACGTGGATCCCGATGATCCCGGCCTGCACACCCATCGCCCTGCCGCGGATGCCCGCGCGCGGGCGCGTGGCGGTGCATGCCGTGGTGCGCATCGCGCCGCCGCTGCGGGCGACCGCCCGGCCGTGGCCAACGCCATCGGGAGCGAGGCGACGCACGGGTCGAGCCACCGCAGTCCGGTCGCGGGGCCGGGCCTGCGAGGGGCTGCTCTACCCGGATGTGCGGATGTCGCTGGCCATGACCACAAGTCAGGACGAACGCGTGCGAGTGCATTTGCGTGGATCAGTTTGACCTGAAAACCCGATACAGCGCCGGTTCCGATTTCTTCAACTTCAGGAGGGATTTATGCGATTGATGAAACTGTCCCCGCTTTTCTGCGCCATGGCCGCGGCCGGTGCGGTGGCCATGCTGCCAGCCAGCGCGTTCGGTCAAAACGCGCCTGCGCAAGACGGCAGCACGAGCAAGGCCAAGCATGTACAGAAGCTCTCCGAGATCCAGGTCATCGCCCGCGAGCTGACGATCACGAGGATTCCGATGAACTCGGCGTTCAGTTCATCGATCATCGGGCCTTCCGCCATCCGCTTCGCCTCACCGATGCTGAGCGTCCAGAGCCTGCTGGAACGCACGCCCTCGATCAACGTGCGCACACCGGCGGCGAACAGCGTACGCACCAACATCACCTTCCGCTCCTTCAGCAGCGGCCAGTTTTCCGAGACCTTCGACGGCGTGCCGATCAACGACCCCTTCAACGGCGGCACGACCAACTCGGCCTCCACGCGCAACAACATCCCGCTGACGCTGAACGACATCAACAGCGTCAACATCTACCGCGGCATCAACAACCCGGCAGTCACCTCCTACAACTCGCTGGGCGGCACCATCGCTTTCGAGCCGCGCGATCCGAGCGCGACCCCGAACGCGTCGGTCACCATGGGCGGTGGCAGCTTCAGCACCTGGTTCGAGGGACTGACCGCCAACACCGGCGCGATCGGCGGCGTGCGCAACATGGTCAGCATCAACCACAACAGCAGCAGCGGCTGGCAGGCCAATTCCGGCAACCGCAACACGAATCTCTACTACGCCGGCGTGTTGCCCTATGACGAGGGCGATGGCGAGCTCTACGCCTATGCCATCTACAACATCAACAAGGGCTTCACGCCGCACACCGTGCCGCTGCCGCTGATCCAGCAGTACGGCTACCGCTACGGCTGGCCGCTGGACTGGACCAACAGCTACAACAAGGACCACGGCGGCACCTACATCCTGGGTGACCGCATGCGGGTCAACCATCTGCTGTCGTTCAACGCCCGCGTGTACGCGCGCAACATCGATTACAACCGCGTTTCCTACGCCAATCCGAACTTCATCCAGAGTGCGACCCAGCCCTACTTCATTCCCAACACACCGGGCGATTACTCATTCTGGCTGCCCAATCCCAGCTATGACCCGGCGGCGACCTTCGGCAGCAATCTCGCCGGCAACGCCTACCACACCTACCTGTACAGCACTCAGCAGTACGGGTTCATGCCGCATTTCACCCTGAATCTTCCCGACAACCAGGTCAAATTCGGCGGCGACTGGTCGCACACCAAGCTGCATTCGTCCGAGTACTGGTATGGCACCAACCCGATGCCGCTGGTCACCGGCTACAACAACGCCTGGGATGAGCACGATTCGCGCACCCTGGGATCGGCCTTCGTGCAGGACCGGATCAGCCTGTTCGACGGTGCGTTGCAGGTGACGCCCGGCCTCAAGTACCTGATGGCGCGCACCTCCGACTTCGACAATATCGGCTTCTTCTATCCGATCAGCGGCACGGTCTCGGATTCCGAGCACTACACCTCGCCGACGATCGGACTGAACTGGCGTCCGGTGCGGCATGTCAGCCTGTATGCCGCCTGGGGCAAGACTGCCAAGTTCCCCGGCATCGCGTCCTATTACAACAATGTCGGTCAGACGAATTCAGGCGGCCAGACCGTGGTGGTGCCGATCCACGTCACGCCGGAGTACGTGCGTGACATCGAGGCCGGCGCGCGCTACGAGGCGCACGGCTTCCAGGGTGCGCTCAACGTCTATCGCGAGAACTTCGCCAACACCTTCATCCAGGTCACCGACCCCACATCGGGACTGACGACCACCTCCAACGGCGGCAGTTCACGCTACGAGGGCATCGAGCTCGACCTGCAGGACAGCGTTGTCACCTCGTATGGCGCGTTCAGCATCTTCGGCAATATCGCGGAGAACCGGGCCAATTTCACCTCGAGCTTCACCGTGGCCAATGCCGCGGGTGCCGCAGCGTTGGCCGGACAAAGCGTGGTCGCGGGGCAGCCGCTGGCCGGTGTGCCCAAGCATCTGGCCAATCTCGGCCTCGGCTGGAAATGGCGGACCTGGCGCGCGAGCCTGAGCGAGCATTATTCCGGCTCGCAGTACGTCAACGAGTACAACGCCGGCGTGCCCACGGCCGAGACCATTCCGAGTTATGCGGTGATGAATTTCACCCTGCGCGACACGCTGCACATCGGCAACGGCATGCTCAAGGACGTGCAACTCGCCCTGCATGTCGACAATGTGTTCGACCGTCACTACTACACGTTCGGCTACGGCGATACGACCTACGCAGGCAACCCGTTCGTGCGGGCGATCTACGAGGAGCCGCGGGCCTACTTCGGCTCGGCGACGATCGATTTCTGATCCCGCCGCCACGGCGCCGGCCGGCCCTTGCACGGGCCGGCCGGAACCGCGCCTGACTGCCGGGTCCGGGCCGATGGGGCGATGCTCCTGCGTTTAGCCGTCTAGACGAATCAGAGAGTCGCAGGCTGGGCCGCAAGCCCGGTCTGCGGGCAGGTGCCGCGCATCGGGCGACCGTCGCAACCTCACGCCGCCGGACTTCCGCGGCAGCCGGTTCACGACGCGTGCAGCGGCAGTTCGATCAGCACCTCGAGTCCGCCGCCTTCGGCGTTGCGCGCGGCGATGCGTCCGCCGGCGCGCGTGATCGCGCGGCGCGCGATGGCAAGCCCGATGCCGCTGCCGTCGCTGCCTTGCTGGCGCGCGTCGGCGGTGCGGAAGAACGGCTCGAAGAGGCGCGGCAGATCGGCCTCGGCGACGCCGGGGCCGCGATCGCGGATGCGCAATCGCGCACGACTGCCGTCGTCCTCGCGTTGCAGCATGACATCGATCACGCTGGCCTCGGGCGCATGGCGCACGGCGTTGCGCAGCACGTTCTCGATGGCGCTGGCCAGCAGATCCAGCTCGGCGCGGATCGGCAGCATGCCGGTCCGCTGCAGGCGGATCTCGATGCGCCGCGGCGTCGCCTCGAAGCGGGCATCGGCCACCCGTGAGTCGACCAGGGCCGCCAGGTCGCCGTTCTCCACCGGCCCGCGCGTGCCGCTTTCCAGCCGGGACAGATCCAACGCCTGCGCGATCAGGCGATTCATGCGCTCGACCTCGCGGCCGATGCGCTCGTGGGCACTCTCGATCTCCTCGCTGCTGCCGCCGCGGCCGAGCTCCAGCGCCACGCGCAGGCGCGCCAGCGGCGAGCGCAACTCATGGGCGACGTCACCGATCAGGCGCCGATGGTCGAGGATCAGCCGGCCGATATGGTCGGCCATATCGTCGAATTCGCGTGCCAGGGCCACCAGTTCGCGCGAGCGGCCGGTGCGCAGGGTGCCGACGCGCGCATCCAGATCGCCGTCGGCGAAGCGGCGCGCGCGGTCGCGGATCTGCGCCAGCGGCAGCGCGACATAGCGTGCCAGCAGCAGGCTGACCAGCATGCTGGCCAGCAGTGCCGCGCTGGCCAGCACGGTGCGAAACAGCAGCCGATGCGGTGGCGGATGCGGTGCCGGCGGTGGCCCCCAGCGCACGGTGACGGTGTACGGTGCCTGGTCCGCGGCCAGTACATGCCGCGTCGCGATGATCTCACGCTCGCGCTGCCAGTTCGATGCCGGCAGCGGCATGGCGGGCGCATCGCGACCCGGCCGGATGCTGACGCGCAGCGGTCCGCTGCTGCGCACCCGCGCCCAGCGTTGCGCCTGCACCAGCGGGTGCTGGCTGAGCTGGCGCATCGCCTCGTTGGCGACATCATCGACCACGGCATGCTGCCATTCGGGCGGCGCCGGCGCTTGCGCCCGGTCCCGTTCGATCAGCAGCGAGGTGACGCCGATGCTGGCGGCGATCATCGCCACCAGCGCCACCCAGAACAGTGCCATCACGCGCCAGTACAGGCTGCCCATGTCAGTCGTCCGTGCGCCGGAACATGTAGCCGCCGCCGTGAATGGTGGCGATGCGCGACTGGCCGTCGGCACCGTTGCCGAGTTTGCGGCGCAGCCGCGAGATGTGCACGTCGATGCTGCGGTCGAAGGGCGTCAGGGCACGGCCGAGCGCGCTCTCGGCGAGGATCCCCTTGTCCACCCCGCGGCCGGCTTCGCGCATCAGCACCGCCAGCAGGTTGAACTCGGACGTCGTCAGCGCCAGCGTCTGGCCATCGAGCATCGCGGTGCGCGAGCCGATGCGCAGTTCGACCGGACCGATGCGCATGTCGGTAAAACGCGCCGTTTCGTTCTCGTCGCGCTGCGCGCGGCGCAGCACCGCACGGATGCGCGCGGCCAGTTCGTGCGGGTTGCAGGGCTTGGTCAGGTAGTCGTCGGCGCCGATCTCGAGGCCGAGGATGCGATCGACGTCATCACCCAGCGCGGTCAGCATCAGCACCGGCAAGGTGGTGCTGCGACGCAGCTCGCGCAGCACCTCCAGCCCGGAACGTAGCGGCATCATGATGTCGAGCACCAGCGCGTCGTAGCGCTCGCTGAGCACGCGCCGCAGCACGGCATCGCCGTCGTGCACCTGCTCGACGCTGAAACCCTCGCGTACCAGAAACCGCGCCAGCAGTTCGCCCAGTTCGCGGTCATCGTCGGCCAGCAGGATGCGTGCGTGGGCCATGCGGGGGTTGCTCCGGGTCGGCACGGTGGAACGGGTCACGCCATGGTGCCGCGCGCGCCGCGGCAGCGCCAGCGCATGCGCGGTCGCCGTCGTCGTCGCAGCGCGCGCAGGCTCGGTCGGCGTGATCGCGCCGGGTCGGCATCGAGGCGCGCCGTGGTGCGAGCGATGCCTCCTGGCCGTTGCAGCGCACGCCGGTTTGGTCCGTGCTGCGGCGCCGTCCGGCTCGTCGCAGCGCGCACGGGGATGGGCTCAGCGCCGCATCGGCATCCTCGGCGCCGGCAGCGCCGCGACCGCTTTCAGGTTTTCATCCAGCGCCTGGCGCAGGGTCTGGATTGCGGCACCGGCATCGCGTGGGGCCAGCTCGGCGCGCGCCAGTCGCGAATAGGCGAAGTTGCGCAGCAGCGGATCCTGGCTGCGGGCGAGCACGCCGCGATACAGGCCGACGACCGCCTCGACGTGGCCCTGCGCGCGGTACAGATGTTCCAGCGCGAGCATGTCGCGGATCGCGGCGCCGCGCGGGCCCATCATCATCATCATCCGGTTGTGCATGCCGCGGCGCATGCCGTGGTGCATGCCGCCGTGGTCGGAGCCATGCATCCAGGCTTGCGCGGGCGGCGGCGTCACGCCCGATGCCGGCGGTTCGGCAGCGCCGGCGACCACCAGGCCCAGCGCCAGCGCCAGGCCACCGAACGCGGGGATTGCAAGGGGGTGCTTCATCATCGATCTCCGTGGGAAAGGGGTGTCGCCGACGCGCGCGGGACCAGGGGCGGGGCATCGGCGCAGCAGCGTCGACGACGTCATCATCGTGGACCGCGGATGCCGCCGCGGGTGGCGCGTGGCGTATCCGCATGTAACGGCGGGTAACACCGCGGTCGCGCGCCGATCCGGGCTTGCCCGGCGGCCGTCATCGTGTAACGTGGAATGGTCGCGCGAACCCGGACTCGCCATGCCTGGCCCCCTGCATTTCGTCATCGATTTCGACAGCACCCTGGTGCAGGTCGAAACCCTCGATCTGCTGGCCGAACTGGCCTTGCGCGACGCGCCCGGCGCCGCCGAGACCCGCGCGCGCATCCGCGAACTGACCGATGCGGCGATGGAGGGGCGGCTGGCGTTTCGCGACGCGCTGGCGCAGCGCCTGGACCTGCTGCGCGCGCACCGCGACATTCTGCCGCAGGTCGCGCAGCGCCTGCTGCAGGCGATCACGCCATCGTTTGCGCGCAACCGCGCCTTTCTGGCCGCCCATGCACCGCGGATCCACATCGTCAGCAGCGGCTTTCGCGAGCTGATCGTGCCGGTGGCCGAAAGCCTCGGCCTGCGCGCGGATCACGTCCACGCCAACGCGCTCACGTTCGATGCCGCGGGTCGCATCGACGGCTGCGACTGGAGCAACCCGCTCAGTGCCGACGGCGGCAAGGTGCATGCGGTCGCGGCGTTGCATCTCGACGGCGAGGTGGTCGCGGTCGGCGACGGCATCGGCGATTACGAGCTGCTGGCCGCCGGTGTGGCGCAGCGCTTTTACGCGTTCAGCGAAAACGTGCAGCGCGCCGCGGTGCTGGTCTGCGCCGGCGCGCGTTCGGCTCCCAGCTTCGACGAGGTGCTGTACGACTGCGGCCTGCGCGGTGCGGTGTCGTATCCCAAGAACCGGCTCAAGGTGCTGCTGCTGGAGAATGTCCACGCCGAGGCGGTGGCCGCGTTCGAGCGCGAGGGCTACGCGGTGGAGATCCACGCCGGCGCGCTCGACGAGGCGGCACTGGCCGCGCGCATCGGCGACGTCGCCATCCTCGGTCTGCGCTCCAAGACCCAGCTCAGCGCGAACGTGCTGGCCGAGGCCAGGCGCCTGCTCGCGGTCGGCGCGTTCTGCATCGGCACCAACCAGATCGACCTGGCCGGTTGCCAGCGCCGCGGCGTGGCGGCCTTCAACGCGCCCTACAGCAACACGCGGTCGGTGGTCGAGCTGGCGCTGGCCGAGATCATCCTGATGATGCGCAACCTGCCGGCCAAGCTGCGCCAGATGGACGCCGGCATCTGGGACAAGTCCGCCAGCGGCGCGCACGAGGTGCGCGGCAAGCGGCTGGGCATCGTCGGCTACGGCAATATCGGCATGCAGCTCTCCGTGCTGGCCGAAGCGGTCGGAATGCAGGTGTGCTTTTACGACCTGGCCGAGCGGCTGGCGCTGGGCACCGCGCGCAAATGCGCCACGCTGGAGGAGCTGCTGACGCAGTCCGATGTGGTCAGCGTCCACGTCGACGGGCGCAAGCAGAACCGCAACCTGATCGGCGCCGCCGAGTTCGCGCGCATGCAGCCCGGCGCGCTGTTTCTCAACCTCAGCCGCGGCCATGTGGTCGATCTCCACGCGCTGCAGTCAGCGCTGGCCGGCGGCCACCTGCGCGGCGCCGCGCTGGACGTGTTCCCCGCCGAGCCGGCCGCCAACGGCGATGCCTTCGAGCACCCGCTGCGCGCGTTGCCCAACGTGCTGCTGACGCCGCACATCGGCGGCAGCACGCTGGAGGCGCAGCAGGACATCGGCCGCTTCGTCAGCGGTCGCATCATCGACTACGTCAACACCGGCAGCAGCGAGGGCAGCGTCAATCTGCCGGGGCTGAAGCTGCCGCCGCAGTCCGGTGCGCACCGGCTGATGCATCTGCACGAGAACGTGCCGGGCATCCTCGCCCGCATCAACCAGGCGCTGGCCGAGCATGGCGCCAACATCCTCGGCCAGTACCTCAAGACCGACGAGCGCCTGGGCTACGTGATCACCGACATCGACAGCCGGTATTCGGCTGCGCTGACCCGCGCCATCCGCTCCATCCCGCACACGCTGCGCTTTCGCGTGCTGTATTGACAGAATCGAACTTGGTCACTCAGAGCAGCGCGCAAGGTCAGCCGGCTTTGTCACCCTGAGCCGCGCGAAGGGTCTTGCGCACGATCACGTTCCAGTTTTCGGGACGTCTGTCGCGCAAAAGATCCTTCGTGCTTCGCCCTCAGGACGACAACGCAGTTGTCACCCTTAGCGCAGCGAAGGGTCTGGTGGTGCGCGGCGACGCGCAAGCGTGGGGGTGTTCGGCCATGGCCAGATGCTTCGGGCTGTGCCCTCAGCACGACCAACGGAAGTCCCCAAGGGACGACCGACGCGACCGAAGGAAGTCCCTTTTCGGGGCGACCGAAGGAAGTCCAGCGGAGAAGTCCCCAAGGGATGACAACGAAAGGCATGACGACGACCCACAAAAAAACGGGCAGCCCGCAGGCCGCCCGTCATCGTGAGTTGCAGCCACTCTGCGGCGAGTCTCAGCTGGGGCCGCCCGGCGGTGGTGGCGGTGGCGGAAGATTGCCGCTCTCCAACACGCTCTGCTTGCCGTTGGTATCGTAGTCGGTCAGGTTCGACACCGTACCGGAGCTGTTGTTGCGGTTGAGACTGGTGACGACCAGGTTGGGGAAGTACGAGGTCACGGTCAGGCGCCACTTGCCGGTCGGGGTGCCGAGTGCTCCGCTCAGGCCCTTGGCGGTGTTGCCGTTCTGC
The DNA here is from genome assembly GCA_028870665.1 of Lysobacteraceae bacterium. Lineage (GTDB taxonomy): Bacteria > Pseudomonadota > Gammaproteobacteria > Xanthomonadales > Rhodanobacteraceae > Metallibacterium. The sequence goes on from JAGWPB010000003.1 coordinate 50,384, forward strand.
AGGTCGCTGGAGGTCAGCTGGATCGACTGGCCGGCGCCGAGATTGAAGCTGACCGGGCCGACGCCCGGATTGCCGGCATCGTCGATGCCGGTAATCGTGACTTGGCCACCGGCCGGGCCGGTATTGCTGATGCGCAGGAAGCTCTGCTGGGTCGTATTGCCGGCCGGGTTGAAGGTGTACACGTGCACCACCGGGCCGTTGTACTGCAACGGTTGCAGCGGGCAATTCGGCAAGGTGTCGGTGACGCCGTTGCGCGTGTAGCTGGTCGTCATCGTTAGCGGCGTGGCCTGAATCGGGATCAGGTTGTTGGTAGGCACATAAAAATACACATAATCATAGAAGTTGCTGGCATTGAAATTATAATACGAGGATGGAAATGGCTGGTAATGGACGGTCAGTGTCTGGTTGTTGTTGGTGAAAGCGCTGGTGGTCGTGCTTGACGTGTAGTATTTGGTGAAATACAAGCCGGCAAAGGCATTGGGTTGATTGAATGCCGCGAACGATCCCTGGATGACAGTGGTTACCGTGTCACTGGGCTGCGTCGTGAAATAGCCAAAAGCCGGCAGTGGATAATATACAAAGTATCCCGGCCAAAATTCATTGTAGTCCAGCTCGCCAATATTGCCATAGAGGGCGAAATAGGTGCGGCTGGGATGTTGGCTGTTCTGGCCCACGTCAATCCGCTCTTGCGGATAGAAAGGAGCACCGCAGTAGGCTTGGAACGGCTGCCCGGAAAAGAGCACGGGCTGGGTGACAGGATTGAGGATGGCGGTGGCGCTGACCGGATCGTAGAACTGGTAGTTCTCGCTGACGGTCTGGCCGAGAGTTTGCAGCGCGGCCAGATTCTTCAGAGCATGGCCGCTGGTCGCATTCAACTCGGTATTGCCGGAATTGACGTAGACCAGGATGCCGTTGGTGATGCCGGGGACCGGACTGGAGCTGGGTGGATTGAAGGAGACGACGACGTAGTTGCTGCCGCTGCCGCCGGCGCCGAGGGTGGCGGTCCAGCCGGAGGGCAGGGAGGGCCCGGCGGTGAAGGTCGGTGTGGTGGAGAAGGTGGCGCTGCCCGAGAGGGTGATGCGCAGGGCAAAGCCGGTGGTGCGGCCGATGATGTTGTCGCTGGGATCGATGCTGATGGCGATCTGCGGGGTGATGCCGATCGCGGTGCTGTTGCCGGCGATGTCGAAGTTGGCCACGCCCTCGGGGAGCGTGCCGGTATAGGTGATGCTGACGGCGGAAGCGGCGGTGGCAAAACCGAGGCCGGCCAAGACGGCCGCAGTGAGTGCGGCGCGGTGCAGGTTCAACACGGATATTCCCCTTTTTTGAGGATTGCATCACAACATAATTCACACCTTGGTTACAAGTCGGCCACGGCATGGCCATGGGGCTTTGTCGCTGGGCGCAGCGAAGGGTCTGGTGGTGCGCCGCGATGCGCGAGCGCGTGGTGTCCGGCCATTCCCAGATGCTTCGGGCTGCGCCCTCAGCACGACCACCGCGACCGAAGGAAGTCCAGCGGAGAAGTCCCCAAGGGATGACAACGAAGGGCATGACTACGAGGCCAAAAAAACGGGCGGCCCGGAGGCCGCCCGTCGTGTTGCAGTGCGGGGCGCGGGCGATCAGTTGCCGTTGTCGCCGTTGTTGCCCCACGTGTTCTGCTTGCCGTTGACGTCGTAGTTGGTGAGGTTCGACACCGTGCCCGAGGTGTTGTTGCGGTTGAGGCTGGTGACGACCAGGTTGGGGAAGTAGCTGGTCACGGTCAGGCGCCACTTGCCGGCTGGGGCGCCCAGCGCACCGGTGAGGCCCTTGGCGGCATTGCCATTCTGCAGATCGTCGGCGGTGAGCTGGATCGATTGGCCGGCGCCGAGATTGAAGCTGACCGGGCCGACGCCCGGATTGCCGGCATCGTCGATGCCGGTGATCGTGACCTGGCCGCCGGCGGGGCCGGTATCGCTGATGCGCAGGAAGCTCTGCTGGGTGGTGTTGCCGGCCGGATTGAAGGTGTAGACCTTGACCACCGGACCGTTGTACTGCATCGGCTGCAGATTGCAGGCGGCCAGGGGTGCAGTGATGCTGTTACGGGTGAACGTGGACTGCACGGCGATCGTGGTGGCCTGAATCGGCACCACGTTATTGGTCGGAACGCGGAAGCACATTTCAGCCGCCCCAAAGCCGGAGAGGAAAATCTGGCTCAGGGTGTAATTGAATGTCATCGGATTGCCGCCGACAGCGATCGTGCCCAGTGGTCCTGAGCCGACGCAGCCCGGATTGTTGGTCAGCACCACCGAGGCGCCGCTTTGAGCAAACGCGCTGAACGAGCCGTTGACCGTGGTGCTGATCTGGTCGGTAGGTTGCAAGCTGAAATAGGAAAATCCAGGTGCGACCTGGAAGAAAATCGCGCCCGAGAAATACTGATTGTCGTTCAGTGCACCGATGGCACCCGAGTTCGAGAAGTACGTGCGGCTCGGATGGGAGGCATTTGCGCCGACATCGATGCGTTCAGTCGGATTAGCGTAACCGAGCTGGCAGCTGGCCACCACGGGATTACCCGATTGCAGCACGGTCTGATTGACGGGGTTGAGGATATTGGTGGTGCTGACCGGATCGAAGAACTGGTAGTTCTCAGTCACGGTCTGGCCGGACGTCTGCAGGAACGCGGCATTGGTGATCACGTGGCCGCTGGTGGGCACCGGAGTGATTTCGCTGCCGGCACCGCCGAGGATGACCAGTGGCCCGTTGGTAATGCCGGGAACCGGACTGGTACTGGGCGGGTTGAAGTTGATCACCACGAAGCTGCTGCCGGCGCCGCCGGCGCCGATCGAAGTCGTCCATCCGCCGGGCAGGGCGCCGCCGGCCGTGATGGTCGGAGTCGCGCCGAAGAGGGCGCCGCCGGCGAGCGTGACGCGCAGCGCGAAGCCGGTGGTGCGACCGATGATGTTGTCGGAGGGATCGATGTTGACGGTGATCGACGGGGTCACGCCGATCTGTGTGCTGTTGCTGGCCACGTCGAAATAGGCGATGCCTTCGGGCAGAGCCCCCGTGGGCGCCACCGTGAGCGAAACTGCCGAGGCGGTCCCGGTAAGCGCGAGGCCGGCGGCGACTGCCAGCGCGAGTGTGGTGCGGCGTGGTGATGACATGACGATCCCCTGTGCGAAATGCGCCGGTGCCCCGGCACGACGTGCTGCCCCCATGGCCGCCTGAGCGATGCTGTTGCGGCCGACGACGCGATGGTAATCCAGTCCGGGGGGGAAGGGAAATTGGGGTTCGCGATGGGAGTTTGCCGCAGGCGAGGCCTGGCGTTCACCTCCGTGCGACGGTCCGCGCAGGTCTTTCGGTTGGCCCTGACGAGTGTGTGACACTCGGCCAATGCCGGATGCTTCGGACTGCGCCCTCGGCATGACAGAGCGATGGGTGCCCTCGGCATGATCGAGCAAGCACAAAAAAACGGGCGGCCCGGAGGCCGCCCGTCGTGTTGCAGTGCGTGATGCGGACGATCAGTTGCCGTTGTCGCCGCCGTAGCTCCACAGGTTCTGCTTGCCGTTGACGTCGTAGTTGGTCAGGTTGGTCACGGTGCCCGAGTTGTTGTTGCGGTTCAGGCTGGTGACGACCAGGTTCGGGAAGTACGAGGTCACCGTCAGGCGCCACTTGCCGGTCGGGGTACCCAGCGCGCCGGTCAGGCCCTTGGAGGCATTGCCGCTCTGCAGGTCGGTCGAGGTCAGCTGGATCGACTGGCCGGCATTGAGGTTCACGCTGACCGTGCCGGCGCCCGGGTTGCCGGCGTCGTCGATGCCGGTGATGAAGACCGGACCAGCCGACGGGCCGGTATTGCTGATGCGCAGGAAGCTCTGCTGCGTGCTGTTGCCGGCCGGGTTGAAGGTGTAGACGTGAACCACCGGACCGTTGTAGTTCATCGGACGCAGCGAGCAGGCCGTGCCGTTCACGGTCAGGGCGTTGCGGGTGAAGCTGGTCTGCTGGCTGATCGAGGTCGCGGCAATCACCTGGGTGTTGCCCGACGGCACGCTGAAGCACAGGTAGGCGGACCCGCCTGAGGTGCTGCCGCCGATCGCCGACAGGTTGTAGTTGGTGAAGCTCGCCTGCGTGCCGGCGCCATTGAGCGTGCCCGCGACGGCCGAGCTGGAGCACGTGTTGCTGGTGGAGAGGAACACGGCTGCGCCAGCCTGGGCAAAGGCGCTGAAGTTGCCCGTGACCGTGGTGGTGAACTGGTCGGTCGTGGTGTTGTAGCTGAAGTAGCCGAAGCCCGTGGCCGTACCGATGCTGATCGTACCGGCATTGAAGTAGCCGATCTGGTAACCGCCAATACCGCCGTAGGCCGAGAAATAGGTGCGGCTCGCCTGGGCGCTGTTGGAGGAAACGTCGATCTTCTCCTGCGGGTAGAAGCCGACATTGGTCGGATCGCACGCGGTGGTGACCGGGTTGCCCGAAGTCAGTACCGGCTGCGAGAAGGCGTTCAGGATCGGGTTGGTGGAGACCGGATCGAAGAACTGCAAGCTCTCGGTGACCGTGACGCCCGAAGTCTGCAGGGCGGTAAGGCTGGTCAGGACATGGCCGGTGGTCGGCGCGAGCTCGGCGTCGGCCGGGTTGATGATGACGATCGGGCCATTGGTGATGCCGGGCACCGGGGCGCTGCTGGGCGGGTTGAAGTTGACCACCACAAAGTTCGAACCGGTACCACCGGCGCCGATGGTCGTCGTCCAGCCGGACGGCAGGGCCGTACCGGAGGTGACCGTCGGGGTCATGCCGAAGGTGGCGCCGTTGTTGAGCGTGATGCGCAGCGCGAAGCCGGTGGTGCGGCCGATGATGTTGTCGGACGGGTCGATGTTGACCGTGATGCCCGGGGTGACGGCGATGCCGACGTTGGTGGTGCCGCTGGCGATGTCAAAGAAGGCCACACCTTCGGGCAGGCCCGAGACCGGTGCGGAGATGGACGCCGCGGACGCCGCGGCCGAGACGGCCAGACCGGCGACAATCGCCAGCGTGAGCGCGGATTTACGGAAGTTCGACATGTCGAAATGACTCCTGAGTGGACTTTCGGGACGTAGCTTCGACCAGACACCTGATCCGACCGGTACCAGAAGGATCGCGGCGTTCGGCGTTCCAGCAAACGGATGGATCGGTAGGAAGGATTCTTGTGCCCGCCCCCAAATTCCATCCAGGACCACAAGCTACGCCGGCATACTAGACAGCAGTTCACGCGTCCGTCAATTGTCTTTTGGCGACGGGGTATACATTTTGCCTGCGGTTTGCCGGCGCAGGGCAGCGGGCCGGACCCGGGGTAGGCGGCGGGGTTCCTGTATTCTGCGAGGCCGCATAGACCCGTCGTTCGCCGCCGCGCATGCTCGATCGCCTGTTTCTGCACCCGCTCCGCCACCGTGGCGTGATCGCCGCGCTGACCCGCCGCGAGATCGCCAGCCGCTATCGCAGTTCGCTGTTCGGCAGCGGCTGGATGGTGATCACGCCGCTGCTGATGCTGGGCATCTATACCTTGGTGTTCGGCGTGATCTTCCGTTCACGCTGGCCCGGCGCCGAGGCGCAGGGGGTGGGCGGCTATGCGATTCACATCTACCTGGGCCTGCTGCTGATCGGCGTGCTGCAGGAAACCCTGGGTCGCGCGCCGGGACTGATCCTGGAGCAGCCCAACTATGTGAACAAGGTGGTGTTCCCGCTGGAGACGCTGCCGTGGGTCAGCCTGCTGACCGGGCTGTTCCACTTCGCGATGGGGTTTCTGCTGCTGGTCGTGTTCGGACTGCTGCTGGGCGGGGCGATCGGCTGGAACGCGCTGTGGCTGCTGCTGGTGCTGGCGCCGTTCGCGCTGTGCCTGCTGGGGTTGTCGGCGCTGTTCGCCGCGCTCGGCGTGTATCTGCGCGATCTCAAGCAGGTGATGGGATCGCTGATCACGATGCTGATGTTCCTCAGTCCGATCTTCTATGTGCGCGCACATGCGCCGCCGCTGATGCAGCATCTGATGGCGTTCAACCCGCTGACGGTGCCGGTCGAGCAGGCACGCATGGTGGTACTGGCCGATCAGGCGCCGGATTTCGTCGCGCTGGGCGAATATGCGCTGGCGGCGCTGATCGTCTATGCGCTGGGTTCAGCCGTATTTGCGAGACTGCGCCCCGGCTTCGCGGATGTACTGTGAGGATGATCGATGGAGTCGCGCTTGCTGGGTGAATTGCTGATCGAACGCGGCCTGGTCACGACCGCCGACGTGCAGCGTGCGCTGGACATGCAGGGCCGCATCGGCGGCCGCATCGGCGCGCTGCTGATGCGCGTGGGTGCGGTGTCGGAGGACAGCCTGCTCGACGTGCTGGGCGCGCAGCTGGAGCTGCCGCTGCTGGGCCGCGACCTGGCGCTGCCCGACGAAGGCGCGATCCGCGACGGCGCGCTGGCCAACGGCATCAGCGTGGACTGGATGCTCGACCAGCAGGCGCTGCTGTGGGAGGACGCCGAGGGCATCTGGTGGTGCGCGGCGCGCGATGCGCAGACGCCGGCGCTGGCGGAATCGCTGCGCTTTCTGCTGGGCGCGCGCGCGCCGCGGTATTGTCTGATACGCGCGCAGGATCTGGAGCGCAGCCTCGATGCGCTGGCGCGCCTGCACGAGGGCAGCCGCGGCGACGGTGACGGTGACGTGCGCCATCTGCGCGAGATGGCCGAGGAAGCACCGGTGGTGGAGCTGGTCAACAACCTGATGGCGCAGGCGGTCGAGCAGCGCGCCTCGGACATCCACTACGAACCGGACGAAAAACAGTTCGCGGTGCGCTTTCGCATCGACGGCGTGCTGTACAGCCGGTTGCAGTTGCCGCGCGACCGTTTCAACGCGGTGGCGTCGCGGCTGAAGCTGATCTCGGGCATGGACATCGCCGAGCGCCGGCTGCCGCAGGACGGCCGCATGAGCACGCGTGTCAGCGGCAAGGATATGGACATCCGCGTGTCGGCGCTGCCCGGCGTGCACGGCGAATCCATCGTCATGCGCCTGCTGCCCAAGGAGCGCCGCGACCTGCGCCTGGACCGCCTGGGCATGCTGCCCGACCACCTCGAACTGATGCAGGCGTGGACGCGCGAGGCGCACGGCATCGTGCTGGTCACCGGGCCGACGGGTTCCGGCAAGTCCACCACGCTGTACGCGGCACTGGCGGCGGCCAACGACGGCCTGAAGAAGATGATCACCGTCGAGGATCCGGTCGAATTTCAGCTGTCGGGCGTGACCCAGATCCAGACCCACAGCGAGATCGGGCTCAACTTCGCGCACGTGCTGCGCTCGGTGCTGCGCCAGGATCCGGACGTGGTGATGATCGGCGAGATCCGAGACCTGGAGACCGCCGAGATCGCGATCCAGGCCGCGCTCACCGGCCATCTGGTGCTGTCGACGCTGCACACCAACGATTCGATCAGCGCCTTCACGCGGCTGGTGGACATGGGTGTGGAGCCGTTTCTGGTGGCGACGCCGATCAAGGCGGTGCAGGCGCAGCGTCTGGTACGCAGGCTTTGCCCTCAGTGCGCGCGGCCGGCGCCGGCGCCGAGCGGGCTGGAGGCATCATTCCCGGCTCTGGCGACACGCGTGCTGGGCGACATCGCGGCGAACTGGCGCGAAGCAGTCGGTTGTTCGCACTGCCTGCACACCGGTTATCACGGCCGCCTGGGCATTTATGAACTGGTCTCCATTTCGCCGCGCATGCGCGAGATGATCACCGCCGGCTCGGCAGTCAGTGCCATGGTCGAGCAGGCGCGCGCGGAAGGCTTCCGCCTGCTGCGCGAGGACGGTCTGCTCAAGGCCTGGCAGGGGCTGACCTCGGTCGAGGAAGTCCTGCGCGTGACCAGCAGTTGAGCGGTTTGAAGAACCGCTGCGGTACCGAGGCGCAGCGGAATCAGCCGTGGCACCGCTGCGGCCTGCTGCGTGCCGCAGCCAGGGATGGCGCAGGCAGAGGTGGTGCGGTTATGCCGCGCCCGTTTGCTTGCAAACCGCGGCAGGATGCCCGGTTTTGCAAGCGGAGCACTTGAGACGGCGATGCCGCGATACAAATACGAAGCCCTGAATGGCGATGGCGTGATCCTCAACGGAGCGCTGGTCGCCGACGGCGAACGCGAGGCGCTGCGCATGCTGGAGCGGCGCGGCCTGACCGCGCTGCGGCTGCAGATGGATGGCTCGGCCGCCAGTGTGTCGCCGTTGCGCCGCCGCCGGCTGACCACGCCGGATCTGACGGTGGCGTTCTACGAGCTGTGCATCATGCTCAACGCCGATGTGGCACTGGCCGAGGCGGTCGCCGCGCAGGGGCGTTCGGCGCACCATCCCCAGGTGGTGGCGGCGTTTGCCGGCATGGCCACGGCGCTGCAGCGTGGCCAGAGCTTTTCGGACGCGCTGGCCGCCAGCGGATTGCCGCTGCCGGATTACATGCTGCAGCTGGCGCGCGCGGGCGAGATGACCGGACGCCTCGGCGAATCGCTGGGCGGTGGCGTCACGCAGATGGAATACGAGTATCAGGTGCGTAGCGATCTGCGCAACGCGCTGATCTATCCGACCATCCTGGTGCTGGCCGGCATCGCGGCGGTGCTGGTGATGTTCACCTACGTGGTGCCGAAGTTTTCCTCGCTGTTGCAGAAGTCCGAGCAGCTGCCCTGGCTGGGCTGGGTGGTGCTGGCCGGCGGCACCTGGGTCAACGCCAATCGCCTGTGGCTGGGGCCGGTGCTGCTGCTCAGCGGCGCAGCCATCGTCATGGCGCTGCGCCAGCGCGAGGTGCGTCGGCGGCTGTTCGACCGCCTCGGACGCGCGCCGCTGATCGGCCCCTGGCTGGTCGAAAGCGAAACCGCGCGCTGGGCCAAGATGATGGGCACCCTGCTGCTGGCGCGGGTGCCGCTGATGCGCGCGCTGGAGCTGGCGCGTGACGGCATGCAGTTGAGCGCTCAGCGTGCGCGCATGGGCGAGGTGACGCGCGCGGTGCGCGGTGGCACGCCGCTGTCGCAGGCGCTGGAGGACCAGGATGCGCTCACCGGCACCGGTTACAACCTGGTGCGGGTGGGCGAAAAATCCGGCCAGCTTGCGGCCATGCTGCATTCACTGGCCAAGCTCTACGATGACGCCGGCCGCACGCGCATGAAGCGGCTGCTGGCGCTGATCGAGCCGGTGGCAATCCTGGTGATCGGCCTGATGGTCGGCTTGATCATCATGGGCGTGATGCTGGCGATCACCAGTTCCTACAATCTTGCGGTCTGAGGTGCAGCGTATGCGGTGTGTGCGGCGACAGGCGGGTTTCACCCTGCTGGGTTGATCGTGGTCGGGTGATCCTCATCGGTTCTGACAATGGTGCGGTCTGAGGTGCAGCGTATGCGCAGTGTGCGGCGACAGGCGGGTTTCACCCTGCTGGAAATGATCGTGGTGCTGGTCATCATCGGCTTGCTGATGGGGCTGGTCGGACCACGCCTGTTCCACCAGGCCGATCGCGCCAAGGTGCAGACGGCGCAAACCCAGGTGAAGATGTTGCGCGGTGCGCTGGAGACCATGCGCCTGGACATCGGCCGCTTCCCGACCGACGCGGAGGGCCTGCAGCTGCTGGTGCAGAAGCCGACCGATCCGGCGATCACGCCGCTCTGGCACGGTCCCTATCTCGATGGCGCGGTGCCGCTCGATCCCTGGGGACACCCCTACATCTATTCGGCGCAGCCGAGCAAGGACCAGGCGTTTACGCTGTACTCGTATGGCGCCGACGGCAAGCCGGGCGGTACCGGTGAGGATGCCGACATCGGCTATCTGCCGGCACAGTGATGGTGCGCGCGCACACTTCGCGGACCGGAACGGTGCGCATGCGGCACCGCCGCGGCTTCACTCTGCTCGAGCTGGTGGTGGTTCTGGCGATCATGGCGCTGATCGTCGCATTGGCCGCGGTGCGCCTGCGCACCTTCGTCGAAGCCTGGCGTGCCAATGCCAGCCGCGACACGATTTTCGGCGAGGTGCAGCATCTGCCGGTGCTGGCGCGTGTCGCCGGTCGGCGTTTGCGGATCGTCAGCCTGCCGGCGCCGGCGAGCAGCACCGCGGACGCTCCGCCCAAGCTGGACTGGCCCGCGGGTTGGACCGCGCGTTTCGAGCCGCCGCTGACGATCAATCCCAACGGTGCCTGCGCCGACAGCACCTTGTTGCTGAGCGACGGCAGCCATCGCTACAGCGCGCAAGTGGCGGCGCCGTTCTGCACCGTCACCCTCGACGCCGGCGGCAAGAGGCCGGGCACATGAAACATGCGCGCGGCTTCACCCTGCTCGAGGCGATCGTCGCAATGGTGATCTTCGCGCTGGTCGCCACCGCGCTGCTGGCATGGCAGGGTGCCAACATGCGCACCATCGGTCGTGTGGACGCATTCAACCGACGCGCAACACTGGTTCGCCAGGCGCTGGCGCTGCTGCAGCCGGTCAATCCGATGAGCGAGGCGGACGGCAGCCGCACAGTGGGCGACCTCGAGGTGCGCTGGACCGGTCATGCGCTGGCGCCTGAGCAGATCGGCAAGACCCAGGCCGGCTTTCCCAGCGCATTCAATCTGCAGCTGTTCGTGCTCGACGTGCAGGTCCTGCGCCGCGGCGTCGCGCGGACGCAGTTCGCGGTGCGCCAGGTGGGCTGGAAAGAAGTTCGCAGCACGACGGATCAGTGAACGATGCACGGCCCTGGCCACCATCGCGGATTGACGCTGCTGGAGATGATCGTGACGCTGCTGATTGCGTCGCTGATCGTGCTGGTGACGTTTCAGAGCCTGCACGTGTTTGCGGTGGCGCGCGAACGCGTGGCCGCCTACGGGGCGACGCTCGATCGCAACCGGCTGGTGATGGGCTGGCTACGCGACAGCAGCGAGAGCCTGATCGCGGTGCCCAAGCCGGCGTTCAAGGGCGACACCAAGGGCTTCGCGGGCACGGTGACGGCGCCGGTGCTCGAACGCGCCGGCATACCAACACCGGTGCAGTGGCGGATCGACGCCAGCGGCCTGGCGGCGCTCGATTACCGCGAGTTCGACGGCAAGCCGCTGCTGCTGCCATTGCCCGAGGGCGGCCAGTTGCACTTCGAGTACTTCGACGCCGAAGGCAAGCCGCATGACCAGTGGCCGCCGGCGCTGGGCGAGCATCCGGACTTGCCGGCGGCGATCGCGCTGCTGGCGGGGCCGGACGGCGATCACCCCTTGCTGATCGCGCCGATCCTCAGCGCGCGCAAGCCCTGGCTGCAGCCGGGACCCTTCGATGCCGCGGGGGATGAATGAACACGCGGTACCGATCACGCGACCAGCGCGGTTTCGTCCTGCTGACCGTGCTGGCGATGGTGGTGGTGCTGGCGTTGCTGGCGACGGCGGCAGCGATCACGGTATCGCGTCTGCGTCGCGAGGCGATCGTGCAGCAGGAGCGCCTGCGCGGCGAGCTGGATGCCTATTCAACCCGTTCCACTCTGCTGTATCTGCTCGGCACCCAGCGCATGACCTTCGCCGGGCTCACCGTCGATGACCGCATCGTGTATACGGCCGAGGAACAGGCGACGCGCAAGGTCGATCCCGAAGACCTGTCGATCTCGTACACGCCGGTCGGCAACGAGATCCGCCTCGATGGGCGCGTCTATCGCGGGCTCGGCGATTCGCAGTTCGCGCTGCAGGACGATCGCGGGCGGCTATCGATCGACTGGGCGGTCGCGGGCACCTACGACAACCTGCTGCGCCAGCTCAAGGTGCCGATCGATCAGCGCGGCGTGTTGACGGATCGCCTGCTCGATTACCAAGACAGCGACGACCTGCCGCGACTGAACGGCGCCGAGGCGCCGACCTATCTTCAGCGCGGCCTGCCACCGCCACCCAACCGTCCGCTGCTGACACCGTTCGAGTTGCGCCGGGTGCTGGGTTGGGAAAACTACCTCGGCGCCTGGAGCGATGCCGAGCTGGCGCGTCGTCTCAGCGCCGTGCGTTCGGTGTCGATCAACGTCAATACCGCGCCGGCGTCGGTGCTGGCTATGCTGCCCGGCGTGACGCCGGGGATGGCGCAGCGAATGGTGGCCTATCGCAATCTGTCGCCCGTGAACGGTTATGAAGAGGCCCAGCAGCTGTTGCCGGGGCTGCCGCCGGAGACCGATCTGGTGGCGCTCTACCCCGGCCCATCGGGTACCCTAGAAAGCTGGCCCGGAACCGGCGGCGAGGGCTGGCAGCTGCACTGGACGTTGACGCCTTTCGAACATCAGGGGCAGCCGTGGAGAATCGATGATGCGGTCCGGCTGGAGCGAAGCGGTAACGCGGTGGCTGGAAGCGCAGGGCGCCCGGCTGGCGCGGCGTTTGCAGGCGGCCCGCTGGTACCGGGGGGCTGAGGAGCTTGAGCGGTTGCGGCCGGGCCACGGCGGTAGCGAGTGGGTTCTTGCGCGGGCGTATTGCGTGTACCTGACAGTGGCTTGCGGGGCGGTGCCGGCCGCCCGGCGGCGCGATTACGTGGCGGTGGCGGTGCGGCGTGCGGCGCCGTTTGCGGATGCGGACTGGTATGCGGCATGGCGCGACGAGACCGCCCAGGTGTGGCTGTGGTCGCGGTCGGCGGTGCGCGGCGCGTTGGTGGAAGGCGCGGCGGCGAGCCGGATCAGGATGCTGCCCGAGTCGGTATTGCGCGGGACTCCGCAGATGCAGGGAGCGCAGCTCCTGGCCGATACGGCGGGCTGCGAAGGGCGGCTTTGGCAGGACGGGCTGTTGGCGGCGAGCATGTGGTGGCCGGCGCAGCCGGATACGTCGGCCTGGGCGGGTTTCTGTCGCAGTGCGGGTTTGGCGGTGACGGCGGTGCCGGAGCTGCAGTCCGCGCAGGTGCTGGCGGAACGGCCGTGGACGCTGGCGGCCCGGGCGGGTGGGCTGGAGACGCTGCGGCAATACCGGCGCGAACTGGCGTTGGTGGCAGCCGCGCTGTGGATGGTGACGCTCGGTTTCGAGCTGGGTGCGGTCGCGCGTACGCGCTGGGCCCTGCACGGGGTGGAGACGGCGCTGGCATCGGAGCGAGCAGCGATCGCGGACATCCTGGCGGCGCGCGGCAAGGCGGAGCAGGCGCGGGTGACGATCGAGCGGTTGGAGGCCTTGCAGGCGGTGCCGTCGCAGCTGGCACTGCTGCAGGGAGTCAGCGCGCGGATGCCGGGGTCATGGCGACTGCAGGAATGGCACATGACCGACCCGCAGCATCTGGAAATGACCGTCAGCGTGACACCGGCGGACCCGCCGGGCCTGGTGCGGGCGCTGGAGGGATCGGACTTCCTGCGGTCGGTGCGGGCGGAGATCGGGCCGGCGGCGCCCGATCAGCTGGTGGTCCACGCGACCGTGCTCGAACCGGCTGCGGCGGCGGTGGGTGAGAGCGCGACGCAGGCTGCCGCCGTGTCGGCGCAGCCGCCCATCGTGCCGCAGGCGGCCGTGTCGCCGTCCGCAACGCCGCCTGCGCCGACACGCGTACCGGTCGCAATGCACCCTGCGCCCCCGGCTCCGGCACTAGACACGGTGCCGCCACTTCACGGCGGTGGTTACGGTGGCCCGCTGATCAGAGGCCAGGGATTGCCGGGAGGATTTGTTTCGCGAGCGCTGCCGGTACCCGCCCCGGCAGCGGCGCCCGCGCCGCGTCCGACGAAGGGCGGCGGGTCGCCAGAGGCGCAGCGATGAAGCCGGTATCGATGCAGCGGCTGCGGCGGGAACTGGAGGGCAACCGGCGTCTGCAAGTAGGCGCGGTGCTGATCGGCGTGCTGTTGGCGCTGTATGTGCTGAGTGGCGTGGATCAGTGGCGCCAGGGGATCATGAACCGGCTGGCGGCGGCTCAGGCGCAGCGGGTGCGCACGCAGGCGCTGGCGGGCCAGACCCGGTGGACGGAGCGGGCGCAGCAGGCACAGGCGCTGGAGCGGGCGCTGGCGGCGCGGATTCCGGATTCGGACAGCGTTGGACTGGCGCAGGCGACGCAGCAGGCGTGGTTGCGGCGGGCGGTGCTGCCGTTCGCGCCGACGGCTGTGATCCGGATGGACCCGCCAGTCCCGGTGGAGGGCCAGCCGGGGTATTGGCGGATCCCGGCCGAGGTCAGCGGCCCGCTGCCGGTAGCGCGCACGCTGCAACTCCTGCAGCGGATCGAGAGCAATCGCGACCGCATGCAGGTGGAGTCGATCCGGATCAGCAACGCGGCCAACCCGCAGCTGCAAATGACGGTGGTGGCGCTGGTGCGGATCGTGCCGCGGGGAGGGCGCGGGGATGGCTGAGTGGACGCGCGACCGGCGGCGCTTGGGTCAGCTCGCGGGACTGGCGCTGGGAATCGGTGTGCTGGCGGGACTGATCCTGGCGCCGCAGCCCGGACCGCCAGGGCTGCCACCAGCGGCAGCGCACTGGTCGCTGCCTTCGGCGGAGCGACCGTTGGGTTATCGGGAATCGGACTTTCTGGTGTTGCTGAGGGCGCCGCAGTGGGGCGCGGGCGGGCCGGGGTCCGCCGGCGGCGCGGCGGGGACCGAGAGCGCGGCGGCGGCGACGTGGCAGCTGGTGGGTGTGGTGGTGGGGCCGCAGCCGCTGGCGCTGCTGCAGCAGGAGGGCAACCCGTCTACGCTGCGGCTGGCGGCGGGTGGGCAGATGCCGGACGGAACACGGGTGGTGGCGGTGACGGTGGTGCCGGCGCAGGTGACGTTGCAGCGAGGCGGCTGCCGGATCGAGCTGCGCCTGTATGCGCAGGTGCATTTGGACCAGGCCCTGGCGGGATGTGCGCCGGTGGTGGGGTTGCCGATTGAGCGAGAGCGATGACGACTTTGATGAGCAAGCGTTGGTTGGGAGTGGTGCTGCCGCTGGTGCTGGGGGCGTGCCAGAGCACGCCGAGCCGGCTGCAGCTGCCGGCGCCGCTGGCGCTGCCGCCGGTGGCGCCGGCAGCCGCGGCCTCGGCGCCGGTGGTGGCGCCGCGCGGCCGGATCGGGGTGATGGCGACGCCGGAGCTGAAACTGCCGATGACGTCGATGACGGGGGTGGCGGTGAGCGGACCGGAGCCGACGCTGAGCGGTCCGCCGGTGACGGCGTCGATCGAGAACATGGCGTTGCCGGCGTTCATCGACGAGGTGTACGGGAACCTGTTGCACCTGAACTTCCAGATGGACCCGGCGGTGGCCAAGCAGACGGACCTGGTGACGGTGCGGGTGCCGCAGGCGCTGGCGCCGCAGGCGTTTTACCGGCTGGTGCGCACGGTGCTGCGCACGTACGGGGTGGCGGTGGAGTGGGACGGCAAGCTGGTGCAGCTGCGGCCGGTGCGGGCGGCGGCGGGGAGCGAGCCGCCGCTGATCATCAGCGGTCGGGCGCTGCCGTCGGTGCCGGAGAGCCATCGGCCGATCTTCCAGATGATCGAGCTGAAGAACGTGCGTGCCAGCGACGTGGTGAACTGGCTGAAGACGGCCTACAAGATGGACGGTCTGAGCATTGACAACGACATGGGCCGCAATGCGGTGATCCTGTACGGCAAGCCGGACGTGGTGACGCAGGCGGCGCAGGCGATTGCGGTGCTGGACCGGCCGGCGCTGCGGGGTCACTACAGCATCCGGCTGTCGCCGGTGTTTGTGAGCGCGCGGGATCTGGCGTCGCACCTGACGGAGATCCTGAACGCCGAGGGGTATGCGGCGAGCAACCAGCTGGCGCCCAACACCAGCGTGCTGGTGCTGCCGGTGAGCTCGGTGAACGCGGTGCTGGTGTTTGCGCCGGATCAGGCGCTGCTGGATCACGTGGTGGCGTGGGCGAAGAACATCGACCAGCCCAATCCGAGCAGCGGGGGCAGCGACAACAACCTGTTTTACTACTCGGTGCGCAACACCAAGGCCGACGAGATTGCCAAGGTGCTGCAGGGCTCGGCGGGGGGAGGCGTGGCGAGCGCGGCGGTGCCGGGGGCGGCGGCGCCGGGGGCGGCGCCGGCGGCGGTGGGCGCGGCCCAAACGGGCGGCGGGCTGGGGGCGGCGGGGCGGCTGGTGGTGGACGCGCCGCGCAACGGGCTGATCTTTCGCGGCACGGCCGAGGAGTGGCAGCGGCTGCGGCCGCTGATCGAGCAGATGGACAAGCCGGCGCGGCAGGTGATGATCGAGGTGACGATCGCCGAGGTGACGCTGGACAAGAGCTCGCAGTTCGGGGTGAACTGGCTGGCGCACGACAGTCACGGCAAGTACACCGGCAACTGGCAGTTCGGCACGGTGCCGACGACGACGACGAGCGGGACCCCGGCGACCGGGTCGAGCCCCAGCGGTCTGACCTACCTGCTGGACGTCAACGGTCAGAACATCGCGCAGCTGCAGGCGTTTGCGCAGGACTCGCGGGTGTCGATCCTGTCGACGCCGCGGATTCTGGTGATGAGCGGCTCGACGGCGAGCATCGACGTCGGCAACGAGGTGCCGACGCTGAGCAGCCAGACGACCTCGACGGCGACCACCGGCGGCAGCAGTGCGCTGCTGCAGGGGGTGGAGTACCGCAAGACCGGCATCATTCTGCAGGTCACGCCGACGATCTACTCCGACGACCGCATTGATCTGGACCTGAGCCAGGAGGTCAGCCAGGCGCAACCGGCGGCGGCGGGTTCGGGGGTGAACTCGCCGACGATCTTCAGCCGGGTGGTCAAGACCAGCCTGTCGCTGCGCGACGGGGGCTCGGTGGTGCTGGGCGGCCTGGTGTCGGACAACATCACCAACAGCAACGGCGGGATTCCGCTGCTGAAGGACCTCCCGATCCTGGGCAACCTGTTCAAGTCGAGCTCGAGAGACGACAGCAAGACCGAGCTGGTGCTGATCATCGTGCCCTACATCATCGAGAACAACGACCAGGCCGAGGCGGTGACGCATGCCATCACCCGCCAGCTCAAGACCATCGCACCGGCTGCGCTCCATCCGGCACCGCTGCGCAAGGCTGAAGGGCAGGCGGCGCCGCAACAAGCGCCGAAGGCAACCCCGCCGGGCGCTTGAATCCCCCGGCGGTACAGGGGTGGATGGCGTGGTGCCCGCCACGGCTGGAGGCCCGTTGGGATATCGACAGGGGCATTGCCGATTCGACTCCAGCGCATGCAATGACCGTCGCTACGGACGTTCTGATATCAAAGGCACTTCGTTCGATGGCAAGCTACAGATCCCTGGAACGCGCCCGGCACTACATCGACGCCGGGCAACCGGATGCTGCGCGCATCTGCCTTGAAGGCATCCTGCAGCGCGAGCCCGGCAACCCCGATGCGTTGCATCTCCTGCTGCGGCAACTGCTGATCGCCGGCCATGCGCGTCGGCCTGCGGAACTGGCGCTTGCGGCCGCCGGTTACGCCGTTGACTCGGCCGATCACATCCTGCGCGCAGCCACCGACTTGATGCGTGTCGGTGAGTTCGCCACAGCACGCCGCATCCTCGCAATGCCGCTGCTGGATGCAACGGCTGCACCCGAGCACATTTTTCGCCACGCTCAACTGCGTTCGCGCGCCGGTGAACACGAGCATGCCCTGCGCCTGCTTGAACAGGCTTCCCGGCGCGGGATGGAAAGCCCGGCTCTGCGATCTTTGCGGGGGCAGCTGCGGATGTATTGCGCCGATTTCGCCGGCGCCCGCGCCGATTATGAAGCGCTGCAGGATGCCGACCCTGCCGACGCCCGTGCCGCACTCGCACTCGTCCGGCTGCATCAGGGTGAGCCTGCGCCGGCGCAGGCCAGCGCTATCGAACGCGCGATTCCGCTGGCGGAGGAGGGCGACCGGAAGGCTGCGCTGCACTTCGCCCTCTTTGAAGAGCTGCATGCGCTGCGCCGGTATGCGCAGGCCTGGTCGGTACTGCAGTCGGCCAATGCGGCGATGCGCCGGGTGCTTGCCTACGACGGCGATCAGGAGCAGCAGCTTCTCGACAGCCTGATGCGGCGTTGCACGCCCGAGTTCATCGATGCGCGGCCAGTCGAAGACAGCCCGGATGGTCCTGTGCCGATTTTCGTGATCGGACTGCCGCGCTCGGGAACCACCCTGCTGGACCGGCTGCTCGGCAGTCATCCGAAAATAACCTCGGCCGGTGAGCTGGGCGATTTCTCCTATCAGATGGGGTGGGCGACCGATCACGATACTTCCGCACTTCTCGATATCGACATCGTGGACCGGGCCGGAGAAGCCGATTTTCAGGAGGTGGGTCGACGCTATCGGGCCCAAACCGGCTGGCGCGCGCAGGGACGTCCGTTTTTCATCGACAAACTGCCAGCCAATTTCCTGCTTGCAGGATTTATTGCGAAAGCGTTGCCCGAAGCGCGCCTGCTCCACGTTGTCCGCGACCCGATGGATGTGTGCTTCAGCAATTTTCGCGCATTTTTCGGTTACGCCTATGCGTACAGCTACAACCTCGACGACATCGCGGCGCATCATGCTCGCTACCGACGGTTAATGGCGCACTGGCACGCGGCGATGCCAGGCCGGATTCTCGATGTCGACTACGCACAGCTTGCGACGGATCCGCAGAGCACATTGCGGCGAGTCCTCGATTTTTGCGGTTTGACATTCGACGTGGCCTGCCTCGACCCAATGCGCAACAACGCGGCCCCGACAGCTACCCTGAGTGCTGTCCAGATTCGCGGTGCAATCCGGCCGCATCGGAACGCATGGCAGCCCTACTCCAGCGATCTGGCGCAACTGCAGCGGGCATTAGAACAAGGTCCGACTGGCTGAATCGCCGCGCGAGTGCGTTACCCGGGCTGTTTGAAGCGCCGCCAAACTTTGACCCACCGCTCAGCCGGCCTCTGCCGGGTCGACATCCAGCGACCAGCGTACGCGCCGCGCCGCGGGCAAGACGGCAAGCGCTGCGTGCCATGGCGTCAGCGCACGATGCAGGGTGGACCGCGAGGCCGAGGCCACCAGCAGCTGGCCGCGTTCGAGACCGGCGCGGCGCGGCAGCGGTGCCGGCAGCGGCCCGGCAATTTCCAGCAGGGCATCGCGCGGCAGCGCGGCGGCGGCGGCGCTGAGAAATGCGTCGACCTGCGCGCGTTGCGGCGCCTGCGCGCGCAGCAGGGCGTGGTGCGCATACGGCGGCAACGCCGCGGCGCGGCGTTCGCCCAGCAGTTCGGCGGCCAGCGCGGGGTAACCGCCGGCCAGCAATCGCTGCAGCAGCGGGTGATCGGGATGGTGGGTCTGCAGCAGCACGCGGCCCGGCTTGGCGGCGCGGCCGGCGCGGCCGGCGACCTGCACGATCAGCTGCGCCAGCCGCTCGGGCGCACGAAAGTCCACGCTGTAGAGACCGGCGTCGACACCGACGATCGCCACCAGGGTGAGGTTGGGCAGATCGTGACCTTTCGCCAGCATCTGCGTGCCGACCAGGACCGCCGCGCCGCCCGCGGCGAGCGGTGCCAGCCGGGCGGCGAAGCCGTCGCGGCCGCGCGTGGTTTCGTGATCGACGCGCAATACCGGCAGGTGCGGGTAGCGTGCCTGCAGCGCCTGCTCCAGGCGTTCGGTGCCGTGACCTTGCGGCAGCAGCGGTCCGCCGGAGCAGGCGGGGCACGGCGCGGGGATCGGTTGGGCGTGGCCGCAGTGGTGGCAGAGCAGGGCAGAACGCGCCGCGTGCAGCGTCAGCGGGCGCTCGCAACGCGGGCACTCGGCATGCCAGCCGCAGGCATGGCAGAGCAGCACCGGTGCGTAGCCGCGACGGTTCTTGAACACCAGCGCCTGTTCGCCGCGTTCCAGCGTCTCATCCAGTGCCTGCAGCAGCGGCGGCGACAGGCCGTGCTCGGCGCGCTGGCGGCGCAGATCCAGCACCTGCACGCGAGGCATCGAGCTGCGACCGGGACGCGCGAGCAGACGCAACAGCGCATAGCGCCCGGACTCGACGTTGGCCAGACTCTCCAGTGACGGCGTGGCACTGCCCAGCAGCACCGGCACGCCAAGGGCCCTGGCGCGCATCACCGCAAGGTCGCGGGCGTGGTACCGGAAGCCTTCCTGCTGCTTGTAGGAACCGTCGTGTTCCTCGTCGACGATGATCAGGCCGGCTCGCGGCAGCGGCGCGAACACCGCCGAGCGGGTGCCGACGATGACGCGGGCGCTGCCGGCCCGTGCGGTCAGCCAGGCGCGCGCCCGCGCGCCCTCGGCAAGGTTGGAGTGCAGTACCGCGATCGTCACGCCCAGACGCTCACGCAGCCGGTGCAGGGTCTGCGGCGCGAGGCCGATTTCCGGCACCAGCAGCAGGGTCTGCTTGCCGAGTGCCAGCGCCTGCTCGATCAGGGCGAGATAGACCTCGGTCTTGCCGCTGCCGGTGACGCCCTGCAACAGGAACGGCTGGAAGCGCCCCTGCGCGATGGCGACCGCGGCCACCGCGGACTGCTGCTCGGCGCTCAGTGGCGGTGCCGGGAGCACGGCACCGCGAGTCTCGGCGCTGATGCGATCATCGCGGACGATCAGGCCCGCACGCTGCAGGCGCCGTGCCGCCGTGCGCCATCCGGGCAGCGCCACGTCCAGGGTCGCCGCATCCAGTGTGCCTGCGGCGAGCAGGTCCAGCAGCGCGGCGCTGGCGCCGCGCCGGCGAGCGGCAGCCTGTGCCGCGCTGCCCGCGACCGTCAGCGCCCAGCCCTCGCGTCCCAGGTCCGGCAGCGAACGCGCCGCGCGCAGCGCCAGCGGCAGCGCCGTGGCATAGGCTTCACCCAGCGGCGCCTGCCAGTAGCCTGCCGCCCAGGCGATGGTGTCGCGCAGTTCGGGGTCGAACAACGGTTCCGGATCGAGGACCTGCAGGATCGGTTTCAGGCGTTCGGGGGGAACCTCCGTCGTATCGCTGACCGTCACCACCACGCCGACCCGCCGCCCGCGACCGAACGGCACCAGGACGCGGGTGCCGGGAGCAGGGGGCGGCGCCGGCGCGGCGGGGGCGCGATAATCGAACAGTTGCCCCAGAGGCACCGGCAGGGCGATGCGCAGGATCGCGCTCATCGGCCGCTGCGCCGTGTCGGCCAGGGCGGGACGCAGGTTGCCGGCTGTTGCTGTCGTGCTGCCGAGCAAGCGTCGGCAACTGCCGGTTTCGACGGTGATTTCACGCTTATCCACAATCGTTGTGGATAAGTATGTGGACCAGCGACTGCAAAAGCCCGCGCAGAGCCTGTCCGGCCGTGTCCCGGCACGCGCTGGCGAATCTTTAACCAGTTCGACATAGATCAATATAATCAATTAGTTGAACGGTGATTGCGGGGTCGAACGGGGAGCCGTTCCAATCCTGCCCGGCTTTCCGCGGCGCGATCATGATGCTGTGCACAACCGGTGGCCGCGATCACGGCGTCGGCTTCAATGCGACCACAGGCTGAGCACAAAGACGGCGCCGAGTGCCAGCGCCAGCAGCAGGCTGTAGATCAGGCCGATTCCGAGATAGGCGACGAGGGCGCCGCCCCAGCGCTGGCCGTAAACGCGCTTTTGCATCAGCAGCGGATAGATCAGCAGCCACCAGCCGGCCAGCGTCGCGACGCCGCCCAGGGCGGCGGCCGGTACCGGCCACTGCGGCCGCGCAAGCGCCTGCAGGGCATCCAGTATCACCAGCACGATCAGGTCCAGAAACACGAATGCGTGGCTGTGCAGGGCGACCAGCAGGTGCTCCATGTAAAGCCGGCGCTTGCCGTACAGGACCCCTTTCAGCACCAGCGCAAACAGCGGCAACAGCACCAGCATCGTCTGCGGCAGCAGATGCAGCACGCCGATCAACCACCGGCGCGGATCGTTGAGCCCGGCCTTGAGGCGCGTGCGCAGGTGCCCCAGCAGCCAGGCGGCGCGGGCATCCGTGGGCATCGACCGTGGACCGAGACTCGCCTGCGCCGCGCCCGAACGGGCGTTCGCGCCGCTTGCGGCGGGCACCGGTGCTCCCAGCTCGGCCAGGCGCCGATCGGCGGCCGCGTCATCCTGCCAGCGCGCCGTTTGCAACAGGACCTGCGCCGGCGCGGGCAGGTTCGGCTTGCGCAGGGCGGCGTCGATGCGCGCGCGCTCGGCCTGGTGCCGGCGCTCGACGCCGGCTGCGCTGTGCGCGGCGGCATAGCGCCCGGTATCCGAGGCCCCGGACTGCGACGGGCCGGTCTCGACGTTCAGCCGCAGCACGAAGAACGCGATCACGGCGAGGAAGAACATCAGCCGCAGCGGCGCCACATAGCGCACGCGACGGCCGGCGAGATAGTCACGGGTGAGGAAACCGGGGCGAAAGTACAGCGGCAGCAGGGTGCGCCAGAGGCGGCCGTCGAAATGCAGCACCTGTTCAAGCAGATCGCGCAGCGCACCGCGGAACCGCTGCATCGGGTCGTGTGCCTCCTGGCCGCAGCGGTGGCACCACGGGCCCTTGAGCAGGCTGCCGCAGTTGCCGCAGGCGGCGGGAGCGGGGCTGGTCTCGTTCATGCCGGCAGCAATCCTTCGCCACGCAGCCAGACGACGCTGTCACTGGCAAGTGCGACCAGCGGCGTATGGGTATAGCCGAGTTCGCGCCGCGCCTTGCGATCATCGATGCGCATGCGATGGCAGGTGAGGGCGACGCCGGCGCGCGTGATCGCGGGTTCGCGACCGGTCACCGCGGCCCGTGCCTCCGCGATCAGCGCGTTGAGCGTCAGCAGCGCGCGCGGCAGATGACGGCGCGGCGCCGGCACGCCGATCGCAGCGGCCAGCGCCTGCACCAGTTCGGCGAACGGCGCTTCGACGCCGCCCAGCAGCCAGCACTCGCCGCGGCGCGGATCGCGCGCCGCGGCCACGTGCGCGCGCGCCACGGCGCGCACGTCGGCGAAGCAGCCGATGCCCGGCGGCGCGCCCGGCAGCT